>JAFIER010000060.1 GCA_020832465.1 Bernardetiaceae bacterium
CGAGAGGATTTCTACAATCAAATCAGGTGCGCCAATAGCACCCCTTCGGTCAATTTTATTTTTATCGCAAATGACACACAAATCGGGCTGCACGACGGTATAGACCTCTCTATTTGCTTTTTGCGACTTTGCTTTATCTAATAAACGCACATCAAAGGGGGCAGAAAAAAACTCACAAGGTGTTTTTTGAAAAAACAATCCCATGTTTATATGAAGCCTACTCGATATACGTTGATGTTTTGTACTCGGCGCAGCCATTTTAAAAATTTTGCCCTTAATGAGTTCGATGCGTTCTTCGAATTTCCATTGCAAATAATCGGCATAGCTATAAGTTGCCGAAAGGTCTAAATCTGATAATTTCGTAATCGTAATGACTTGACTCATGATTTGTTAAGTTTGGTTATCAAACCGTCGGGAGGGTCTTCGACCGCTACCGAGGTTTCAGAACTAACAGTTTTTCGAAAACTGTTAGTTCTTGATGGATAATGACATTGAACCCATAAACAATGCTGTTTAAATGATTAGTTCCTAATTATCAAACCATCGGGAGGGTCTTCGACCACTACCGAGGTTTGATAATTGTCAGAATCAGGATTCGTGGGATTCAAAGATTTTATTACAAACCATCGGGAGGGTCTTCTGCCGCTACCGAGGTTGCTTCCATTTCACGGATAATATCCATGGTGCGCACCGAAACTTCACATACTTTTTGCAAAAGCAAAATCACCTCTTCTTTATAATCGGCAAAGCGGTAAGTATTAAAATGCTCTGCAATGGTCGCATCGCGGGGCTTTTTTTCTTTGTATTGGTCTAAAATTCATTCTAATGCCGAGCGATTGCCGAGTTTGTAGTCCCAAGCCGTAGCTGGCACGCCGTGCAGACTTGTCGTCTGGTCGAGGTAGATGATGCCTTTGTCTTTATCGGCTTTGAGTCTGGGCTTATTGATTGTACCTCTTTTGAGTTCGCTCTCTTGCCGCTCCAGCGCAAAAGGCGCAATCTCTTCATAATGCAAATGCAAATCCATTAACTTTTTGCCCGCCTCTACCCAAAACCAAAAATTTTCATACAGCGGTATGCGCGGAAAATCTCGTTTCAAATTCTGCTCATATTTTTGGCGATACGCAGGATTGTGCAAAACCCCATACACATAATGAAAAATATCCAAACGCTGGATTCCCACCTCCTCGTAATGCGCCCGAAATAAATCCAATGCCCAATCCGTAATATTGTCTATCCGCTCGCCTTCGGAAGTGTAGCGGTAGAGGGGAAGCCAGCGGGCTGGGTCAAGCGAAAATGTGGCAAGATTAGGAATTAAATTAGTAATGTAGGTGGCAAAATCAAGCCTTGTACCTGCCACAAAGCCTACTAATTTATTTTCTCGTTCTAAATCCGTTCCAAAAATATCATAATGATTTTGGGTGAGTCTATCACTCAAAATCGTATCGGCATAATAAAACTGCTTGAAAAAAGGTCGATAATTTGCTTGAATAATATTATTTTTCTTGTATTTCCACTTTGAGTATTTATTGAGTTTTTCTTTGAGTTTACGAATTTTTTCTCTTTTACCATTGGGTGGGAGGCTTTGTAAATACGACAAAGTTTCTTCAAGCTCTGCAAACCTAAATAAATGCTGTTTCAAGCTGTCCGAAAACTTAATATCTCGGCGTAAAAAATCCTCTAATTTTCTGCTTTTATCAGAGCTTTTTCAACGCTCTTTTTCTTGCAAAAAGAAGTCGATAAAAAACTTAGCTTTATTTTGCAAGTCTTTTTTATCAAAGCCATATACCCATTCATCACGAGCCGTATTTACACCTAAGGAAGAAAATTCGAAAATGGTATTTTTTTCTTTTTTATCAATTACAGGAATCAACTCCTCAAAATCGTTATCTGTGAGGTTCAGCCAGTTATGATTCTTGTCGGGTGTAACGAGCTTGAAAGGGATATTTTGAATTTTGGCGCTTCTGAGCCAGTCGAGCTTATCCTCTTTTTTCATCTCATCAGTCAAAGTAAAATAATCAATTCTACATTTACTTTGTTGTGTTGAATTTTTCACCAAAAACATAATCGCTACGCCTGTTTGTATGCCAAAAACATTGTGCGTTGTGCCTGCAATTTTGGGGTTTGCCCTTACATCAGATTGCGTATCAATGATATAAATATGGTCAAAATCTTGTTTGACACATTTCCTAAAACCATCAAAAGTTCTGGATTCAATAAAACTGCGATTAGTTATGAAGGCAATTACGCCATTTTTGTCAATTCTATCCATTGCCCAACGAAAAAACCTTGAATACATATCATAAACCTTGCTTTTTTGGGCAGTACTTTCTTTGATGTAGGTTTCTTTGATGCGCTTGTCTATTTCGGGATATTCGCGGTTTTTGTTGTTGTCGTTTTCGTTTTGTTGGTTGGCATTATAGGGCGGATTGCCGATGATGACGGAAATTTTCTTTCTATTTTGCTTTTTGATTCTATCCAAATTTTCGGTAGAAATAGAAGTAAACATATCGCCTTGTTTGCCTTCGTAATTAAAGCCCATATTATCGAGGGTATCGACGAACACGATATTTTCAAAACTTTTGTATGTGCCCATTTTTTGTTGGTAGGCAAACTCGATGTTGAGGTTGGCGATGTAGTAGGGCAAAATGCTGACTTCGTTGGCGTGGATTTCGTTTTCGTATTTGTATTTGATTTGCTCCTTTTTTGAGCTCGGAAAGTAATCGATTAAATCCGTAATAAACGTACCTGTGCCTGTGGCGGGGTCGAGGATTTCTACATCTTTGCTCAAGAGTTCTTTGCCAAAATGTTCGTATAGCAGATAGTCTGTGCTTTCAATCATAAAGCGCACGATTTCGTTGGGCGTATAAACGATGCCGAGTTTGTCTGCACCTTTGGGATTGTAGGCTTTATAAAAATCTTCATAAATGACTTTGAGAAAAGTTTGTTTTTCTCGTGTGTCATCAATCTTAGAGGCTACGGTTTTGATGACTTGGTAGTATCCTCTGACCTTATTGAAAAAATTCTTTTTGACCTCTTTATTGAAAAAGGTAGCAATGACGGTTTCGAGTTCGGTAGCGATGTTGTTGTATCGGTGAAAATCTGCTTCTTCGAAAATGGTTGTAAAAATATCTTCTGTGAGGATATGCTGTACAATCATTTCCCTGATATCGGCTTTTGTAATATCGGGGTTGATAGCGTCTTGGCAGATTTGAAGGAAATTATTTCTTGCGATTACAAATTGTTGATTTTTCTTAGCCTCTTCGTCCATGAGTTTGCGCAAGGCTTTGATAATGCTGGGCACATCGTCTTTAAAGCTCTCGATAGCTTCCCTAAAAGCCCTATATTCTGGACGCTCAAAACTGATAAACATGGTGAGTAGTTTATCGAGAATTTCGGGCTTATCCTGCATTTTGGCAGTGTACACGGGGATTCCATTTTGATATAAAACGGCAGTTTCGGTATCCTCAAAAATGATGTTGTCTTTGGGGTATCCCTTGGCAAATTTCTTTTTGACTTCGTCCTCGAGCTCGTCGGCTTCGTCTTTGGCTTCCCAGTATCCCCAGTCGAGCCTATTGATACCTTTGACTGTGCCGTCGGGTCTGATGGTGTTTCCGAGTGCGGATTTCATAGAAATTTCTTCTACCAAAGTAAGGTTTTTCTTTTGGCAGTAGGCATATAGCAAGTTGGCAAAAGGGCGTTTGAGTGCCATTTCGTTGGTTGCACCTAAGTCTTTGACTTGGGCAATCTCTCTTTGATATGTTTTGACGAGCTGTATAGACATTTTTTTTGTATTTAGAGTAAAGAGACAAAACCACTGGCAACCTTGCGGTTATATTATTCAACCGCCCCCTGCCTCTCCTAATCTTAGTAGGGTAGCTATGTGATTTTAGTGTATTCTATCACCACGTAGCTCGAGTGCACCGATAATTTCGGCTTCAGCTTCGAGCATTTGATTCCATCTGGTATCGACTTCGTTGTTATCAAAATAGAGCCTTGCCATTCGGATAAAATTGACATAATGACGTGCTTCGGAGACCATAAGTTCGTGGTAGAATCTTCTCAATTCCTCGTCTTTCATTTCTTTAGCAAGGAGTTTGAATCGTTCGCAACTTCGTGCTTCTATGAGTGCATTTACTAAAAGTTGGTCTAAAAGACGTTTTTCTCTTGGCAGGTTTTTGCGCACGAGTTTATTGAGTTCAACGGCATAACGGTCTTTGCGTTGCCTTCCGAGCTGATGCCCTCTTTTGCGCAAATGTGCCAGTACGCTTTCAAAATGACTCCATTCTTCTGCTACAACAGGCGTAAGCATATCTACAAGTTCGCTATATTCAGGATACTGTACGATTAAGGACATGCAAGAAGATGCGGCTTTTTGTTCGCAATAAGCGTGGTCAGTGAGTATTTCGTGCTCTTCTTGGCTATTGACAAGAGCGACCCATTGGGGGTCTGTAGGGAGTTGTAAGTGTATCATTATTCGGTATTTTAATGAAAGTAATTTTACAGATAACTGGCCTCTATTCAATTATAGCAATAACATTTCTGACAGAAATGTTATTGCTGGGCTAATTTAGCAAATTTGTCTTGCCTGCTAGTAGAATAGCATTCAGTTATTCTGTGCAATATTATTTCTATGAAATGATTAGAATCTAAATCTGGGCGTTCGCATCGGAGGTTTTACTTTTGCGCGCGGTGCGAAAATGCTATAGCCTAATGAAATTTCGTGTGAAGTGGGTTGCTTCACTGGTCTTCCGCTAAATACGATGTCCATAGCATAGGCAATACGCAGTCGTTTGCTTTCGGTAAGAAATGCGCCGAGGATAATACTTAGGTCGTCAAAAGCATTAGAAGCACGTGCTGCTACTCCACCAAAATACTGTTCTTGGTAGGTAAAAAGAGCTGTAGCTTCGTAAGAAAGGGTATTAAATTCGGTTTTAATGAGTGCTGATGGTGAGAACAAAATATCATCAGAAACATCAATAAACCCACCGCCCATAAGATAAAGGTGTGTTTTAAGCGATGTGATATTGATTTCTGTAACATAATTGAACTCTGTAGGTGCGAGGTGGTTAGCCGATAAGCCTATAAAATACTGCGGTGTTGAAAAATATATACCAGCAGCTACATCGGGTTTGATTTGGCTTTCGCGCCCTGAGAAAGGCAATAAAGGGTCGTTTTCGTCTCTAAATCTAAATAATGAAAAGTCAATGCTTTGGTTATAAATTCCGCCACGTAGTCCAAAAGAGAGTCGTTTGTCATCATCAATTTGGTAGTGATAGGCATAAGAGAGCATGACTTCTACGCTGTTCATAGGTCCTATTCTGTCATTTACAACGTGCAAACCAATGCCACTATTAAGGCTGCGAATGGGTGCTGAGAGGCTCAATACCTGCGTAGCGGGTGGGTTGCCGGGGTCGAAAGTGCCTGAGTAGCCCGCCCATTGTGAGCGGTGAAACAGATTGCCTTCAATATAATCTCTGTCGTGCCCTGCTACGGCGGGGTTAAAATAGAGTTTATTGAACATATACTGTGTAAATTGAGCATCTTGCTGGGCAGCAAGGTTTTGAAATAGACTTCCTATACAGAAAAAAGCTACAAAAGTTAAAAATTTTCTCATATCAAAAGCGTTTATAAGTTCTTCGGGTCAGATTTATAAAATGTAAAAATTAGCATTTCAGCCGTAAGCAATGAATCGCTAGCCAGAAATAACATTTCTCAAAGAAATGTTATTTTTAAGCCCATTTTTGCATAGCTTGGGGTTTGCAAACCCAAAGCTATGCAAAAAATGTATAGTGGTATGATTTTTTGTCTTTATTTTGAAATCGAAAGCTACTTATTTTTTTGTCAGTATCAAAGTATTTTGTCATATTTTATCATACTACTAATCATTCTCTATCCAGAAATAACATTTCTCAAAGCAACGTTATTTCTAATGACTTATTATGAAGACGCAAAAAAGTGTAAAAAAGTAAACTTAAAACCTATTTTTTTTTATTGTCATCAAAAAATTGGGTGGCTTTTTTATCAAAAAAAACATCTAAAACATACATAGCTATGCACTTAGCCTGCGAGTTTCACGCATAAAAAAGGACGTAAATCTTTTGTATAGCGAAAATGTTTTTATATATTTACTGCTGTAATAGAAATTATCACGTTGCGATATTAGCAATAACATCTTGTTGCTAAAGCCTACAAAAGCACCTTGCTTATCAAATTCAGAGAGTAAAAAAATATAGCAAGGGGGAGGGGGGCTTTATTATTAGGTAGTCTTAAAGATGTAATGCTCAAAGTCTTTCAAAACTAACAGTTCTCAAAGAACTGTTAGTTCTAAGCATTACTTGTTATACACTACCTATTATTAGACTGTTTGGGTGCAATGCATATTTACGCAGGGATAAGTTTAGCACTAAGATTTCTGACAGAAATGTGAGTGCTGAAGTTTGTGTTTGCTATCCTTACCAAACACAAATTACGTAATTTTGCAATACACCCGACTCTTTGGAGCTTACAGATGCAAAATAAACGTGATAACACTTATTGCAATTTATTTTTTTATATGTATAAGTGTACATTGTATAACTAACTGCAACTATGGTAAATTTATTAAAAACTAAACAAATCAAAGACTTCATCGAAGAGTCGCCAGAAAAACTTCAGGAGATTATCAACGGATCTGAGTATGGGATTTGTATTACCAACGAAAAAGGTTTTTTTGTAGCGGTAAACGACAACTATACGAAAGTCTATGGCTATGCGCGTGAGGAGTTGGTAGGCGAATCTTTTCTTAAAGTTGTGCCTACGGAAAACAAAGACTTTTTGGGCTATTTGCACGATCAGTTTATTGAAGCCAAAAAAGAAATATCGCGCACTTGGGAGGTGCAAAGAAAAAATGGTGACCGCATTAAAATCAATGTAGATGCGCGTTTTACTGATGCTATCAATAACTCTCCCCACAAGATTACTTTTGTTCAACCTCAAGACGAGAGTATCTTAGGTTAAGTCAAGGGATTGCTGATAGTTTAGGGCAAAAAAACTGCTTCGTTCAGGATTACCATTTAGAGCAACGATATTTGTTAGCTTTAAATGGTAATCAAGCTTTAGGCTATGGTTGGGTTTAAATTTATGATTGTTTGATTATTTTTTTTTATTTGTAAGTTGCTATTTATGAGGTGTTTGTTATAAGTGTTCAATTTTACTTAGAATGAAAGGCTTGAGCTTCACAATTTTTCGCTTAAATTTGTAGGCTATGCAAAGAAATTTTACATCAGATACAGATTTTATGCAGCGTGCGCTCGAGCTTGCCGAACGGGGTTTGGGCAGCGTAAGTCCTAATCCTTTGGTAGGTGCAGTCATTGTCAAGAATCAAGAAATTATTGGCGAGGGTTGGCATCGGCAATATGGAAAGGCACACGCTGAGGTAAATGCCATTGAAGCTATTAAGGATAAGACCTTGATTGAGGGTGCGACCGTTTTTGTGAGCTTAGAACCTTGCTCGCATTATGGTAAAACTCCCCCTTGTGCGGATTTATTGATACGTTATAAACCCAGTCGTGTGGTTGTAGCCTGCCAAGACCCTAACCCCAAGGTATCGGGTAGTGGTATCAAAAAGCTCAAAGAGGCTGGCATTGATGTCGAAGTGGGTGTTTTGGAAGAAGAAGCACGCTATCAAAATCGTCGTTTTTTTCATGCAATGCAAAAGGCAGAGCCTTTTGTAATTTTGAAATGGGCACAAACTCAAGATGGTTTTATTGCACGTCAAGATTATAGCTCTAAATGGATAAGTGATAAGTTTTCACGTAGGCTCGTACACCGCTGGCGTAGCGAAGAAGATGCAGTGCTGGTCGGTACTAATACAGCTTATTACGATAATCCACAACTCACGGTAAGGGATTGGTATGGTAAAAATCCACTTCGTGTGTGCATTGATAGAAATTTGAGGTTGCAAAGCTCTCTGGCAATTTTTGATGGTAGCGTACCTACGGTTTGCTATACGACCCGCGCAGCCGAAGATCGAGAAAAAGTTTCCTTTGTGCAATTATCTTCTGAAAATTTTCTTCCTGAATTATTATCGGATTTACACAAAAAAAACATACATTCGCTTATTATAGAGGGAGGTGCCAAGCTTCTTGAAGAGTTTATTGCAGCGAACCTTTGGCAGGAAGCACGTGTTTTTATAGCACCTGTACTCTTTTCAGAAGGCATTGCTGCACCCAAAATGCGTGTTGCACCGCTATATCAAGAGCGAATTATGCAAGATAACCTTTGGATTTTTGAGAATAGACAGCAGCAGTAGCTTTTAAGTGTTTGGTGAGGACACCAAACACGGCACACAAAATAATATTTTATAGCGCTATGCTCAAGTACTTTTTATGCAGTCCCTACTGCCTTAAATCAAACCTCGTAACCTTTACTGTACTTACAAAAAGATATAAAATAAAATGATTTTATCGGATTCTGAAATTCTCAAAGCTATAGAGCAGGGTAATATTTTGATAGAACCTTTTTCGCCTCAGGCATTAGGCACTAATTCTTATGATGTGCACTTGGGCAAATATTTGGCTACTTATGAAAATGAAATCCTCGATGCACGTAGCCACAACAAAATCAATGTATTCGAAATCCCTGATGAAGGTTTTGTTTTACAGCCTAATACATTATATTTGGGTGTAACCCGCGAGTACACCGAAACTCATGCGCATGTACCCTTTTTAGAAGGCAAATCAAGCGTCGGGCGGCTCGGTATAGATATTCACGCTACAGCGGGCAAAGGCGATGTTGGCTTTTGTAATACATGGACGCTCGAAATATCTGTAACTCAAAAAGTAAGAATTTATGCAGGTATGCCTATAGGGCAACTTATTTACTTTAAAGTCGATGGCGAAATTAGAAATTATTACAATGAAAAAAAAGGGGCAAAATACAACGAACGCTCCCTCAAACCCATCGAATCTATGATGTGGAAAAACAAATGGTAGAGCTATAGCTTATACTCAAAGATATTAAAAAAAACGTGCTAACAGCTCTTCGGAACTGATTGCACCCTTTCTCAAAACCGAAATAAACGCTATCGTTATGAATATAGAAGAAATCCGACAATTTGGCAATATCGAACTCTTAGCAAAGCAAATGGTAGAGGGCTTTATTACGGGTTTGCACAAGTCTCCATATCACGGTTTTTCGGTAGAGTTTGCCGAGCATCGCCTTTATAATACGGGTGAAAGTACGCGACATATAGATTGGAAAGTTTTCGCACGCACGGACAGACTTTACGTCAAAAGGTATGAAGAAGAGACAAACCTCAGAGCGCATATTCTACTCGATACTTCTTCTTCTATGTTCTATCCAGAAAAAAATAAGGGTAAAATTACTTTTGGAATTACCGCCGCTGCTGCTTTGGCTTATATGCTACAAAAACAGCGTGATGCCGTGGCATTACATACCTTTTCGGATAAAATAGAAACACAAACTGCCGTAAAATCTACATCGACGCACGTGCGCCAAATCATGATTACGTTGCAGCAACTACTCGCCGTAGAGCAAAAACAAAAAACTACCGCAGCAGCAAAAACAATAGATGAAATTGCGCAAAAAATACACCGTCGCTCCTTAGTTATTATCCTAAGCGACATGCTCGATAGTAGCGAAGACGAAAATGCTCTTTTTGCTGCCTTACAGCATCTTAAACACCGCAACCACGAAGTGATTCTCTTTCATATCAAAGACAGCAAAACCGAAGAACTTTTTGATTTTGAAGACCGTCCTTATCGCTTCGAAGATTTAGAAACAGGTGAAATTGTCAAACTACAACCCGCACAAGTTAGAGCCTTGTACCGTGAAAAAATTACACAAAAATATGAAAATCTTAAGCTCCGATGCGGGCAGTATAAAATTGATTTCATAGAAGCCGATATTGGTAAAAATATAGACCAAATTCTGTTGCCTTATTTGATGAAAAGGGCAAAAATGTAAGTCAATGCAGGCATGCAGAACTAACATTTCTCTGAGAAATGTTAGTTCTAACTCTAAATGTGCATTAAAAAATAAAAAACCGCTTATTCATGTTTTATTTGATTTATGATGCTAAAAACGAGCCTGATGAGTCCTTGTGTAAAGCCTTATCTATACAAAAAAAAACAAGCTATACAGATGACTTGCCGGAGCTCAAGCAGTTTTTATCTCAAATTGAATTAGCTTCTGATGAGGAGAGGGCTACCTTAGTTTTTTATCTTGGCGATGAGCAAATTCATCATATTTTTTCAAATATAGAAATTGAAGAGCGATATAAAATTGCACTCTTACCCCACCCTCATTGTGAAGAGATTAGACAAGGTTGGGGAATCGCCACAGATATGGATAAGGCTATCGAGGATATTCAAAATCAAGAGAACCATCGTGAAATGGATTTGATGTATTGCAATGGCGAGCCTGTATTTAATACGGTAGTAGTAGGTGATGCACTGACTTTAATTTCAAAAAATGAAGTGAGTTTCTGGACTTCTGTATATAACTATCTGCTTATGCTGCGCCGTTTGCCTAATATGCGTTTGCAACCTTTCAATTTTGAAATTTCGGAAGATAAAAGTATCAAAACTGCTGCTTTGGGCATTCTTGTTGTCCAGCACGGACGCAGTACGATGCTATCGCGCTTGCTTTTAGATACATCTCATATCAATGATGGCATGATGCATAGTCTGATTATTGCGCCACGTAGCTTGATAGGTTTAGCTCTTTTTGGCATACGCTCAATTTATGACGGCAATCGCAAACTACCTCCTTTTACAGCACATATCAAAGATAAAGGTGTGCGCATTACAAGCCCTACGGAGTTTTTTTTTACGATTGATGGACAAAGCCGTAAAGCAAAAGCCTTAGATATAGAAGTTGCACACAAAAAAGTGAAGGTTTGCACAGGGCGGCATCTCAATACGCAAGATAAAACGGGGGGCGGCAGTAAAGCCTTCCGCACCGACGCATTGCCCAAAGGAGAGTTGCGCAAAGCACTTACTGTTCGCAAATTGCCTTGGATTAAGCACGCTACCACAGAGGAGTTTTCAGAACTTTTTAAAACGCTACGCGATAACTCTCGTACAAAATCTTCTTTTTTGGTTATGATGGTGCTCTCGAGTCTTATTGCTACGCTTGGGCTTTTTGCCAACTCTACGCCTGTAGTGATTGGTGCGATGATTTTGGCACCCCTTATGTCGCCTATTATTTCACTATCTATGGGCATACTGCGGCAAGATTATAAGCTCACAAGCGATAGTGCCAAAACAGTACTTTGGGGACTTATTTTTGCACTTTTTTGTGCATTTTTTCTTACGATACTCACACCGCTAAGGGTCTTTAATGATGAAATTATGGCGCGCATAAGTCCGAGTTTATTAGATTTAGGCATTGCCGTCTTTTCTGGTGTAGCAGGTGCTTACGCACATTCGCGCGAAGAGGTAGCCAAGACATTGGCGGGCACAGCCATTGCCGTAGCCCTTGTGCCGCCAATTGCTGTGTCTGGCATTGGATTAGGCTGGGCAAATTGGGAAGTTTTTGGAGGTGCGTTGCTGCTGTTGCTCACTAACTTAGTAGGTATGGTGCTGGCTACTGCTTTAACTTTTTTGCTACTTGGATTTAGTGGATTTAATTTAGCTAAAAAAGGTCTTTTAGTAGCACTTGTACTTGTTATCATTGTAAGCATACCATTGGGTTATGGCTTTTCTAAAATTGTCAAAAAAAATGAAATTGTCGAAGTGCTCAGCCAATGGAAACACAAAGATAAAGACAATGAAATGTATTTGAGAGATATAAAAGTCAGGGGACTTTCGCCTGTAAGAGTTTCTTGTAAAGTCATCGCCACCAAAAGCCTTGATGATGAAGATTTTGAAGCCTTAAAAAATAAGTTGAAAAAAAGTATAGGCGAAGATTTTGAACTTGAAATTAGTGTAGGACTAAAAAAATGAAGCGATTTGTGCTTGTAGCATAGACTTTAGCCTATGATTAGCTTTGTGCTGCCCACCTGTTCGCAGTGTCTCACGACGAACCTACAAATGTATTTAAGCGGGACGCTTTGTATTTCGTACTATACATTCGCTAGCCATAAATAATATTTCTTTGAGAAAATTTGAATTAAAAAAATGTTAAGAATTTGCTTTTTTGATGTTTTTTAGTGTAATTATAGCGGTTTTAATTCATAGCCATACTGCTGGACAATCTCCATATAGAAATAACATTTCTCAAAGAAATGTTATTTCTATATGGATTTAGTAAAATTATCATACACTCTTTTTACCTTAACAAGTTCGTATCTATGGAAAATATCATACACACGCATAGTGAGTTTTGTGAAATTGCTTACGATAAACTCAAATCTACTGTAAAGATGTATTGGACGGATAAAAGTGATGAGATTAACGAGAGTACATTATTTAGCAATACAAGAAGTTTTCGTAACTACTGTTGTCGATAATAAAGTACGGGCTGCACTTCTTGATTTACGAGACTTTAAATATCCGATTGCCCCTGCTTTGCAAGAGGAGGTTGCTAACAAAAATTTTCCAAGAGCTATTGCAGCGGGTTTACGAAAAATAGCGATTGTCAATAGCAGTCTGCTGACAGTACAAGTCTCTTCGGAGCAGCTTATGGAAGAAGATAAAGATGCTGTATTTCAAACACAGTATTTTAATGACTTAGATAGTGCATACCAATGGTTAGCAGTTTGATGCTCGCCCCACCACCCCCTCGGCAGTAGTCGCAGACCCTCCCGATGGTTGATGCTGCAAACGATTGGCGGGGGTACAAGGCGCACCCTAAAGAGGTACGCTACTTGCTCGGCAGTAGTCGCAGACCCTCCCGATGGGTTGTTAATCATGCCCTTCTTCTTCTGCCATCTGATTTACAATTTCCATCGTCCGCAACGAAACGGTCGTTACACGCTTGAGCAAATCGATAACTTGTTCTTTATAATCAGCAAAACGGTAAGTATTAAACTTTTCACGAATCGTAGGGTCGCGCGGCTTTTTTTCTTTGTATTGGTCTAAAATCCATTCTAATGCCGAGCGATTGCCCAGTTTGTACGAAAAAGCAGCCTTAGGAATACCGTGAATTTCGGTGTTTTCGTCCAAAATAATCCCGTTTTTATTCTTATCCAAACGAAGTTTCGCCTGCGGATTTTCTTTCGGAATCCGAGAGGCTACTACCTCCAAATCATAAGCCTCCACCAATTCATAATCAATATGCAATGCCATCAACGCCTCACCCCAAGATGCCCATTTCCAAAAATCAGCATAAAAAGGCACACGTGGAAACTCACGCTTCAAATTTTGCTCATATTTTTTGCGATAAGCAGGATTGTGCAAAACCGCATACACATAATGAAATATATCCGCTTTCAAAACCTTGCTATCTTCATAATAATCCCGAAACTGATACAAACCCCAATCCGTGATATTTTCAATACGATTGCCAGATGAATCGTAGCGGTAGAGGGGGAGCATGTTTGTTTTTTCTAAAAAGTCTAATCCCCAAAGCGAGGTAGTCGCAATAGTTTGAAAGTTTTTATTAGATGCCTTTCCTGAAAAACATATCCCTACATTTTCATTCACTAAATTATCTCCAAAAATATCATAATGATTTTGAGTGAGAATATCGTTGAGTATTTTTTCGGAATAAAAATGCTTTTTTACGAATGGACGGTAATTTCCGACTTTAAAGAGTTCATCAGAATATTCAATTTCTTTTTTTTGCTCAAATTTCTTTTTTAAATCGCGACTCCATTTAATATCAATCGGCCAGTCAGTCGTATTATTCTCAAGATATAAGCTATATTGCTCTATAAAAAAGCTAATTTTCTTTTCTAAATTTTCTTTTGAGAAGTCATAAACCCATTCATCACGATTTGTTGAAACTCCTAAGGAAGAAAACTCAAAAAGTACTTTTTTATTTTTCTTTTCGTAAAGCGGCAATAACTCCTCAAAATCATTATCTGTAATATTGAGCCAATTGGCATTTTTATCGGGTTTGATGATTTCGAATGGGGTATTTTTGATGTGATTTTCGGCAAACCAATCGAGTTTTTCTCTTTTGGTCATTTCATCGGTGAGCGAGAAGTAGTAAATTTTAGCTTTTTTGCTCATGCGTTTTTCGAGGGTTTTGTGTGTATTTTCCAGTCGCCTTCGTAAATGCGCTCGGCTATTTCTTTTTTGTGTATGCTATTTCTTCGGTATCCGAATCTTACGGCATCACCCGTAGGCGTACATTCTTTGATGTCAAAATGTATTTGCGCAAACTCACACGTAATTTTTACAAATTTGAGTTTACCATATATCGTATAAGCCTGAAATATCGTATCGATAGGCAGGTCTATCCGCTCGGCAAAGGTATCAAAATCTACCTTAAAATTGCGTTTAAAACGTTTTCGTTTGTTATAGGTTTCTCGTGTCATAAGCATAAAGATATGATTTTTTTTTTAGAAAACCTCGGTAGTGGTCGAAGACCCTCCCGATGGTTGATGTTGCAAACGATTGGCGGGGTCTTCGACCACCCCCAACGTGGCGTTAAAACCCTCCCGATGGTTTAGTCATTTGACCATACAGCAAAGTATTAAAATTTATTAAAACAATAAGCTCAATTTGCTTTTTATAGAGGGAGTGAGTATTATTAGCTTTTTATTGTGTACGAGGTGCGCATAGGCAACTTTTTTTGGAAGTTTAGTGTATTAAAGTTGATAAAAGAACGGTTTAAAATTTCAAATTTGCCAAACTAACAAACAATAATTTCTTGAAAGTAGAACAAAACATATCAAGACTTAAATATCTGTTGACATTGTATAAAATGACAATAGAAGACTTGTTATTGGCTGTTAGTGATGGTCTTAAAAAACCATTAACTAAAAACGACCTTTTATCTAATGAAATAAAAGTCAGCCACTTAAAACGCATAGATAAGTTTTTTAACAAAGGACTACATTATTATTTAGACCAGAAAGCACCAGTTATTTCAAAAGAGGCTAGTATCTTTTTCAGAAAAAATAAATTTGGAACAGAGCTTAATATTGGTGCAAAGAAAGTTGTAAACCGATTTGAAGAACTTAAAATATCGCTTTCAGCTATTTCAAAATTAGCAGAGATAGATATTGAGAGGTCTTTGCCTGTCTTTTCAGTGCAAAACGACAGCAAAGCAGTTGCTGCAAAAATAAGAAAAGAATTATATCCTGAGTTTAACTCGACACCAAAGGAATTTTTACGAGCATTGATTTCAAAATTTGCTGAAAAAAATATTTTGGTTTTCGAGTTTGTAGAAACTTGGAATAAAAAAGAGAAAGCAAATATTGATGGTTTTTTTCTTGCTCCAAATGTAATTGTTCTAAAGCGACAACAATCTTCTTTCAGGAGAGAGGTTTTTACACTTATTCACGAGTTGGGACACTATTTGCTTAACGAAGAAGAAGTTGAAAAACTTGATATTTCAAACTTCGCAAACCATAAGTTTTCTGCCATTGAAAGATGGTGTAATGACTTTGCATATTATTTCTTAGCAGGTGAATACAATGAAAAACTTGAACTAATTGATAAAGCAGACGGAACAAATGATTACCACTTTGAACTGATTGAAAACATTTCAAAGCACACTCATTTAAGCCAAATTGCATTATTTACAAAACTTCTATTTCAAAGAAAAATTTCTCAGAATAACTATAACATAATTAAAGCAGACTTTGACGAGCAATACAGATTGCGTCAAGAAAAAGATAAGAAGAAAAAAGAGCTTGACAAATTGCAGGGTATTAAAAAAGGTGGAAAGCCTATTAACTCGCCATTGCTCATATCAACCATTCAAACAGCTTTTTATGAAGGTGTAATAAACGAATATGATGTTTGTAAAACTCTGAATATTTCACCTGATAAACTAGAAAAATATTTGCAATGAAGGTAGTAATAGACACAAATTCGCTCTTGTCATTGGTTCGTTATTACCTACCATTTGACAAAAAAGAGATTCTGTTTCAATTTATTAAATCAAAAATTGAGAAGGGGGACATCATCATAATTGATAAAGTTTTTCAACAGTGTAAATATACTTCAAAAGGGCTTGTTCTTGAAAAATTATCATACTTGACTGACAAGGCTTTTTTGAAAGCAGCAAAAGTTCCTTATAAAACAGATTCATTATTAGCACCTTCGCCGGCTAAATTTTTAAGACAGCTAGAAAATCAATTTGTTAACTCTGTTGTAAGACGACAGAAAAAACTAACAGAAACTGAATTTGAAAATCAGAAAAATGCTTTTTTAAATGATGCGGACATTAAGCAAATTATTCTTTGCTTAAATCTAACCAAAAATGGTGAGCAGGTTATCTTAGTTACAGAAGAAACGGAAAGCAGTAATGACAACAAACTTTTCAAAAAGATACCCGCAATCTGTAAAGAATTAGAAATTGAAACAATGACTCTACCCGAGTTAATTGCAAAATATGACGGTATCGACATTAACTTTCAATAGAAAACCTACCAACTGGTTTAGTGTTTGGTGAAGACACCAAACAGGGCGAAAACATAAAAACTGTCAGACAACCAAAAATTTCAAACTTTTCAACAAAAAAATCAGGATTTTCAGGATTGTAGGATTGGCTTGATTAAAATTTTAGAAATAACATTTCTGCCAGAAATATTATTTCTAAAATTGCAGTAGCCCGAAGCTCCAGCTTCGGAAGTAACATAGAACGAAGCTGGAGCTTCGTTACTACAGAATGAAACGTCGCAGCCCCTCCCGATGGTTCATTCTTTACATTTCACCAAAAACATAACTGCCACACCTGTTTGAATACCAAAGACATTATGTGTAGTGCCGGCGATTTTAGGATTTTTACGCACATCGCTTTGGGTATCATAGATGTACATATAATCAAACTCCTTTTCTACGGTTTTTCTAAAACCATCAAAAGTACGGCTATCGATAAAGCTGCGGTTTGTAACAAAGGCAATAATACCATTTTCATCAATTCTATCCATTGCCCAGCGATAAAAACGGGCATACATATCATAAACCTTAGTTTTTTGTGCGGTGCTGTATTTGATATAAGTATCTTTGATGCGTTTATCAATGACGGGATACTCGCGGTTTTTGTTGTTATCATTTTCGTTCATTTGGTTGGCATTATAGGGCGGATTGCCAATGATAACAGAGATTTTTTCTCGATTTTGTTTTCGGATTCGGTCGAGGTTTTCGGCATTCATAGCATGCATAGTTTGTTGCTTTCCAGCAAAATCAAATCCCACGTTATCGAGCGTATCTACGAATACGATGTTCTCAAAGGGTTCGTATTCTCCCATTTTTTGTTGGTAGGTAAACTCGATATTGAGATTTGCGATGTAGTAGGGTAAGATAGCAACTTCGTTGCAATGAATTTCGTGTTGGTATTTGTGTTTGAGATATTGGGGCGGAATATGTTCGATAATATCCGTAATAAATGTTCCCGTGCCAGTGGCGGGGTCGAGTATATGTACGTTTTTATCGGAGAGGGATTTGCCAAAGTGCTTATCGAGGAGGTAGTCTGTGTTTTCAATCATAAATTTTACGATTTCGTTGGGGGTATAGACTACACCAAGTCGGTCTGCACCTTTTGGATTATAGGCTTTATAAAAAGTTTCGTAAATGACTTTAAGAAACTTTTGTTTTTCGTGGTGATTATCGATACGTGCGGCTTCTGCTTTTATGGCTTTGTAATAGCTATCTATACTGGCGAGCGTATCTCTTCTTAGCTTACCGACAAAAAACGTATTGATTACTCGCTCGAGCTCAATAGCGATATTATTTTCTCTATGAAAATGGCTACTGCTAAATACGGTATCAAAAATTTCGGCAGTGAGGATATGCTGAATAAGCATTTCACGAATATCAAATGCAGATATTTCGGGGTTTATACTTTCACGGCATACGTCCCAAAACTTTTGTCTTTGCACTTTAAATTCGGGATTTTCGGCTTGTTTTTCAATCATTGCACGTAGGGCTTCGACAATATCGGGGATATCGGTTTTGAATCGCTCTACGGCAGCGTGAAATTCCTTAATTTCAGGTCTTTCGTAACTGATAAAATCGGTGAGGACTTGGTGCAATATATCGGCATCGCTCATATCGCCACGCAGTCGTTCCTCTCCTTGCTGTATGAGAATGATTTTTTCAGAATTTTCGAAAATGATATTGAAAGTCGGATAGCCAATGGCTGTTTTGTTCTTAATTTCTTGGTCGAGGTTGTCGCCAGTATCTTTGCTTTCCCAGTATCCCCAAGTGAGTTGTAGTGCATCTTTTACTGTGCCGTCTGGTCTTTTAGCAGAATCATCGAGTTTGAGCTCATCGACGAGAATCAAGTTTTTGGATAGGCAGTACTCCTCCAGCAGATTAGCGAAAGCACGGCGCAGGCTCTGTTCGTTGCGCGTACCGCCGTGGCGTTTGTACTGACTAATTCGGTTGTAATAAGTATGAATGGCTTGTTTGGACATGTTTTCTATTAAGTTTTAGTTTTTTCTATATTTTTTCCTCTTTAGCACGGTTTTAAGAAACCGTTGGTGTTTGGTTTGAGCATCTGACACCATGTCGCATGAGGTCTTCGCCCCCAACGCAAAAACTTGTTTGCTATTTTTAACGATACTCAAAGGTATCTTTATCCTCTTCAGGTTTTTTACTTGGTTTGTACTCGTATTTAAAGTATTCATTTTCAAGTGTTTTTATACCTTCTTCTTTGTATAACTGCTCGGCTAATCTGATATAAGTTTTCTTGCCTGTATCGTAGTTTTCCCAGCCTGAAGGTTCATCTTTAAATTGAAAAGCGGTAAGCATGCCAGCAATTAGTCCTGAGAGATGCGCCTCCCAAGAGATATTATTAGCCGTAACTTCTGCTGTTGGCAATACACCTGCGAGCATGCCCCCGTAAAGAAAAATTGTAACCAAAGCTATTGCCGCACTCTGAAAATCTTTGCGAAATACACCACTAAAAAACAGAAATGATGCCAGCCCATAGACGACCCCACTAGCCCCGATATGATGTGCAAATCGCCCTATCATAAAAGTACCTAAGCCACTAAGCAGATAAAGCTGTAAGAGCACCTGCCACGTCATAAGGGGATAGAGAAAGCGCAATCCCAACATCAACACCCAAAAAGAAAAGGTATTGGAAAGCAAGTGCAACCAGTCGCCATGTAAAAATGGTGAGAGTACAATCCCTGCAAGCCCGCTCCAGCTTCTCGGGTAGCCTACCCAAACACTCAGTCGCGTAGAGAGTAGCTGCTCGTAACTCAAAGTAAGCCATGCTATGCTTGTAAAAAACAAAACAATAGCAATCGGAATCCAAATTTTTGTAGTGTGCTTAGGCAATTTTTTTGATTTTATTATTTTAATACAAATTTATCATAAAACCTCTGCTACCACAAAAGTACTACCACCGACAAAAATCAAATCTTCGGCTTGGGCTTTTTTACGGGCAGCTTCAAGGGCTTTTTTTACTGACGGTATAACTACTGCGTTTTTCAAGCCAAACTTTGCTGCTTGCACCGCTAATGTCTGTGCATCGAGCGCACGAGGGACATCGGGCGCACAAAAATAGTAATGCGCCTCGGGTGGCAATAGGCATAAAATTTTAGCCTGATCCTTATCCGAGACCGACCCCCATACAATATGTAAATGACGATACTTTTCTTGCGATATTTGCTTCAAAACGGCTTTTACGCCATCTTCATTGTGCCCTACATCTGTAATTACTCGTGGCGACTCCGAGAGCAATTCCCAACGCCCACGCAGCCCCGTAAGCGTGCAAACTTGAGCTATACCTTGTGCAAAATCAGCCTTACTAATTTGAAATCCCGCTTCACGCAAAAGGCTGACAGATTGGCATACAGTAGGCAAATTTTGTGTTTGATAGCTCGCACGCAGCTCGCTTTCAGTTTCTAATAACAAGGATTTTTGTTCAAAAATTCGAAACTTTCCCTGCGTCTCTTCTACCGAAAAATGCTTATCAGCAAAATATAACGCACTTTGCATCTCTTCGGCTTTGCGCTCAAAAACAGCCTCGACCTCTGCTTGGTGATTGCCGATAATAACAGGACGATTTTTTTTGATAATTCCCGCTTTTTCACCAGCAATCTCGGGTAGGGTCGTACCTAAGAACTGCATGTGGTCGTAGCTAATATGTGTAATCACTGAAAATAGCGGGTCTATGACATTCGTAGAATCTAACCGTCCGCCCATTCCGACTTCTATGATAGCAATATCGGGCTGTTTTTGAGCAAAATAATCAAAAGCCATAGCCACAGTCATTTCAAAAAATGAGGGTTTAATCTGCGTCATAAGTGGGCGAATTTTGGCTACAAAATCTATGACATACTGCTCTTCAATCATCTCCCCATTATAGCGAATACGCTCTCTAAAAGACTGTAAATGAGGCGATGTATAAAGTCCAACATTATAACCAGCAGCTTGCAAAATAGCCGCGATATAATGTGAAACGCTACCTTTGCCATTTGTGCCTCCCACGTGAATAGTTCTAAATTTTTGATGTGGGTTATCTAAAAATGCACAGAGGGCGTGCGTATTGCTCAAGTCTTTTTTGAATGCCGATGCACCGATGCGTTGAAACATAGGAAGTTGGGCATAAAGAAAATCTAAGGTCTCGGAATAGGTCATAAAGTTTTTTGTATAAGTGTATTTATGATTTTTATAAATAAGCCAAAACGGCAACTTTGTGAAGTAAACATACGAATACAAACGATAATTAACAATTCTATCAGAAGGCTTTATAAGATATGCTAATCTTTTTGTATGACGGGTGTACGACAATTTTGCTAAATTATCTTTACTGCCTGTAGTACGAAGCACCAGCTTCGTTATAAACCACTTTCGAAGCTGGTGCTTCGGGCTACGGCTTTAAAAACTGTGAAGGCTGAAACTATCTAAGTTGATTTACCAACTTGACGTACACCCTATATGACTATGTTAGATAGCAAACCAATATGTGAATGTGTATGAAAGTAAGGAGGGGACTTATTGGCGTTAGCTTTGATTTCTTTGAAATAAGAAGTGCTTTATGGCTACGGCTTCTAAGTGGTTAGTAGGTGGTGTGCATCGAACAGGGTGCGAGCCTAATTTTGTCTTGTTGCGTCCTATATTATGATTAAATTTTTAGAAATAACATTTCTGCCAGAAATGTTATTTCTAAAAATAAATGCTTAGACTCCGAAAACTGTGAGTGCTGGGCTAATGAAATGCAACTTTTCTAATGTGTTATCTTATATCAATTTTACGCTATCGAGTACAAAAAGTGCATCTTTTTCTTCTGCATATTCGATGAGCATCATAAAACTCTGCGTACCATCAGGCGAGAGCATAAAGGCCTTTATTATAGGTTTTCCCTTTTCCAAACCCTTAATTTGAAATCCTTCAAAACCATTGATTTTGACTTGTTTTTTTTCTATAAGCTCGAACTCCTCATAGTGAGATAGATAATCTCTAAGAATTTCTTGTAAATTATCTAAGGTAAACTCTTTGTCCATGACTAAGGGGTCAGCCTCTATTTTAAGACCTAAATCTTTGCATTTACCTTCAAAGTGCCTTTCTGTATTTTCAATGATGGTAACTGTACTCGGTGCTTTAAACTGAATGCCATGATTTTGCCATACGTGTGTGTCGTTGCCGTCTGCGTTATTATTATCGGCACTATCTTCGGGTTCATTAGTTATTATTTCTTCTTGTGCTTCACTGCTATTTTTATTTGTGGAGTTGTTGTTTGAAGAGCAACCACTCATGAGCAGGCTAAGAAAACCAATAATGATTAGAGCTAATACTGTTTTTTGCATAATTAAATTTAGTTTTGAATTAATGTGTAATTTGTAAGCCAATACCATACTGCTATACATTCGGCGGCCAGACATAACAAATCTCAAAGAAATGTTATGTCTGGCTAACGAATGCCTAGTAGCATGAGGCAATATACAAAAAAAACAATATTAACGCAAAAAAATCATAAAAAATTTATATAAACAGGTGTTTTTAATTGTTTGTTGTATTTTTTGACGCTATAATGTAAAATCTAAATTAGGCTTATGTAGAGTAGTTTTGATAATTTTTTCGTAATTTTGTATTAAAGATCATACTACTATGCAAAAAAGGGCTTAGAAATAACACTTCTCCAAGAAATGTTATTTATAGATGGAAAATGTCTATGTAGTATGATTAAATACTATTGCGCTATTTAGGCGTTCGTACACACATATATTACACACATACGATGAAGACTAAAGAAGAGATTGTTACGGATTGGCTTCCGCGTTATACGGGTAGAAAGCTCAAGGATTTTGGAGAGTATATTTTGCTCACTAATTTTCATAATTATGTAGAGATGTTTGCTGAAAAATTTGGTGTTGAAGTGCTCGGTCGTGACCGTCCTATGACTTCTGCTACTGCCAATAATATTACGATTATCAATTTTGGTATGGGTAGTGCAATGGCTGCTACAGTAATGGATTTGCTATCAGCTATAGAGCCTAAGGCAGCTCTTTTTTTAGGAAAATGTGGTGGTTTGAAAAAAAACACGGCTTTAGGTTCTTTTATTTTGCCTATTGCGGGTATTAGAGGTGAGGGCACGAGCATTGATTATATGCCACTTGAGGTGCCTGCTTTGCCTTCTTTTCGTTTGCATAAAGCGGTATCTATGGTTATTCGTCAGCATGAGATGGATTATTTGACGGGGACTGTCTATACAACAAATCGAAGGGTTTGGGAGCACGATAAAAAATTTAAGAAATACTTAAAAAATGTGCGCGCAATGGCAATTGATATGGAAACGGCTACGATTTTTGCTGTAGGATTTAAAAATAAAATACCACGTGGTGCGCTACTTTTGGTATCTGACAATCCTATGATTCCAGAAGGCGTAAAGACTTCTAAGAGCGATACGGTTGTAACAAGCCAGTTTGCAGAGAAGCATCTTATTGTGGGTATTGAAGCCTTAGAGCGTATTAGAAGCTCGGGGCAGTCTATGAAACATTTGCGTTTTGAGTAAGAAAAATATCGAAGAGAAAAAATTTTATCAGACCGAGAGCCTGCCTTTAGTGCAACCTGAGTATTATTTTAGCTATTCGCAAAAGCATAAATGGATAAATATGCCGGAGCGTCTTTTGGCCGAAGCGCATAGCGATAAGTTACAAGCACAGCTCACGGGGCGTAAACTCTCTTTGCAACATCGCAAAGATGAGGTTACTTATTTTTGGCTATCTGATATTGTGCATATACAGATTAAAGACACGAGACTTATGTTTCCTTTTATTATAGGAAGCCTGCTCTCTACGCTTTTTTTGGTAAGTGTCATTAAGGGCGAGATGGGTCAGTGGTTCGGTACGATTCTGTTTTTAGTCTCGCTTTTGATGGCTTACTATGGCTGGCAGGGTACTCAAATATTGGAAGTGCAGACTAAGAGTAGCTTACATAGATTTGTCATGGGAAAAAAACTCAACTCTGAGCAGGAGTGGACAAATTTGATTATAGAGGTGCATAAGCGTTCTTTACTTTTTTAGAGGGGGCTTTGCACCTATTTTTTTACTTCTTCTTTGGGTTGTAGTAGTTGCCCTGCCCATTCTTGCAAATAGCTTCCCGCTTTTTCTTTGACAAAGCCGACAAGCATATCCGCTAACCTCGATTGTAGCATATCGATAAAAGTGGGTTTGCTATTTTTTTCTATCACGGGGATTCTTCCTTCTGCAAGTTGTGCGTCGCGCCAAGCCTTAAATTCTTTTTTTTGCTTACGCTTGCTATATGATTTTTTGACGCTTCTCAATACCAAAAAAGCGACTAATGCACCGCCTAAGCCTATAGCAATTTGCTTACCTTGCTCTGCCGATATATCGGGTGCAGTAGGGGTTGCGGGAGAGGCTATTTTTATCAATTCCATTGGATTTTTCTTGATTTTTTGCAGTTGTTGTTTATGCAAATCAGCACTTTCAAGAAGCAGTTTCTTTCTTTTCTGTATGTTCGACATAGGCTTTTAAGGTTTTGTGTTCGTTTTGAATGCTTTTTAAATCACGTGTTTTGAGTTTGCTTTCAAGTTTACGCTCTATTTGAGACTGAATAGGCTTTTGTAGTACCATAAACAAGAGGATAAAAAAAGTGTAAAACCCCGCTACGATACCGAACCCCCAAAAGCTACTTTTCAACCAGGCATTGAGACCAAAAGCAACCATTAAACTCAAAAATAAAATAGCAAAAAAGCCAAATAAAAGCAAGACCACTATTTTTATGATAGATAATATTGCCTTAGCGCCTGACTCTGCTACAGATAATTTAATAATCTCAAGCTGCACATTGAGATAAGCACGCACACTATCGAGCGCACTTTCTAATTGCAATCTTTTGAGAATTTCTTTGATTATTTGTTGTTTCACACAATTCAAGATTTTGTGATAAGAATTTGCACAATGATACGCATAATTTTTAAAAAATCAAAAAAATCAATCAAAAACCTATGAGGTAGTAGCAGGCCTCATAGGTTTATAGGTTATAATTCAGAGTTATTTACTACCCTACTGATAGAAGGACTGGGCGTACGAGAGCTTTGCTAAATATCAAGCACTAACAGTTCTCTAAAAACGGGTGCAATTCAAAATTACGTGGTTTGTGTTTGTTGGGGACACCAAACACGGCGTGGCGGCTTTAGAACTAACATTTCTGTCAGAAATGTTAGTTCTGAACTTAATGCCTGCGTAAATATGAATTGCAGCACCCCGAAAAATTGTTAGTGCTGCATTTATCTCCTGTGATTTATCAACTTGGCGTACACCTCACGTGGCTTATCAGAGTTTTTCAAAAATAAAATCGCTCATCATATTAAAGAGGTGAACTCTTGTAATGCCCCCATAAATGCCATGGTCTCGATTGGGATAGTAAAAAGCCTGAAAATGCTTATTGGCTTTTATGAGTGCATCTTGCAAAAGGATGGCATTTTGTATGTGTACATTATCGTCGCCTGTGCCGTGAATCATCAAAAAACTGCCTTTGAGTTTATCGGCATGCGTAAGGGGAGAGTTTTCGTCGTAGCCCTCGGGGTTGTCTTGTGGGCGCATCAAAAATCTTTCGGTATAAATGGTATCGTAGAGCCTCCAAGTCGTTACAGGTGCTACGGCAATTCCCATTTTGAATACATCAGCACCTACTGTTAGGCCCAATGCGGTCATGTATCCGCCGTAGCTCCAGCCCCAAATACCTATACGATTTTCATCGATATAATCTTTTGCTGCAAAGTGCTTGGCAGCATCTATTTGGTCTGCAATTTCGAGTTTGCCGAGTTGCTTATAGGTAGCTTGTTTGAAATCTCTGCCCCTTGCATCTGTGCCCCTGTTATCGACACAGACTACCACATATCCTTTTTGCACGAGCATTTGATGCCAATAAAAATTAGGACTTGCGTCCCAATCATTTTTTACCATTTGGGAGGAGGGGCCGCCATATACGTGTATGAGTAGGGGTAATTTTTGATTTTTATCAATTTTTTTGGGTTTCAAGACATATCCATTGAGCGAAACGCCGTCTCGGTTTTTAAATTCAAAAAACTCTTTGCGTACAAAGCCATATAGCTCTTCCATTTTGAGTAGATTTTCATTTTCAGATATCAACTTAAGTTCTTTGTTTTGTGGTGTATCAAAGAGCCTTACTGTAGGTGGCGTTTCGGTATTAGAATGGTAAAGGAGATAATAGGCAAAGTTTTTACTCAAATCAATGCTATTCATACCGTTCATTTTGGTAAGTTTTTCTTTTTTCTTACCATTGATTTGAATGCGATAAAAATGGCGTTCGAGGGGAGAGACCTCCGTCGATACGTAATAAAGCATTTCTGTTTTTGGGTCAAAATCGAGCAGTTCGGAGACTTCCCAATTTCCTTTGGTAATTTGATTGATAAGTTTACCCTTAATATCGTAATGGTAGAGGTGTTTGTATCCACTCTCTTCACTGGCTATAATAAAACTTTTTCCATCTTTGAGGTAAAAAAGTTCGTCTGCATATCCAATATCAGTATAACCTTTATCATTTTTTTCTTCGAGTACAACTTGTATTTTGCCAGTGCTTGCATCAGCGTGCAAAAGTTCAAGGTGGTTTTGATTGCGGTTTAAGCGTCTTATAGCGAGCATGTTATTGTCTTGTGTCCATTGTGCACGAGGGATATACATATCTGTTTCATCGCCTGTATCCATTTTTTTGTGTTCGAGGCTATTCAAATCACAAACATAAATTTCGACAATGGCATTATCTTCTCCTGCTTTTGGATATTTAAATTTATAATCTCGTGGGTAAAGCATATTGTCTGGGTCTGTATCCCAAATTTGCATATTATATTCTTTGACTTTGCTTTCATCAAATTTGTAATAAGCAATTTTATCACCTTTGGGTGAGAAGTAAAAAGCTTTGGCAAATCCCAATTCTTCTTCATATACCCAATCCGTAGAGCCATTGATAATATGATTAAACTCACCGTCTTGAGTCAATGGTGTTTCTTTCATATCTTCGAGAGTTATGAGAAAAAGGTTATTATCTCTGACAAAAGCGACTTTGCTTCCGTCGGGGGAGAAGGTTGCATAAGACTGTTTGCCATTTTTGGAAAGCTTCTTGAGTGTTTGGTTTTCAAAATCATAGACAAAATACTCTGCTTTAAAAGAGCGGCGATATATACCTACACGCTGTGTTTGCAAAAGCGCCTTTTTTTCGTCTGTGCTTAGTTCGTAAGCACTAATTTGTATCGGGGGCATAAGGGTATTTCCGTCTATCAATACTTCATTTTCGCCTGTAGCGATATTGTTTTTGATAATACGATTCCCACTTTGAGCGCTATAAAATGCGCCGTCTTTCATCCATTTTACGCCACTGAGCGAGGATGGGTAGAGGTTTCCGTTCATATAAACCTCTTCGACTGTGATTTCTCTTTGTGCTTGCAAAGGCAAGCCCACAAAAATCAATAGGCAAAGCCATAAAATTAAGCCTTGTTTTTTCATGTTTTATTATGTATTTTGTGAAAAAATGAAATATATTGCATACAGATACAAAATTTGGTAGTCTTAAAGATGTAATGCTCAAAGTCTTTCAAAACTAACAGTTCTCAAAGAACTGTTAGTTCTAAGCATTACTTGTTATACACTACCCAAAATTTGAGTAGTCTGTAGGCTTACTTAAAACCCAAGTATCAAAAGTTGGGTTGTCAATAATACGCAAATCATTTATAATCTAAAAACGAACTTATGATTTTCTCTAATAAGCGAAGTATATGGCTCACTTTTTTACTGTTTGGACTTTTTGGGAGTTGGATTACACCCATAAAAGCGCAGCAGGAGCTAAGTGTATCACAAGAGTTTGAAGTCTTGATTCCGATAGCCCCTCAGGATATGCAACCCGCTTGGCAAAGTGTAATCAAAACTATTGCTGACTCGCAGCAAGTTGCAATCCAAGAGCTCAACTGGCAGCTACTTTGCGAAGTGCAAACAGAGCTTTTTGTAGCTAATGCCGAAGAAAATGCTTATCAATTGCGAGTCTTTTTTGATATTAAAGGGCTCGCCCAGAGTGCTGCATATCGCAATTTTGAGACAAGGGATTTGCTTATTCCTGATTATTTAGAGGTCAAACTTTACGGTAAAAAAGGTGAGCAGGAAGCACGTTTTTTGCGTAATATAAAAGTGAATACCAGTGAATTGAACTTGCAAAAAGTCAAAGATAGTACTATTGAGCTCAGTGCTCAATGGCTCGGTGATGCTTATCACAATGAAGCCATTTATTTCTTTGTGCCTGAGCAGGAGGTGAGTTATATATTTTCTGAAAATAGCGCATTGCTATTGCAAAGGCGCATTCAGTTTATTGATAATTATTATCTGCAAAGCACTACACTCGATGCACTTAGAACGCTACTCTCACAGCTCGAACGCAAAGTAAAAACGAAAGATGGCGTTGATAAACTTATTGCACAAATAGACCAGCAATTCGAAAGTTTGTATTATTACAGAGAAGATTTACCTTTGCAAGCAAGCGACCCTATTTTGCTACTCAAAAAAACAAGTGAGTTGCAGGCAATATATGCTGATTTGCGTAAGCAAATCAATCCACAGGAGCAAGAACTCTATTTGCAATATTATGAAGAGGGTTTGAAGCGTTTGCAATCAGATTCTTATAGCTCGAGTGAGGCTGCGCTTGAGTTTCGCAAAGCTGCCGATTTGCAGTATGCACCAGCTTCTTTGCAACTTGCACGTATAGATTATTTTCAAGGCAACTTTGCCTCCGCCTTGAGCCGTTTGCAAGAGCTTAAGCAGTATGCCGATGCCGATGATGATACAATTGAAACGGGATTAGCAGCTATTTATAATGATATCTATGCTTATTATTTTCGACTGGGTAAGCAGGCTGCTAACAATTTAGATTTTGAAGACGCACAAAGGCTATATGCCGAAGCAGCAGCTATATGTGAGCAAAATCCTATACCCGAAAATTGCAAAAATGAACTTGAGAACAAACAACAAGAAGTCAGAGATTTTTATATCGAGTATTTACTTTCGCAAGCAAGAGGCGCTGTTCAGATGAAAGGATTTGTTCAAAGCCGTGCTTTTATGGAAAAAGCCGTAGAGTTAGCTATGCAAAACAAAGAAGAAGACTATGCACATCTAATAGATACTTATAACTTTTTTCAGCAATCTGTATCTGATAAAGTTGATGAATTTGTAAAAAGTAAGGATTACAAAAAAGCGTATTCATATCTCAACTTGATGCACATGCCTTATGATATTTTGGGTGCAGTAGCTACGGATTTAACCGACCAACTACGCATGCGTAAAAACAAAAACCTTATGATATATGCTATAAAAGTACTATACACTACGGATCAAATGGCAGAAGCTGCTAATATCGCAGCTATTTTTTTTAATCAAAATCCTAAAAATGCAGACATCAAAGCGCTTGCAGAAGTACTAAAACCATATAAAGATCAAAATCCCTTGGAAAAACTACAAATCCCAGAGGGAAAGAGCAAAGAAAAAATTAGAAATATGATAGAATAAACTATCAAATGTAATATAGCCTTAGCAGCAGTAGAGGGCGGAGGTTTTATAGCACTACATAATGCTATGCAAAAAGGAACTTAGCACTCACATTTCTCAAATAAATGTGAGTGCTAAATTTTTACTTGTACCCACTCATAAACTCACCTGTTTAAAAGTCATGACCGTAGCTTTTCGCTTTTCGTAATTAAAATTAGCAAGCGTAAGTCCTTGCGCTGTAAATAGCCAAAAAGCATTGTCATACTCGGGGAGTTTCTCTTCGTGAAGAATTTTATCTTGTTTATAATCATAAGTTTGCAAAAACTTTTGACTATCTTCTCTTACCAAAATTAGTGCAATGAGCGATTCACTAAGGAACTTAGCATGCTCGATATGACGGATTTCGCCTCGCTCTCCTATATTTTTGAGTAATAATTTTTCACCACTGTAAAAATCCACAAGCTCGGGGCTATGAATATGCTGCGTATAAAGTTTATCTTCAAACTTGAGCCAGCGCATTGAACCATTAAAATAGCCCGTACCACGATTGCGGTATCCCGCTGGAAGGGTAAGATGCTCGGCTATTTGCAAAAACTCTGGTTCGCTATCTTCTGCAATTTTGAATAAAGCGACTGTTTTGAGTGTCGATAAGTCCGCTTTCCGTATGTGTTCCCCTTCATCACCAGAAGGTGAGGTATAGTTGGGCTGATAAATCGGTAAAAAAAGTGTGTCGCCTTGTAAGTGAAAACTTTGCGCTTGGCTGTGTGCGAGTTTGAGTACATAATAATTTTCAAGTGTACTGATAGTTTTCAGTTCTGGTATTTGCCAAAGCTGCTCGAGCGTTAAATTTTCATCTAAGCGTACCCAGAGGTGAGACTCTTGTAAAATATCAAAAAACTTAGCCATTGCTACAGATTGCAAATCCTGCTCATTAGCATAAGCTAATCCGAGATGTGCGTAGATTTTATCCTCGAAGGGCTGCATTTGTAATACACTTATGAGCGGCACGTTGGCTCGCCGAAGTTTTTTGGACAAGAGTTCAAAATGCGATTCACTAACGTTATGCCCCATTTTAGATAATGCACTAATGTATAGCGTTTTATTATCGTTTAAGATTTTAGGCTCGTTTTTTCTTAAAACTCCACCTTTATCATCAAACAAGTCATGTACTGCCAATATGTCCTTAACAATAAACTGAAAGCTAAAAGGATAAAACTTTTTAGGGAAATCAAAAACAAGAGAATCAATGACTTCCCAGTCAGTGTAAGCAGGAAGAGAAGTCTGTTCCATCAAGCTATCTAAATAATCTAAGCCTGTAGCTAAAATCTGTCATTTCGCACCCTTAATTCAGAATTTTTATTTTTAAATACAATAAAAAACAAAATTAAATATTGTTATTCTCTTGAAAAATATCTACTTGCTCATTGTCATAGACATTGTAGCTATCAATCATGAAGAATTCAGCAA
>JAFIER010000063.1 GCA_020832465.1 Bernardetiaceae bacterium
TTGCTGAATTCTTCATGATTGATAGCTACAATGTCTATGACAATGAGCAAGTAGATATTTTTCAAGAGAATAACAATATTTAATTTTGTTTTTTATTGTATTTAAAAATAAAAATTCTGAATTAAGGGTGCGAAATGACAGTTATATCCTAAAAATTAGGGTTATTTTTTTGAGCTATAGCTCTACCTTCAGGGCTAATGCTATAATGCTTGTTTTCTTTGAGAATATAACCTTGCGCCTGCATTTTTTTGCTTAAACGACGGAACTCCCAACTGGGTAAATTCATATACATTTGAAGTTTTTTTTGGCTTATTTTCTCCCCAGTATTTTGCGCTAAAAACAAAAGTAAATTTTGAGACCTATATAAACGATTTTGTTTATACTGCCGCTTCATACGACTCCAAAGCCCTTGTTTGGGTGCAAATAAAAAAGAAGCAAAAGCAATAAAAGAAGCTGTAAGCACTATCCAAGGCCCCGTAGGCATAGAAGGTGCAAAATAAGAAACACCCGCACCTATCCAACCCGAGAACGCACCAATAAGCATAGCAATCAATAACATACGAGAGAGACGATTAGTCCAAAAACGAGCCGCAGCAGCTGGTGTTATCAACATCGCTGCCATAAGCACTAAGCCTACTGTCTGCATACCGACAATGACTGCCAGCACAGTCATGCTACTAAGCAAAAGCTCTATACGCTCAACAGGATAGCCTATACTACGTGCAAAACCAGGATTAAAAATTGTAACTTTAAAACTACGATAAAAAATTCCTATCAAGAATATAATCAAAATCGCTAAAAACAGAAAAAGCCATAAATCTGAACCCACTAAAGCAGAGGCTTTACCAAAAATAAACCTATCTAAACCACTTTGAGAAGCATTTGAAGTATGTTGAATAATCGTAAGAAGCCACAAACCTATAGCAAAAAATACGGATAATACGACTGCCGTAGCTGTGTCTTCTTTCAAACGACTACGAAGCACCATAAAATCTAACAAAGTAAGTGCAAGCCAAGAGGAAAAAAAAGCACCTAAAAGCAATATAAAACTCGCCTGACTCGAGAAAATCAAAAAAGCAAGTGCAATACCCGGCAAAACAGCATGCGCTGCCGCATCACCAGAAAGAGAGCGTTTTCGCAACATAGCAAAGCAACCCACTAATGCCGTACTCGCTGCTAAAAGCATCGAGCCAATCACTACATATAAAGTATTCGGTTCGCGCAAAAAAAGAAATCCCTGCCAGTCCAAGTCTAATGTATAAATTTTAGCCTATAAAAATAATTTGTTTAGCAAGTTAGAAAATCAGCTTAGAAATAACATTGCTTTGAATATGCCCAGAACTAACAGTTTTCGAAAAACTGTTAGTTCTCAAATTATCTAAGTTGATTGACCAAATTGACGTACACCCGAGCAATGTTTCCTTGATTATTTCCGAAGCAGGAGCTTCGGGCTACAGTTATAAATTTTATCGAATATCTGCTGACTACACTACAAAAACTCACACTATAGACAATGAACTTATAAATAACATTGCTTTGAGCCATGCTATTTCTGGTTAGCTAATGCAGCAATTTAATAAAAAGCATCTTCAAAATGCTTAATTTCTATTTGATTTTGCCGTTTTAGAATAGCAATAATATCAAATCTAATATCATCTTGAGACGGAAGACGGTTTTCTATAAAATCTTCTGCGGCTTCCAAAATTCGTTCTGCCTGAGCATCTGAAACGGACTCTTCTGGCATACCAAAAGCATCGGAGCGTCTAAACTTAACTTCTATAAAAACCAAAACATCTTCTTTCGAAGCGATTATATCTATTTCGCTGCGTTTATAACGGTAGTTGCGCTCGAGGAGTTGATAGCCTTTGTTTAATAAATACTCGAGTGCAAGGTTTTCATAATATGTACCGATAGCTTTGCTATGCATGCCTATTCAATGCTTTTTTTCATTTTAAAATGCTTGTAGTCTAACTCTTTAAATTCAGCACCTTCAAGGGTATAACCTCTATTTTGATAGAATTTGACAGCAAAATCTGGTGCGTGTGCAACAAGCGTATCCCGAGCTTTATCATTACGCACGACCATTTCTGTAAACTCTAACAAATCATTACCTAAACCTCTTGATTGCCATTTTTCCTCTATAACCATTTGCGTAATTCGATAATGGTCTTCTTCTGTAAAAAGCAACAAGCCACCTACAACATCTTCTCTACGCAAAGCTACAATATGCCTACATTTAGCGTCATCAGCCGTTTCAGAATCCTTTAAAGGGCGACCTATGACATCTGCAATCATTTTCCTACGAAGTGCAAGGAGCTTTTTATAATCCTCTGAATCGCAAGCTACGTTTTTGATATTAAGCATAAAAATATGAATTTGTTATATAACTACCATTACTAATAGACATTTTTCGTATAGGCTTTGAAAGCCTTATGCTTTGAAAAAAGACGAATTGAAAATGCCTAACAAGTATATCTGACATTTCGCACCCCTACTTTATTTTTTGCTTAATTATTAAGCAATTGATAATCAAATGCTTAATAAGAATCAGATTCTAAATCCAATTTTAAATATTGGGCTGCGATTGCTGTATTCTTCAGGCTTGATAACTACAATGCCCACGAGTATGAGTAAGTAGATATTTATCAAGAGAATAACAATATTTAATTTTGTTTTTTGTTGCCTTTAAAATAAAAATTTTGAATTAAGGGTGCGAAATGACAGATTATTCTCTTAGATAATATTTACATTGATACAAATGAGCTTTATGAAAATTAGTAACAATGAAATAGAGGGATTTATTTTCGGCTTCCGCTTGTTTAAATTTTTGAACTCCTTCCTTTCCTAATACTTCATCATAAAAATAAAGATAATCATTAATATTTTTACGATATTGCATATAAAACTGATAGGGTTTCTCAAACTTACCTACATTAAACCACAAACTCGCCTGCATTAAATCAAGTTTTGATACATTTTGAGCAGCTATACTATCTTCCCGATAGAAAAATACAAGATTTATCGAATCTTTGTGTTGCTCTATTATTTGTTTAGGCACAATAAAACGTCCTTTTCGCTTTACTTTAATGTCTTCAAGTTTGCCATTAGGTAGCTTGACCTTGATTTTTATATTTTTGGTAGTAATAAAGTTATTATCTTCTATGTAAACGACATAACCGCCACCTACGGGTGGGTCATTATGAAGTTTTTCTGATTGAAAATAAAACAACCGCTTATTTTTTTTAGATTGCGCTTCTGAATCTAAAATAAAAAAACAATAAAACGCAAAAAATAGTACTATAACTTTATATATCATTGTCTTCCTAAGTTAAAAAATGTATCAAAACTCATTTGTAAAAATTTGCCTTTGTAACGATAAAAGTATATCATTTCATTACGCGCACCCGCTACAATTCCATAAGCACTGTTACCGAAATAACCTCGTTCAATAATTGTGTTATGCATATCTGTATCTGTTTTAGATGGTTTTTGAGTCATACCGATTCCCCCCACTTTTCCTGGTATATGCACATGAAAAGTACCTAATAAACTACCTCGCCCACGTGCGATATTAAAAAGCCGTCTGTCGTAATCAGAGGCAAATCCCATTAGATTAATACTGCCTTTATTTACTTTGGAGTTAGCAATATCTATATAATTTCCCGGTTTAGCATTCATAAAGTTTGTTTGTGAAAAGAATCCACCTTCTTCATGAAAACCTCCGAAACTATCATCACCCAAAAAAGTATTTCTATAAAAAGAATAATAACGTTCCAATAGGCTAAACCCTGAAGGCGTACTTCTTTTGTTATTAGGTTGATAACTTCTAATAATTGCAAGATACATAGCTGTCCGCACACTCTCGTCAGGAATGAGAACAGGATCTTTTAATAAAGAAGCATCTGTACCTAACCCTTTATCTGCATTTTTTTGAACGGTTTTTATATCTTTGTTTTTATACAGCACATAAATATGTTGATTGTCTCGTTGATTAGCAATCGGACCAAGATACTCACCATCTTTGTCATAAAAACCATATCTTATACTACTCGCTCCCATTTCTGCCTGCATAGAAGCCACAAAATTAACAGCATCAGCACCTGTATAAGTTGTGGAATTACCGCTGGTAAAAATCTCCTTCCCATCAGGGTCAATAAATATCAGCGGATTATTAGCCACGTGCGCAAACGGACTCAAGCTAAAATACTTACTCGCCAGCGCATCTACCCCCCAAAACCTACCCAATTGCGGGTCTTGCTGACGGGCGTGGAAATCGTACAGGTGCAAACTCAGTGCCGTCTCTCG
>JAFIER010000065.1 GCA_020832465.1 Bernardetiaceae bacterium
CTAATGCACAAACTAAGCCTTTAACAGCTACTGAGCATGAAGAAGCTATGCTTGAGAGATTACCAATAGCCTTAGCAGCTTTAAAGGATACATTACAGCCTTATGCGCTTGATGTATTCAAAGTATCTGCTTTTTATAGATTTGTAGCCAATAATCCTACCCAAGAAAAGATTGAAAAGTTTTTTGCTATGCTTGATTTTCAAGACAGAGAATTAAAAACATTCATGCGTGAGCAAATGCAATTGCATATAGAGGCGCAACAGCGTATAGAGGGAAAACAAAATATCCCTGATTTTTTAGTACTGGATTTAGAAGGAAATCTCCTTAACATGAGTGAGCATATAAGCCAAAAAGCTACTTATATTAACTTTTGGTTTCCAAGTTGCTCGCCTTGCCTTACAGCAGTGCCAGCCAAAAATGAGCTTTTCGAAGATATGGCAAACAAAGAAGTAGAAATTATTCACATTTGTACTTCGGGTGGAGAAGACGCTTGGAAAAAAGCCATTAAAAAGTATGACATCAAAGGTACACACTTTTATGTAAAGCATGAAGAAGTTGTAAGTATGCTAAAAATAACTTTTAATTATAGTGTATATCCGCATTATAGCCTCCTTAAAGACAAGTATATTGCATATCCTAAGGCTTATAAGCCAAATGAAGCTGCAACACAAATACTTGGCTTGCTTACGGAATGAGTAAACCGTTAATTTCACACACACACCCTAAGCGTTCCCCAAAAAATGCTTAGGGTGTTTTTTTTACTGTAGCCACGAAGCTCCAGCTTCGTGCTATATATTAAAAAGTCATAAATAATATTTCTGCCAGAAATGTTATTTATGGCTTTTTTTAACTCCTTTATTCAATTAAAAATCAGCTACTTAATAAGCCTTCTCAAAAAAATCAAAAAAAACTTCGAAAAAACTGGTTGCAAATCGCACCCTCAAACATTAAGGAATATAGCCGTTCAAAAACCATATAGCTCACACTGAATTATTAGTTTTTTGAAGGACTAAAATACATGGCATAATTTTAATCTAATTTTACTTTCAAAATAATATTTTTTTTTTAAAAAAGTGATAAAAAATTTGCAAATATAAATTTTGTGTTTTATATTTGCAGTATCAATCAAATAAACATGCATGTACGATTGATTTTATTTTTTTATTTAAATTCAAAACCCGTAACATTATGTTTTCGTTTAACAAAACACAAAACACACTAACCACTAACGGCTTTATGCTCCTTCTGCTCGCCGTGTTTATTTTTGGGCTTAGTGGGTGTCAGGATACAACAGGTGTAATTATAGAACCTATAAATGAAGATTCAGTATTTTATAGTCAAATTCGCCCTCCTGAAGACTCAATAGGTACAAGACAGAGCTGTGCAGAATGTTGTATGAATTATGCTGATTCGTGGTGCGGTGCTTGTCCCCAATGTGCTTGTTGTAGAGATTGTAGTTGTGGTGGTATTTGTCCTACTGAGGTTGCGCTAGCCGAGATAGACAGTAATGCCATAGAAGCAGTAGATTTACTTAAAAATATTGTTTTTGTAAATACTTCTTTTGGTTTGAGCTTAACACGAGTGTACTATCAGAATTCCGCGAGATTGAAAGAACTTATGCTTTCTGATACTACTTTAATGAATAATACGAGAAGCCTTTTAATTGCTTTAAAACCTTATTTTTATGATTTGGCTAACGGCTCTGGAGAAATGACTTTACCTCTAAGTTTAGCTAATCAAACAGCCGAATTATTTCAACAGTTTGAAGAAATGAATCTTAATACAGGCGATCCCAATCAATTAAGTGGTCAATTTCATGCTGATTTAGTTTATGTGTGGGAGACGATAGCTATTTATGATAAAGTAGGTTTAACAACTTCGTATATTTGGACACTTATAAAAAGCAAGTAATTATGAATACGAAATTTAACAGAGAACAATTACAAATTAGCAAAGCAGTGTCTTTTTTGATATTTGTGCCTGCTTTAACTCAAATTATATTTAATTTGAGTCAAAAGTTTATTTCTGATTTGATGGGCTATCCAGCAATCTTTCATTATGCTATTGTAGCCTACACACCTAATGCACAAGAGAAACTTTTAGAAGCTAAGTTAGAAAACAATAGTCCTAATTGGATTATATTAGTTTTTTCCCTCTTTGCCATCTATATAGTAGCTTATGGTGGGGTGCTACTGTTCCATAAGGCCTATCATAAGAATCAGAAAATATTACAATGGATTGGAATTTTACTTGCATTTGTATCTTTAAAGCCTTTTTTTACACTCATAGAACGTATTATATTAGTACTGAGTAATCCCAATCGTAATTATCATACAGGAGCAGAGTTTTGGTTAGCTGATTTTCTTAACCTGAATGGTTATATGTTTGTTAGTAGTTTATGCTTTTTAAGTTTTATTTTTATTTTTTCTATTACCCGTAAAATAACTAAATATGATCGGTTTATTTTAAGTATATCAGCTTGTGTTGCTTTGCCTTTAGGTTACTTTTTGGGAAGATTGTTAGGAACTATTTTGTAAATTAAACTTGCATAATAATTTACGCCGATGCAGAGGGCTTTAAAGAAGGAATAAGATTTTATTGTCTATTGGTAGTTTGTGGATATATAGGAGCTTATTTGAAATCTTTCAACGAAATTATAGAGGAAAGAAAACCACCAAATCTCTCTCCTGCATAATGACTAACTAAATCTGTTCTTAGCGTCTCGCTTGTAATATAAAGCGTGTGACGCTTAAATGCAATATATGGGTTTGTAGTGGGACAATACGAACAGATGAGATAATTTCTTCACCTCAA
>JAFIER010000074.1 GCA_020832465.1 Bernardetiaceae bacterium
GCCAAATGATTTTTGGGTAGTGTATAACAAGTAATGCTTAGAACTAACAGTTCTTTGAGAACTGTTAGTTTTGAAAGACTTTGAGCATTACATCTTTAAGACTACCGATTTTTTAATTTGTTTTTTTCTTTTCTTACACTAAAACTGTAACTTTACTTATTGAAATTTAAGTTAGACAAATCAATAGCTTGAAAAATAATGCTTTGAGATGATTTGTACACCACTAACTGTAGTTTGTTCTTTTAAAACCTATAAATCAAACTTTATGAGCAAGAAAAAAAAATACGTAAAGACCACTTCGGAAGTCTTAGTTATTCGTCAAAAAAAGGCAAAATTATCAAAAGCACAATCTACTTATAATCGCTACATCAAGCAAATTGATAAGTTGAAAGAGGAGATTAAAAGCGCAGAACACTCCCTCGAGTACATCAAAAACAATATTAACGATAAAGTTTATACGCATTTAGACGATTTGCAGCGAGTACGTATTGAGCAGTTAGAGTTAATGAATGCTTACAGAAATAAAAAGGCGTTTAGAAAATACGAAGATCAAATCAATAAATTATATTTTTCTACTGTCTCTTTGATATTAGATGAGCATTTGCTTTATAAAATGGATGATGATATTGTCGAGAAAATAATAGCACTGCACGATGACTACGCAGATATGAGCTATGAAGAGCTCATGCAGATGCAAAAAGAGGCAGTAAAAGGAGAGTTTGAGAATTTATTTGAAGAAATGGGGCTCGATGCAGAAGAGACTGCCGATATAGATTTCACTGATTTGAATTCTGCTTTTCAAGAAGCATTAAAAAGAAGTTTAGGCAAAGCCATAGACGAGCAACAGCAGAGTGAGCAACAAAAAGCCGCAAAAGATGAAAGTTTTGCACAAAAAGTACAGGGAAAGAAAGCCAAGGAAGATTTGCGCACACAGACAGTACGCAGTATTTACAAACGTTTGGCAAAAGCACTGCACCCAGATTTGGAAAGCGATATCGAGGAGCAGGCACGCAAAAACGAACTCATGCAACGTGTAACGGCTGCATACGAAAATGACGACTTTTTTGAGCTTTTACGATTACAAATAGAGTTCAAAACGCAGGGCAAAGAGGATATTGCAGCCCTCGCTGATAACGAAGTAGGGATGTATAACGATGTGCTGAAGTCGCAAATTCAAGAACTCAAAATTCAATTAAATACCTTAGTTGAATTTCCTATATATGAGTATTTTGGCGGAACGCGACAGCGCACTGCGCAGGTTTTTAGGCGATGTAGAGAGCGTATTACCGAAGAGATATTAAAATGTAGGCATGAAAATCTGGTTATTTATGCAAAAGAAAAATCTTTTTTAAAATACTTAAAAGATGGAGGAGGCAGAAATGAGAGTGAAATTGCACTTGCAAATTTAGCCGATAATTTAGACGGTATTTCGATATCTGATTTAATGCAGATGATATCGGTAGATCATTTGGATAGTTCTGCTGATAAAGATGCCTATTTAGAAAAAATGGATTTTCTTTATGGCAATATCAATCCTTTTGCTTTTTTAGATAACCTATCGAGAGATTACTAAAATAAAAATGTAGTTGTAGGGGGGCACAAAAAAACAGAAATAATATTTTTGCAAAAATATTATTTCTGTTTTTTTACCTTCGTACTACACTTTATTAGAACTGCTCTGTTTCTGTCGAGCCTTTCAGTGCAGCAGTAGAAGTCTGCCCCGCTGTAACTGTATTTTGTACGGCATCAAAATAGCCCGTGCCGACAAAAGATTGGTGCTTAATGGCTGTAAAGCCTTCGCTTTGCAAGGCAAATTCACGCTCTTGCAAAGCAGAGTAACCCGCCATACCATTTTTGCGATAAGCAGAAGCCAACTCAAACATAGAAGTATTCAAAGCGTGGAAACCTGCCAAGGTAATAAATTGAAATTTATATCCCATATCTGCTAACTGCTCTCTAAAACTTGCAATTTCGCTTTCACTCAAATTGGCAGCCCAGTTGAATGAAGGCGAGCAGTTATAAGCCAAATATTTACCTGGGAACTTCTCATGTACGGCTTGTGCAAACTCACGTGCAAGTCCAATATCTGGCTTCGAGGTTTCCATCCAGAGCAAATCCGCATAAGGTGCATAAGAGCGCGCACGAGAAATGCAGGCTTCAAGTCCGTTCTTGACTTCAAAAAATCCTTCACTACTGCGTCCACCCGTAAGGAAACTATGGTCTGCTGGGTCGATGTCAGAAGTAAGTAGCGTTGCTGCCTCTGCATCAGTGCGTGCAATAATAAGCGTCGGCACGCTCAATACATCAGTAGCTAAACGGGCTGCAATGAGTTTGTGTACGGCTTCTTTAGTAGGCACAAGGACTTTGCCGCCTAAGTGTCCGCATTTTTTGGCAGAAGAGAGCTGGTCTTCAAAATGCACGGCAGCTGCGCCTGCTTCAACCATGGCTTTCATCAATTCAAAAGCATTGAGGTTGCCGCCAAAACCCGCTTCGGCATCGGCTACAATAGGTGCAAGCCAATGCGTATCCCCTTCACCCGTAAGGTTCTGAATTTGGTCGGCACGCAGTAGTGCATTATTGATACGCTTCACAACCGAAGGAACGCTATCCGCAGGATAAAGGCTTTGATCTGGATACATCTGCCCTGCAAGGTTGGCATCAGCAGCGACCTGCCAGCCGCTCAAATAAATAGCTTGCAAACCAGCTTTGACTTGCTGCACGGCTTGGTTGCCCGTGAGTGCGCCAAGTCCTGTTACGCAACTTTGCGACTCGATGAGTTTCCAAAGTCGCTCCGCACCAAGGCGTGCCAGTGTATGTTCAATATGAACGGAACCGCGCAGTTTGGTTACATCTTCGCCTGAATAAGTGCGTTCGATGCCCTTCCAACGAGGGTTGCTTGTCCACTCTTTTTCTAATTCTTGTGCGCTTAACATTTGTTGTCCGTTTTTTGAATTTGATAATGACATAAAAAAAATTATCGATTTTGAATAATGAAAATAAATTTGAAAAGGTGTGTTATGCTTTTGTGTTATTGGTTTTTTAGCCTGAAGCTAAGAATGCTGTTAGTTTGTTTAGGTATGCCGTGTTTGGTATGGATACCCAAGCCTATTAGCAAATATAAGGGTATGCTTTTAGCGTGAGGAAATCCTCAAAATTAGCATCAAAAACGAGTTCACGCATAAGTTTTTCGGCATTTGCAAATTGGCTTTTAGCAAACTGCGCTTCGCCAAACTCGGCTTTGATTTTTTCGACCTCTTCTTTGATAATCTGCTCATAATAGGCTACCGTAACGGTTTTACCTTCTTTGGTTTGGGCTTTATTGTGTAGCCACTGCCAAAGCTGTGAGCGCGAGATTTCGGCAGTCGCCGCATCTTCCATGAGGTTAAAAAGGGCTGCTGCCCCTATGCCTTCGAGCCAAGCATTGATATAGCGCATACCGACGTTGAAATTTTGACGGATACCCGCTTCAGAAACCACACCGCCCTCGATGTCGAAATTGAGCAAATCCTTTTCAGTAATAGCGACCTCTTCTCGTAGGCGTTCTTTTTGGTGTGGCTTATCGCCAAATTTTTTATCAAAAACAGCCTTTGCTACGGGTACAAGCGCAGGGTGCGCTACCCATGAGCCATCAAAGCCGTCATTAGCTTCTCGCTCTTTATCTTTGGTTACTTTCTCGAAAGCTGTGGCGTTCGCCTGCTCGTCTTTGCTTGGGATAAAGGCAGACATACCGCCAATAGCGTGTGCGCCGCGCTTATGGCAACTTTTTACTAAAAGCTCGGTGTAGGCACGCATAAAAGGCACGGTCATAGTAATCTGCCCCCTATCAGGGAATGGCGTTGCCATGACGGAGCGGAATTTTTTGATGGCAGAGAAGATATAGTCCCAGCGTCCGGCATTGATACCAGCGATGTGGTTGCGCAAAGCGTAGAGTATTTCCTCGATTTCGAAAGAGGCTAAAATTGTTTCTAAAAGGACAGTAACTTTGATACTCCCTTGTGGGACTTTGAGGTAGTCTTGTGCAAACACAAATACATCGTTCCAAAGGGCAGCCTCTTTATGGTTCTCGAGCTTAGCGAGGTAAAAGTAAGGGGCGGAGTTGCGCTCGAGGAGCGTTTGGGCATTATGAAAAAAGTATAACCCAAAATCGAATAGCGAAGCCGATACGGGTTTGCCATCTATCTCGACGTGGGCTTCGTCTAAGTGCCAGCCTCGGGGGCGGACAAGCAGCACGGCGGGCTCATCGTTGAGCTTATAATGCTTATCTTTTTTAGGGTCATAAAAATCGATTTGTCTGCGATTAGCATCACGGCAATTGATTTGCCCTTCGATGCAATTTGCCCAAGTAGGCGAGTTAGCGTCTTCAAAATCGCCCATAAAAACCTGCGCCCCGGAGTTGAGTGCATTGATCATCATTTTGCGCTCCACGGGACCTGTTATCTCGACTTTTCGGTTTTGCAAATCTGCGGGTATGGGTGCAACTTTCCACTCTTTATTATCTCTAATATGAGCTGTTTCTTTAGGAAAAGTTGGCATGATGCCCTTTTGAATTTGCGCTTGTACGGCTTCTCTTGCTTTGAGCAATTCATGCCGTGTGGCATCGAATTTGCGATGCAACGCCGCTACAAACTGTAAGGCTTCATCGCTTAAAATCTCGGCATAAGCCTCTGATAATTTTTCAGTTTTGAGTACTACGCCCTCAATGGCTGTTGTTGTATGAGAGTTCATCGGTTCTGTAGATTGATAAAAATAAAGTTGGATTAGGTACTAATGCTACAGGCGATGTGAAATATGAATTGCGATTGGGTTTTGTTAATTATAACGGCAATATTTAAAAAAAATTCATTAAATAAAAATTTTTGATAGATTTTATGCAAAATAATTTGGTTTTTGATACAAAATTCATTTTTTCATAGTGTTTTGCATCTAAATTTGAAGTTTATGAAACAAAGCAATTGCTTGAGCTGTTTTTTTGATTATGAATGAAGTCGAACCTTTAACCGCCCTTGAGCTCGAGGAGGAGTTTAGTCGTTTTATAGATTTTGGTAAAATCTTTGATAAGCCTACACGCCGTTATTTGGTGCATTATCTTTATGCCAAAATTCAAGGAAAAACTACGCAAGCTGCCTCGCCCTCTTTTGGAGATTCGCCGGAAGGCAAATATTACGATTACCTCAAACAAACCTTAGATGAGGTTTTTGCAAAGGATAATATTTTGCATCTGGCACAGGATAATCCTACACTCTCGAAGCAACTCATAGCCGATACCATTAAATGGCTACGCGATACAGACAAAAAAGTCAATGCCGATAATCCTTATCAAGAAGAGATTGATAGATTTGCGGCTTGGAGTCATCGCCCCACACACCTTTGGCTCGATACGTGGGGAGGGCTTTTGGACTACCTTGCTCAAATTTACCCTGCTGAGGAGTTAGATACCGATTTTTATGCCCAAAAATTTGAGGATTTAATAGCCGAAACTCGGGCTATGGTAAAAGACTACGACCCACAAGCCGAGAAGAAATCTCGTTTTGATATTTTAGTAGCCGACCTGCTCGCCCAATGGGACGCACTGCTCACCGCCAAAACGCTCGCTTATCAGCTCGAAGAAATTGAAAAAGAGCGCGAGGCGTTCTGCCGTTTGCTTTACGCCAAAGTAGATGAGCTGGAGCGTTTGCTCAAACTTGTAAGTCCGTTTTCGATGGAAGCAGGCAGGTATTGGGATATGTCGCGTGCACTTTGGAAAAATACGGGTTTTGATGTATTGCAAAAGTATGCGCAGCTTTTGGAAAACGAATCTTCTATCCAAGAGTTGGTGGATTTGCTCGGTAGAATGCGCACGGCACAAATCGAGACCGAAGAGGAAGAGTACAGCCACGTTATTGTACGAAAATCTTGGATTGATGACCCACAGCTTCGCAGCGAAATCGGTGGTATTCGCCAGAGTGATGATTTGAATAATGTACTACCTGGCGAGCTGGCATTGCTCGGCGATGCACGCACCGAAACGCTTTTTATGCAACGCTATGCCGATAAAAGCCTAAGCTCTTGGCAATACCAAGGCAAGCGATTAGTTACTGACGATAAAGTGCAATACGCTAAACGCGAAAAACAAAAACGAAAAGAAAAAGGTCCTTTTATTGTATGCGTAGATACCAGTGGCTCAATGCACGGCACACCCGCACAAATCGCAAAAACACTCTGCTTTGCAATTTTAAAAATGGCAGCTAAAGAAAATCGTAAGGCTTACCTTATTTCATTTTCTATCGGTACGAAGACCATGCCACTGCACGATATCGCCAGTTCGTTGGAAAAAATAGTAGAGTTTCTATCCATGTCGTTTGATGGAGGCACAGATGCTACGCCCGCCCTTTCAGAAGCACTGTCTATGCTCAAAACCAATGACTACCGAGAGGCTGATGTGCTGATGGTTTCTGATTTTGTAATGTATGATATGCGTGAAGATTTAGAAAAACGCATTCGCAATGAAAAACAAAAAGATACGCGATTTCATAGCCTTGCTATTAGTACGCAAGCTAATCCAGAAATATTAGAAGTCTTTGACCACAACTGGATTTATAACCCCGACAAAAAAGAAATCATAAGACAGATGTGGCAGGATTTGCAACAACTCGAGGCTTGATATCGCTGTTTGGAGTTTCGCCCCGTAGTAGGCTGTACCTGTGGCTATTTATTGAGGTTTAATCCCTACGGGATTTTTTAGGTTATGTGCACTTAGTAGCCAATTTCGGATAAGCGTCATGCCGTATTGCGTGAGCGCAGCTTCGGGGTGGAATTGCACCCCCCATATAGGTAGCGTTTTGTGTGCTAATGCCATGAGTTCACCTTTTTCGCTATGGGCTATATAGTCTAAGGCATTAGCACTCTCGTCGGCAAGCCAAGAGTTGTAGCGCACGGCTTCAAAAACAGGTGGTGTATGCGCAAAGAGCGGGTTTTGCTGGCAGTGTATTTGTGAAATTTTGCCATGCATAGGCGTGGCTTTGTAGAGATTCGAGCCAAAAAAAGAAGCTATAGCCTGATGCCCTAAGCATATTCCAAAAATAGGAATGCGATGGTGATAATAAGCCAAAACTTCCATAAGACTCCCTGCTCGCTCGGGCGTTTCAGGTCCTGGTGAAATGATAAGTCCTTGATAATCTTGTTTTTTGATGATAGACAGTGGCGTATCGTTGCGCACGACCTTCACTTTTGCACCTGCTTGTGCCAAATAGTCATAAAGATTATAGGTAAAAGAATCAAAATTATCGAGAAGCAAAAACATAGGCGTACAGATAAAAATATTTTTTTAAAACGGAACAAACTGAAACCCACCGACCCCAAATAGGCGCATAAAGGCTTCTTTACCTAAATATTCTATCAATAGTGAAAAAACAACTGCCCAGACAAATGCACTTATAGCCATATAAGTTATAATCTTATCTTTTCTCTCGCCAAAAGAAACAGCGATTAGCGTTCCAATAATAGGGCTAAAAATTAAAGGTGTAAGAAATGCCGTGCCTTTGATGCCATAACTCCGCCAGATGCGTACCATACGGCGAGTGCGCCGTGAGAACAAGCGTGGACGGCTAAAAAAACGGTAGAATAACTTCTCCCGAATCAAAATTCCGAAATTAGCAAAAATAAATGCGCTTATTGTCATACCAGCCGTCGTGAGTAGCACCGTAATCCATACGGGGAGTCCAATAGCTACGCCGATGAGCGGTCCGACAATAAACTTAAACATACTTGCAAAAACTACCCAAAGACTTTGAGAAAAAATCGATAATAACATAAATGATATGGATATTAAAAACTGCACTTCATATAACAAGTATGCCATAGTTTTGGTGCAATGTAGGCTCATAATTCTATGGATAGCACAAAAAAACTCTGTATATCTGAAGCAGATAAGCAGAGTTTTTTTGGTGTGAGGTACAAAAAGTAGCACATCTTACTTTGTAAGTACTGCCTACTTATTATACTTATTATTTTGCAGCTGCTGCACCTTCGTTTTGTTCTTTGCGAAGCGTACGAGTAACTACAACAGAAGCAATAGACACTAATGGACTATTCATAATTTCATAGTTCGCAGATTTAACCTCGCCTACTTTAATAGATTTACCTAACTCGAGTTTGCTGATATCTACGGGAATATCGGCGGGCAAATTCTCTGGTGTAGCCTTGATGCGAAGTTTGCGCAACTTAGTTACCAAACGACCACCTTTTACAACACCTGGTGAGCGTCCGAAGAGGCGCACAGGAATATCTATTTTTACGGGCTTGCCCTCTTCTAAAAGAAGGAAATCTGCGTGTAGGATAATCTCACTTACAGGGTGAAATTGAACCTCTTGCAAAATTGCCATGTAAATAGTACCCTCGATATTGAGCTTTACCTTGTTTACGTTGGGTGTATATACCAAATCGCGGAAAAGAATCATGGGAGAGTGAAAATGCACATGAGTATCCGTACCGTAAAGTACGCATGGGACTTGTGCTTCTTTGCGCAACTTCGCTGCTTCTTTTGAGCCTGTATCTTTGCGCTCGTAGCCTACAATTTCTAATGTGTTCATCTTGTATTTTGCTTTTTTGGGGAATTGACAATAAGGCTGATCTTTTCTTTTTGTTATCAAAGCAGCCAGCCTCCCTTTAAAGGGAACGCAAAATTGGTGGTTTTTATCGAGATTTACAATTTTTAATGCACTTTTTTTCAGATTATTTTGATTTTGAGGCTTTTATTCTAATATCTGCACACTAAAGTTAGACTCGCTTTGACAATCTGGATACCCCACCCCCAAAAAAAACTTCGAAAAAAAAGGTTTCATTTGCCCCCCTCAAACATTAAGAAATAAGCACACTGGAATTTAATGCCTAATAGTTATTTTTGGTGCTACCAAGATTTATACAAAAATATGCTTTCCTACAAACAAATTCAGGCGCTTAATCGAGTAAAAACCACGATTTTAATCGTGGAGCTAAAAAGCCGTATTAATCTTAGTAGAACCTCTTTTTTAGTGCAGTTCATACTACTGTACCATTTTTCTTTGAGAATTTGTGCGCCTGTAGTAACGAAGCTCCAGCTTCGTTATAGACTTCCGAAGCTGGAGCTTCGGGCTACAGTTTGCGAAAAACGGTTATTTCTAAAATACTTTCTGGCCGCCAAATGTTTAGTAGTATGACCAGCCATATATTTTTTAATACTTCACCTTAATCCCGCGATATTGCTCTGGGTCTTGATAATCTTTACGCAGCGGATATCCTTCCCAGTCAGCGGGCATCAAAATTCGGCGCAAATCAGGGTGTCCGTCAAAATGAATACCTAAAAGGTCATAAGTTTCACGCTCGTGCCAGTCTGCTGATAGCCATATTGAAGTAAGTGAGGGCAAATAAGGCATTGGTTTTTCATGGCGAGATAAAGGCACACAAAGCATAAGCTCAAGCGATTTTGTAAGCGAACTGAATTGATAGAAAACCTCCATTTTGGCTTCCTTCTCACCGTAATCTACACCACTAATGGCTGATAAATGATCAAAATAAAGTCGCTCATCAGTATGTAAAAACTCTGCTACCTCTAATAAAAGCTCACGCCCTATGGTAATAATCCACATAGGTTTGCCTTCTGACAAGGAAAAGGTTAGCCCTTGAGCAAAGCGCTGCCTTATGATTTCTTGTAATTGCTCGGGAGTCATAAAGCTATAATTTTTCTAAATTTATACTACTAAAAATTTGCAAGTTGGCAATTAAATTTTGAGCAATAACCCTTCTGTCAGAAATGTTATTGCTGCTCTCCGCATTTGGAGTGCACACTTAAAATGATTTTGTATTTACAAAAAAAGTAACTACTCAGGTCTTGGGAACTCGGTTTGTGTTTAGTAGGGACACCAAACACGGCTATAATAAATATTGAGTACCGAATTTTAGAAATAACATTATCAGGCAGAAATGTTATTTCTAAAATTCAAAATAAAATTTTGCTTAAATTTTATTTTTTTGCCCTCGCTAAGCCTATGTACCTTAGGCAAAAGGACTTATTTTTATCTCAAACTTCTGAGTTTCTCGAAGTATTTTTTTTCTTCGTCCGTAAGGTTTTTAGGTATTTGCATACTGATACGTACAAACATATCACCAAAGGTATCTGGTTTGTCGTAATATGGCATACCTAATTTACGCAGTCGCAAAGTTTTTCCACCTTGTGTACCTGCTGGGATATTGATATTCATATTGCCTTTTAGTGTTTTGATAGTAACTTTTCCACCGAGTATGGCGGTATAAATATCTATATCAGCATCTTGGTATAAGTTATTACCTTTTCGTTCGAGGTAGTGGTGTGGTGCAATGCGAATATTGATAAAAAGGTCTCCCCTTCTCGGGTCTTGCCCCCCGCCTTTTCCTTTAAGTTTGATAACTTTTCCGTCCTCTACGCCGGGTTTGATGCGCAGTCTCATTTTTTCGTTATTCACGGTCAGGATACGTGTCGAGCCGTGGTAAGCTTCCTCGAGTGTAAGGGTCATATCGGTTTCTAAGTCCTGCGCATATTGGGTTTGATATGCACTTCCCCCTTGGTTAGGGGGTTCGTTTCCAAACATACTCTTAAAAAAATCTGAAAAACCGCCGAAGTCAAAATCTTCTCCTTGGCTACCCCGCTGCCTACCTCTTCCGTAAGAAGTCCTGCCACTGCCTTTTGCGCTACTTCCTGCTGTGCCCTGCTGTTTTTTAGCGTCAGAAAAATACTGCCAATTTGCACCGTATTGGTCATATTTTTTGCGTTTTTCAGGGTCTTTTAATACTTCATAGGCCTCTGAAATTTCTTTAAAACGATTTTCAGCTTGCGGGTTGTCAGGATTTTTATCAGGGTGATACTTAACGGCTAATTTGCGATAAGCCTTTCTTATCTCTTCTGCGCTTGCTCCTCGGCTTATGCCCAAAATTTTGTAATAATCCATTTTATGTTATCTATTTCAATGAAAAATAATGACAAGCTAAGTTTCTGGCGTTTAGAAAAGTTGTCGTACTCCATTTTAAAAACGATAAATTCGTTGTTTTTGCTATGCAAAATGAGCCAATACACAGCTATCGTCCATCTTAGCTTCACTACTAAAAAACCTTCTTGTGCTTGATAAACACAAGAAGGCTTTTTTTGGTTTGCTAAATATGCAAAAGCGAATGGCATTCAACCTTAAAAAAGCTATGCCTTCTCCTCAATGGCGTTATCTCATCAGGTAAATCTTACCCAAATTGCGCTTAAAGAGGTCGTCTCTTGCGGTCTCACGGCGTTCTATTTCTGTTTGGCGGCTGCGCACATCGACTTTGTAGAGATACACACCATTTGCCAGTGGGTCGCCAAACTCATCAGTGCCGTCCCATGCAAACTCTGAAATATTATTTCCGATGCGTACCGTACCGAGCTCGTCTCGATTTATTGTACGCACTACTTTTCCCGTGATTGTCATGATTTGAATGCGAATATCATCGGGAATCTCCGCTCCTGTGAGCGTAAAAACAAACCTCATACTCGTCGAGAATGGATTTGGATAAGGATAAAAATGCGTAATACTCGATTCATTGATGACATCAAAACGCACTTTATAAGGTTCTATTCCCGATTTATTTCCTCTTACATCTTCGGCTTCTACCATAAGTGTATAAGTACCGTCTTCGAGTCGCTCGGGGCGATATTCTAACCTAAAATTATTTTCTTGGGATACGAACCAACGCACTTCTCCACTTGTGTAATTCAGTCGTTGAAAATCGCAGGAATCGCAAGTGCTGAGGAATAGGTTGATACCCAAAGTATCCTCACGAATCAAAAACTTATTGTCGTCTCGTAATCCAATACTTATAACAGGCATAGGAGATACAATATCTCCGTCCATAATATGCACACCATCTACGGCTACATCGAGTACGGGATTGACATCATCTTCTTTGACATTAAAAAGTGCCTCTAAGATATTATTTTCGTAAATCTGCTCGGGTTGAATTTGCGGGTTGACATAAGTCGTGAGTTTGTTTTCGCCTCGGTAAGGCAACGATTCGAAAGTAGCTTTAAATTCTACGGTTTCGCCTGCTGGCAGTGGTGGTAGCGTATCCCAATAGCCGATGCTATTATTGGTTTCGTAGTTCAGAATCGTATAACGCACCAAAAGAGGTTCTCGGAAATCAGATCCAGAGATATTTCTAAACTTCATACCTATGCGCACGGAATCACCCTCTATGACTTCGAGTGTTGTATTTCTACGATAGCTCAAAGTATCAAAAAGCAAAATTCCTTCGGGGACTTCCTGATAAATTACTTGCCAGCGATTGAGCTGCGGGCTACTGATATTGATAGAATCAGCAAAAAACCCTCTTAATTTTAGATAAGGATAACGACTTGCATCGATGTTGCTAATATCGAAAGCATCGCTTGTAACTTCTTGCAATAGACTTTCATTTCCGTTAAAATCGATGCCCAAAAGGTCGAGTTTCCAGTAATCGCCTTGTGGCTCTTCGGAGTTTACGATTTCTCTGAATACGTTGCCCCATTCTCTGGCTGGTCCGATGCGGCTCGAGATAATGTATCCTTCATCGCCTCGTCCTTCGATGGTAAAATTGTGATTAACTTGGGAAGTTGCTCCTGGTTCTCTCAAAAGCGTACCGCTGCCAAGTGCTGCATTTTTGCGTCCTATGGCAATTGTAGGTGCACTTCCACCGTAGTTTTGCGCATCAAACTCTTCTGTTGAGATTCCCATTTGTTCTAAAAAGGGGCGTGGATTTTGTGGTGGCAGTGGTCCTGAATTGACTAAAATAATCCAATCATTATCTGCGATACCATTAAAAAAATCTGCGATATAATTTCGCCCTCGGAACGGCTCTGGGATAGATGCAGCTACGAGCGATGCACCACAGCTTTCAGTAGGTAGCGGGTTATAAAGTTCGCCTGTGCGGTGGTTTATGGCTAATCCTATCCAACGCCTTACACGGCAGTTACCGTCCACGATAGGAGTGCCATTGAGAATAACTTCTGAGGCTTTAGCATCGGGGTGCGAGCTACCTTTAGCAATAATTTCAAAGTTTTGAATGACTTTTTTAAAATCCCATCTTCGCAAAGTATCGTCTCGTTCCATGCTCACAAGGTCTGCTTTTTTGAACTGTGGGAAATGGCTTTGCGACCAGCCTTGTGGACTTTCAGGGATATAAACGAAAGAAGATTTATACCACTCTTCTTGTCGCTCTGCATCTTGCTCATCGGCAAATCTTACCCTCCAATAATAGACGGTGCTGTCTCTCAACACAGGTAAGTCAGCGAGCCACTCGGGCGTAATGTAGTCATCAAATTCAGTAGTTTTGAGCACACCGCTATTAAATTGGTCTGTGGTATCGAGCTGAAACTCATAACGCCTTACGCCATCTAAGGGATTCGTATTTTGCGCAATCATACGGACGGGTTGCTCGCTGGCAATGCTGTACTCTTTGGGCGCAATATTGAGCAAAGCTTGGGGTCGGAATAAAAATTCTATTACGCCTGAGTTGTTGTCCTCTGATATTTCTTCAATGGTTTCGTTAAAATCAAGATAGACCTCGAAGCGATTAAGCCCGTTAGCACGGCTTCTGTTTTCAAGAGAAGTTCTTATGGTAAAATAAGCCGTATCGCGGTTGTTGATGGCTGGTGTTGTAATTTCTGGATACCATACAGAAGTCCCGTCGCTAAACGTACGCTTTACGCGAATCGGAATAGGTCGGCGCTCTCTATCCGCAATACCGAGGTTAGAAATATCCACACGAATACGGAAAGAATCTGCTACGGCACGCAACTGGTCTGCTTGGCTACGCATTGGCACAATAGCAAGGCGTGAGTTATCGATAAAATAATCAGGTTTGTTGGCTGCATTATAGCGCAAAGCGGGGTCTCCTTGTAATATAATTTGTTGCGCACCTGCTACGCCTAAGGGGTCGTTGCCAGTGCGTCTTAAAAACCTGCGTATTACCTCTTGGTGTATAATTCCAATAGGTTGGTTAAAGTAATTTATATCAGCAAAGGCTGTTTCGTAGAAAGTTTGGGTATAAAGGCGTAATTGCCCTGTAAAGCCTACGTGTACGTGTGCAATAAAAGCAATAGCTCCTTTATCTTTTGCCGCCATCCAGTTTTCTCCGAGCGAGCCGCCTATAAAAGCATCTCCCGAGCCACAACCATTGACAATCATGAGTGGATACTTGCCTTTGTTGTTGAAGTTCAGACGTGGGTCAGTAACGTTACCAATTTCGATGTCGTTGTAGTTGGCGCTTGCGTGTCCGAAAAAGGTTATCAAATGCAATCCTTCATTGACTTCTGCCGAGATGTCTATAAATTCTACAAAATCTGTTGTTTGTTTTGCAATCGTATTGACTGTGCCACCTAAGAAATTTCCTCGAGCGACGTTAGCAAATCCGTCCATGTATTGCCTAAAAAGGCGATGTTCATTAGCACTTTTTCCACCGCTAAGGTGCAGCACACGCTTACGCCAGGGTGCATTACTCGCTGCCGATTCATGCTCAATGACTTTGTTTAGGTAGTTAGAAACCTGCTCGGGCGTAGAGACCGAAAGCCTACCCGTCGCCAATGCAGGCACCACGGCAGGCGCACCTCGCAAGCCAGCGGAGTATTCTGTATCCGAACTCGGAAAACCGAAGGGCATAATATTGAGCCTATCCGAAACTCGAGCCGCTCTTGTGGTAAGTGAAAAACCACGTCCTACAAAAAACAAAAATCTTGGATTGCCCTGCTCGAGCATATAGTCCAGAAATCTGCGCACGCCCATAGGGTGAATCGTTCCGTGAGAAAAAAGGTCGTAAATCGTTTCGATTTCCATGACAAGTGGTGTATAATTGCCGCCTTTTGCCGAGCGTCGGTATTCGGCAAAAGCCTGCACAGGGTCGCTGTGTTCGCTACTTGGCTCTCGTAAACTCTTGTGCGATACAATTAAATAGTTATATACCTGTGGCGCACGAATAAGCTGTATGTTGGTTTGCTTCATTTCCGTAACATTCACAAAATCGCCATCACCATAGACAAAAAGTTTGCGTTGGTTTTCTGTATTGGGAATAACGGCGCGCAACCTTCTATTAACGCTATCACCTCTGATAAGCCGCATATTGGCGGGGTTCGTAATATCCAAAATGCGTGCAAAAGGGGGGATATTTTCTATTTCGATATAAGAGCGTCCGATTTCAGGATTTTTGCGTGTACGGAAAAGTTTGCGTTGCTTATCAAACATGCTGTATCGCTGCGGATACTCGACGTTAAAATAAGAAAGTGTATAAACCGACCCCACTCTGTTGATATTCTCGACCTCTACGCCTATCCATAGCCTGCCGTTTTCGACATAAGGAAACCTTGCTATGGAGTCGTATAAATAAGATTCAAAGTGGGCTTTTGAAAAGTCATCGATAAAAAAAGTATCTATAAGGGTCAGGTTATCTTGGTCAGGACCGACGTGGAATGAAATGCGCCTTGCAAGATTGACTCGCCCTGCGGCTGCGGCTTGCACAAATGGCACGGCTACGGAATCGCGCACCGCACCTCTGATATTGATAGCAAAAGGGTGTATGCCTCTTGGCTGGAAGAAGATTGTACCAAAACCTTCACCATTTTGAAAGGTCGAGAGCTGCGCCCCAGCTAAGTCAGCAGCGATAAGGCTTTTGGGAAATACTGCACCAGGCGTGTAGCGGTCGGCAAACATAGTGCGGTCTTCTGCCCAGTGCCAAGGTTCGCGTGGTAGCGTATCGTTTTCTTGGTAAAACTCTGCAATGCGCTTGCCCTCTTGGGCAAAAGTAGGTGTGTAAGTTAGATAGTAAAATTGTGAACCGTTATAAAGAGGGTCGTAGGGATTGTACATATCCCTTGGGTTTTCGTAGAGTAGGGAGTCGAGGTAGCCGTCGTATTTTTGCCCGTAAAACTCTATGAACTCTTCGGGTTGGTTTAAGAACTCGTCATCACCAGCTTCTACTCGGATTGGAATTTCTTGCCCTCTGTAGAAAATTTGGTATCTGCGCGCCTGCACTCTTGCCCCTGTGGGGAACCCCATAGCCTCAAGCGTTTCAAAATAAATTCGGTGCATACCGTCATCTTTGACTTCGATTTTCCAGTAAGCCCCTGTCGGATTTATCCAGCTAAAGTCGTAGGCACTTTCGTCGTTTTGAGCTTGGCTATGATTTAGCAAAAAAAACATAGCAAGCAGCGATAAGCTAATTTTATACATCTGTTTCATCATCTTATACATTTTATTTATCTTGGGAGGTATCATTTTTCAAAAACTGCAAATCCTTGTTTGCAAACCTTACTTTGATAGAAAATACGTTGGAGTAGGGTACATCAGCTTGTTCAAAGGCATTGGTAAGTGCATAGTCTATGGTAAAATGCCTATATCTAAATCCTACGCCAAAGTTAGGTTGAAAGGTTGTATAATATGTATTATCAAAATCTTTGATTTGTTGAAAATTTCCAAGTCCGCTGCGTACAAAAATCATATTTTTATAATCCGCTTCTACGCCCGCACTGGGGTTGATAGATGCAAAATCGCTTTTAATCACCGTATTTCGCTTACCGTCAAAAGTTGCTTCAAAACCTACGGTAGGCAATATGCCAAAATCCTTTTTTTCTCCTATACGGTATGCCTTAGCTACCCCCACAATCAAACGAGGGACAGTAACTTCAACACCATTGACGGGAATAGCATTCCCAGTGCGGTCGAATACATCAGCTACGGCTTCTGTATTGAAAGACCAAGCGTTAAAAGTGCCGCTAATATCTCGCCCTGTGATGCCAAAGTACCAGTCTTTCCATTGTGTTTGTGCGCCAATATCTAACCCGAAGCCCCAGGCACTGGCGAAAATACCTGCCGTGCGGTTGATAACTTTAAAATTTGCACCGAGCTGTATAGGTAGTTTTTGCGCCTCACGCACAATATTGCCTTCTTCGTCGCGCTTTTCTTTGATATTCACATCTACACCACGGGCATAAGAAAACAAAAATGCGTAAGAGGCTTCCGCAAAAGAACCTACACGACTGTAGTCCAAGTTTCCACTCTCATCAAAAAGAAATCTTGTATCGGGGATATCATCAATACCCAGACGAATCAAAGAGACAGCCATGCGGCTTTTGTCATCTATGGCAGCCGTAAAGCCCGCATAGTTATAATTGGCAATACCAGCAAAATAAGAGGCGTGCATAAAAGAAAACTCATAAGGCTCATCAATGTGCATGAGCCCCGCCGGATTCCAATAAGCAGCCGTTACATCATTAGAAATAGCTGCTTGTGTATTTGCCATACCCAATCCACGTGCGCCCACACCAATTGCCAAAAACTCATTGCTATACTTGCGTGAGGTTTGGGCTACCGCTTCGGAGAGGCTTAGCCAAACCCAAAGGCATAGGCTGCTTAGAAGTAATTTTTGCATCATAGTTTTATCAATCTAAGGTTAATCTTTATGATTTACTGAATTTTTGCACCACATTTTGAGTTATTCCTACAAAGGAAAACAAAAAAATGCTAAATATCAAAGCCAACCGACTGTTTTACAGTAAGAAATAATTTTATCAGTTGCACCTTTTTGTGCCTGTACGTAATTTGCAGCCTTCTGCCCCATAATTTTGAGTTGAGGATAGGCATCAGATTTTAAAAACGGAGTTAAGTTTTGGGCTTGGGGAATAGCCAAAGCAGCCCCTTGTGCAATAAGTTCGTTGGCCTCTTTAAATTTTTTATAATTTTTGTTGCCAAAAAACATGGGAATACCATATACAGCAGCCTCAAGCGTATTATGCAAGCCTTTTTCGTAAGCCCCACCAATAAAAGCAGCATCAGCTACAGCATAAAGCGAGGCGAGCATACCGATGTTGTCAATGATTAAAACATCAAAAGCAGTAGTAGTAGTTTTATTTTCCAACTCAGAATAAATTCCTATTTTATGATTGGAAAATGAAGCTACAGCAAAATCTATACGAGTTTTTGTTATTTCGTGTGGCGCAATAATCAATTTTATTTGACTATCAGCTTTTTCCATCGCTTCTGCAAACAGACGAATATCGCTATCCCAAGCACTTCCAAGCACCCATATACTTGTTGTATTTTGGTTTATGTTTTGACAAAATGATTCAATAATTGGAAATTTTTTCGCTTGGGCTGCAATTTCTACTACTCTATCCACACGTGTATCGCCTACTGCACTGGCTTCTTTTATCTGGATTTGATTGAGCAAATCAATAGAATGCTTATCCTGCACAAAAAAATAATCTATTTTTTGTAATTTTTTCCTTGCCCATTTGCCATAGGGCTTAAAAAAGTGTTGTTCTTTTCTAAAAATTGCAGATATACAAATCATAGGCACTTGCGCTTTATCTAAGGCCTGAATAAGATTAGCCCAAAATTCATACTTTACAAAAACAAAAAGACGTGGGCGCACAAGCTGCACTAATTTTTGCATCGTTTCATAGCGGTCTAAGGGCAGGTAAAGCACCCAATCAGCAAGTTCATAGTCTTTACGCACTTCGTAGCCCGAAGGCGAAAAAAAAGTAAGTAATATTTTTTGCTCAGGTTGCTCTCGATGAATGCGCTCAATAAGCGGGCGAGCCTGCTCGAATTCACCAAGTGAAGCGCAATGCAACCACACAGGCGCACGTTTTTGCTCAAAATAACGCGCATATTGCGTGAGAATATCCCTACGACCTAAGGTAAAAAGCCGAGCCTTAGGGTTAAAAAAACTTGCTAATTCTAAAAAGAAAGCGTAAAAAGCGATGGCTACATTATAAAAAATTTGCATATTGAAGTTAGATTGAGCACTAAAAGTTTTTATAAAGCTGTTAATGATTGATGCTTAGTAATTTATACAGCCATAACTCACTAAGTTTTGGAAAACTACTAATGCAGATGACTGCCCCCTGATAAGGCTTATAAGGCTTAATTCTATTCTACTGACCTTCAAAATCAAAAATATAAAAAATATGCAAAAACACATTGTATTTGATATAAAAATTAGCGAACAATGGGCTGATGCTTTGCAAATCGAGCTATCCGATTTCGGATTCGATGCTTTCTTAAGCCACGAAACAGGATTTCAAACCTCCGTACCGCTCGAGCGGTATGAGGACGCGGCTACTTGGGCAGTGCTCAATAGATACAAAACCTATGATGCAGACTTGAATATTACACAAGAAGAAGTAGCGGAAGAAAATTGGAATAAAAAATGGGAAAGCAATTTTGAGCCTATTCGCATCGATAAGCAGTGCTTGGTGCGCGCCGATTTTCACCCCACCGAAATTGGTTTTGATTATGAAATTTTGATTACACCTAAAATGGCATTCGGTACGGGGCATCATCAAACCACCAAGCTCGTGCTCAAATATCTTTTGGATAACCCTCCCAAAGATAAAACCGTCCTCGATGCGGGCTGCGGTACGGCTATTCTGGGTATTTTAGCCAAAAAAATGGGTGCTAAGTCTGTTTTTGCTTACGATATAGAAGAAATATCTGCTGAAAGTAGCCGTGAAAATGCAGAGCAAAACCAAGTTGCCATCGATGTAGCCTGTGGTACGATTCGTAGCCTTGCAATCACTGGCCATTATGATTTGATTCTTGCCAATATCAATCGCAATGTACTTTTGGACGAGATGGAAGCCTATTGTAGTTTAATGCACAAAGCCTCAACACTTGTTTTGAGTGGATTTTATGCCAAAGATGTAGATGTGCTTATGGAAAAAGCTAACAGTTTGCAGTTAAATAAAGTAAAAATTGAACAAGATGGCGACTGGACTTGTTTGGTTTTAAGTCTGTTATCATAAGCACTAAAAGCTATGACAGAACTTTTAGTGCTATGTACATTCTATCTATCTATACATACATACAAAAAATACCAATTCTTACACAACACACACACCCTCATCATTTTTCGTTTTGATTTATTTAAATTCACTATCAAATGACAGAATTTTGGGGACATAGAGGTGCGCGTGGGTTACTGCCCGAGAATACGCTACCTTCCTTTTATAAAGCCTTGGAGTTAGGACTTCGAGGCATTGAATTAGACGTAGTTTTGAGCCGCGATGGGCAAGTGGTTGTCTCGCATGAGCCGTGGCTTTGCCCGGATTATTGCAGCGATTCACGGGGGCAGTTAGTGTCTTCCTCAGCAGAGAAAACTTCGTTTCAGTTACTATCTTACGACGAGATACGTCGTTTTGATTGCGGTCGTTACGGACATCCTGATTTTCCAGAGCAGCGTGCGGCGGCGGTCAATAAGCCTTTGCTAAGCGATGTATTTGAGCATATAGAGGCTTGGGGCTTTGCACCTTTTTATCTTATAGAAATCAAATATGAGCGCAACTGGGTCGGTATTTTTCAACCAGAGGCTTCGGTTTTAGTGGATAAAGTATTGAAGTTATTGGCTCAATATCCACAACTCAAAGATAAAATTTTTTTAGAATCCTTCGAACCCGAAATTTTAAGATTGCTCAAAGCACAATCAGACTATCCCTTAGGGCTTCTCGTAGAAAAACCAACTACACCCGAGCGTGCATTTCATACCTTAGGATTCAAACCCCAAGCTTATGCACCGCATTATAGCCTGCTACCCGATGCACAAACAATCAAAAAACTCCAAAAAGAAGGAATAAAAATTTTTACTTGGACAGTAAACGAAAACGAACTTATGAGAGACTGTATGCGTTTAGGTGTTGATGTAATTATTACAGACTACCCTAACCGAGTACCACAAGAAAAAATATCAGTACTAAGTCATTGATAATCAAAATGCAAAAAAAAATATTAGTTTTTTTTGAAAAAAAAATTGCAAAATACTTGCGCAATATAAAAAAACCTATTACCTTTGCATCATCAATTAAACGAAAAGGCTCAAATATAAGTCGCAACTTTTATCTACAAAAATGATAAAAGCGTTTAAATTGGTAAAATGTCCAAACATTTGCTCCGTTCGTCTAGGGGTTAGGACGCCAGGTTTTCATCCTGGTAACAGGGGTTCGAATCCCCTACGGAGTACAAAAGCCACTTAATTTTTAAGTGGCTTTTTTTTGTGAGTCTGAATCAGGATTTTAAACTGTATCACACTATTAGATAGACATTCTCCATCCAGAAATAAGATTTCTCAAAGAAATGTTATTTCTAAGTCCATATTTCCATAATGCTGGACAAATGTATAGTAGTATGAAACTGCACAAACGAAGCAGTTACTTCGTACTACTGTATGAGCTGATAGTAGCCTTCTTGATTTACTTTAAAAGGAATAATTTGCTTATGGGTATCAAAATACTGTTGCATCTCGAGCAGATTTTTCCAAAGTTTGATATGCTCGCCAGTGCGCTGCTCAATATTTGCATTTTCGGATTTGAATGGAAATATATATACTGGAATCTGATGCCCGGCTTGTTTGGCTTCCACGGCATAGACATATAACCTTTTTATTGGCTCATCTTTTATGGGAATGCAACCTATAGTTACGCAACTTCCATGAATAAAAATATCACCACCTAATTTTTTAGCTTGACTCAATATCTTATCAGAAGCATTGGGGTAGTTTGTGCCTAATGAAAGGTGGAAGTTACTCTTAGGATTAAATCTATCGACGTGATATAACCCCTCGGGCACTTGCATATCGCCTTTTTGGCGTTTGGGTCCGAGCACGCCTGAGCTTCTACAAATTTGAAAGTCTTCGAGGTGTTGAAATTTTTTAGTCTTTTTATTGCGTCCCCAGAGTTCCAAAATTTGCTCTTCTTTGTAAGCGCAAAGCACTATCTCGATACCTTCTAAACGTAAGGATTTGTTTTTTAGATGCGCCTCGATATTGGTTTTGCAATCGGCGTAAGCCTCACGCACTCTGCTATACTGCTTCTGCGCACTGCGAAAGTCCATCGCTTGAATTTCTTGTTCCTTCTCCTTTAATTTAAATGCCAAAATAAAAAGAACGGTAGTGCATAAAGCAATCAAAAAGAGAGCTGCCATCAATTTTTTTGTATTTTTTGTCATAATTTTTAGTATAAATAGTGAAATTTTATGCAAATTTGAAAAGTGTTTAAACAGTTTTTACTTTTGATATACGGCATTTTTGAAATATAAGTTGAATATAATGTTGTTTCTAATTCATTGGCAGATTTGCTGTATTCTTCTTTCTAAATCACCATATACTATGTACAAAAAAAATCATATTTTTGCGCTGCTTCTCACCATTGCCTGCCTCTCGATGACTGCTTGCAAAGAGGAAGAGAAATACCCCCTCCCTGCACCCATAAGTGACTTTACTCACTACCCCGAATATCCCTCCACGAACGAAAACCTGACCTTTAAGAACCTAAGCGAGCGAGCGGTCTCTTATGAGTGGGTTTTGGGTGACGGAACGACCTCTACTGACCCTTCCCCCTCGCACCGTTATAATGCACCAGGAAGGTATAACGTAACACTGATAGCTAAAAATTTGCAAGGTGTTACTACAAAAAAAACAACAACCATAGCCGTCAGAGCGCGTGATGCCAGCGAATGTCCTTATGATTTGAGCGACTACACTGGACTATGGGAAAATGTAGAAATACACAGTTCGTACGGCAGACACACTTATCGAGAGACGCTTGAGCGTGTCAATCCTACCTCTGTTTTTATCAATAATTTTTTTGATTTTAATGGGCAAAATCTTTTCGATTCACCTTATGAAAAACGTATTATGATGTCTTTTGACCTCTCAAATAAATTAGTGTACGTACGTAAGCAAAAAGTTGGAGTGCTGTTTAACAGTAGGCAATCTCCAGGTTATGAAGAGTTATATGTAGAAGGCGATGGTAATTTTTCTATTTGTGGCAAAATGATAAGGTTAGATTTTAGGATTTTCGTTCCTAGTACTAATGAAGTATATTCTTCTGGTACATACTTTTTCAATCGTTAATGCGTGTAATTTAATAAGAAAACTCCATTTGCTATGCATGTTTACTTGTCAGATGCCAACTTTATTCATAGCATCATCGGGCTTACAAACCTTGCATAATACAAAGAGCTTACATTATTCTGAAAAAAACATCGTGCGTCTCCGACCTTATAAGTTTAAACATTTGTTTGTATGTTTGTATAAAGTATTAAACCATAGTGCATAGGCATGCACTAATTCAATTTTATTAAAAATTATGATGCAACAAAAAACTAGATCTATGCCCGCCGAGGTTGAGACGCATTTTAATCCGATTAGCGAAAGTGTTGCTATGGAGCTAAAAAATATTGTAGGTGAAGGCTATTTTATCAGCGATGCGATTTTGCGCGAAGCCTACGCACATGATGAGACGGAGGATTTTCGTTTTTTACCAGAAGCGGTTGTCCTACCAGAAAATGCTATACAGATAAGCGAAATCATGAAACTTTGCTCTTCTCATCGCATTCCCGTTACGCCTCGCGGTGGTGGTACTGGTCTTGCTGGCTCGGCTTTGGCAGTGCATGGGGGTCTTGTCATATCGACTTCACGGCTCAATCGCATTTTAGATATTGATTTGCTCAATTTGCAAGCTACTGTGGAGCCGGGCGTAGTTACTCAGGTTTTTCAAGAAGCGGTTAAAGAAAAGGGACTTTTCTACCCGCCAGATCCTTCGAGCAAAGGCACTTGTTTTTTAGGTGGTAACTTAGCACAGTGTGCGGGCGGTCCTAAGGCTGTAAAGTACGGTGTAACTCGGGATTATGTATTAAACTTGGAGGTTGTCTTGCCTACTGGTGAGATTATACAAACAGGTGCTAATGTTTTGAAAAACTCCACGGGCTATAACCTTACCCACTTGATGATTGGTAGCGAAGGTACGCTTGGCATTATAACCAAAATTGTATTCAAACTTCGCCCTTATCCTAAGCATACTGTAGTGATGCTTGCGCCCTTTATGCGTTCAGATGAGGCTTTTAGAGCCATTTCAGCAATTTATAGAGCGGGTATTACACCTTCTGGCATGGAGTTTATGGAGCGTGAGGCTATAGAGCGGACTATGGTTTATCTGCGCGATGTGCTTCAACAACCAGCAGTAGTGGATTTGCCTGAGAATGTTGTTTCTCATCTTATTATAGAGTTAGACGGCAATGATGCGGAGGTGCTGATGCGCGATGCGGAGGCTATTGTCTCTGTATTAGAGGACTTTGAAACGGGTGAATTGCTTTTTGCAGAGTCAGAGTCTGAAAAAGAAGCCCTTTGGCGCTTGCGTCGTAATATTTCTCCTGCTGTGAATGCAGCGGAGCTTACAAAATCGGAGGATGTAGTAGTGCCTCGTGGCAACTTACCCGAGCTTATTATTCGTATCAAAGAAATAGGTAAGTCTTATGGTTTCAACTCTGTTTGCTATGGTCATGCAGGTGATGGCAATTTGCATATCAATATTTTGCGCGAGCAGATTTCTGATGAAGATTGGCATGGCAAAGTCAATGAAGGTATTGGAGAGATATTTAAAGAGGTTGTCAATTTAGGGGGTATGCTCTCTGGTGAACACGGCATAGGTATAGCCAAACGCCCTTATATAGAAATGGCTTTAGGGGAGGCTAATTTAAGGCTTATGCGAGGTATAAAGGCTGTTTTTGACCCTTTTGGCGTGCTTAATCCTGGTAAAATATTCTAAGGCCAATCTTCTATTTTGGCAAAAAAAAAAAATATTTTAAAAAAATTAAGATTCAATCTGAAACAGAAACGAATATTTTTTCTATATTTGTGGGTATAGTTTTTTTAAGACGTTTATTTTTGTGTAGATTTACATCACAAACAGCGTTATAAACCTATTTAAAACGATTTATTTAACTGCTTAAAATATCTTTTTTATGGCAAACGAAAGTACTGTGCAGACAAGTAGCACTACGGCTTTGAACCCAAATCAGACTGGTAGTATATGGGGCGGGGGCGAATCTCCAATGAAAGCTGAATACGGCAAACTCATGATGTGGTTTTTTCTCCTCTCTGATGCGCTCACTTTTTCAGCATTTTTGATTGCTTATGGCGTAGCACGCTATTCTTATCCCGCCTATGAAGGTGCGGCTGCTGATTTTGTATATAACCCAGATGCTTACTGGCCTATTCCAGAAAAGGTCTATAACGCTATTCCATTCTTTCACGGTTTAGATGCCCCTCTTATTTTTGTGGGTTTGATGACCTTTATTCTAATTTTGAGTAGCGTAACAATGGTACTTGCCGTAGAGGCAGGTAACACGGACGCACTAGACCCCGATACAAAACAAGCCGAAGTACAAAAATGGATGCTTTGGACTATCTTTGGCGGTATTATTTTCTTGAGCTGCCAAGCTTGGGAATGGGCTCACTTTATTGAGGGTACAGAACAATTTATGACAGGCATTACTGCCGATACCTTCTTTGGTGCAAACCTTACCCAAAATCAATACGGACCGCCGCTTTTTGCTGCCTTCTTTTTCTTTATTACAGGATTTCACGGTATGCACGTATTAAGTGGGGTAGTCTTAAATATCATTCTTTTCTATAATACAGTCATGGGTACTTACCGCAAGCGCGGGCATTACCTTATGGTAGAAAAAATCGGACTTTACTGGCACTTTGTAGATTTGGTATGGGTATTCGTATTTACCTTCTTTTACCTTGTCTAATTATTTTTGTTAAGCATTTTACGACATCACTATAAATCCATATATATATGGCACACGAAGATTCTTCACTCTCACCGCAGGAAAGACATGCGGCACACGTAAAAAAAATATGGAAAGTAGCAGGCATTTTAGCCATTGCTACTATCATTGAATTTGTTTTTGCATTTACGCTCCCAATAGAAGATTTTAAATTTTTGCGTATTTGGATTTTTATCCTACTTACCATTGTAAAAGCCTTCTATATTGTGGCAGAATTTATGCACCTTAAAGGCGAGGTTAAGTCCCTTATGTGGTCTGTGCTTTTGCCTATGATTTTTATCGTATGGCTATTAGTAGCTATGCTTGTAGAAGGAGCAACTATATTTGATATTAGATTTTAATCTAACTCATCTACAGTGTGCATAATCTATGGCAAAAAGCCCCTTAGATAGCATCTCATATTCATAAACTCAAGTTGCAATTATAAATCATGTTGTTTTACAATTTGTAACTGAAGAGTTTACACTGTTCAAATTTTTTATAAAAAAAGCTGTTGCGATACTCAATCGAAGCAGCTTTTTTTATAGCTATATTTTAAATATCTTCAAAACTCTCAAATCTTATGCAAATTGCAATTGGTGGCGACCACGCCGGATATACCTATAAAAAAGCCCTTATTCAAATGCTCGAGACGCAGGGGCATAAAGTAAAAGATTTTGGACCGCATTCAGAAGAATCAGTGGACTATCCTGATTTTGTGCACCCTTTAGCACAGGCTATTTCTAATCATACTTACGATCTTGGAATATTGATTTGTGGAAGTGGCAATGGAGTTGCTATGACGGCTAACAAATATGCCCAGGTACGCGCAGCACTTTGCTGGACAGAGGAGCTAAGCCTGCTTGCACGTAGTCATAACAACGCAAATATTCTGTGCCTACCCGCTCGCTTTATTCCATTAGAAAAAGCCCAAGCCATTAGCTCTATTTTCATAGCAAGCGAATTTGAAGGGGGCAGGCATCAGCGCAGGGTAGAAAAAATAGCACCAAAGCAAAAATAAACGATATTGCCTATTGAGCAGCAATAACATTGTAATGCTAAGTGAGTTGATGCTGGTAAATGTTATTGCTGTTATCTATTTTTTGTTATCTGTATCTTGCGTTTCGTTATTGGCTATTTCTTTTTGAAACTGCTTTGGAGTTGTGCCGACATACTTTTTGAAAACTTTGATAAAGTAAGTCATGTGGTTATAGCCCATTTCGTAGCAAACATCAGTAACGGATTTTGATAGATCAAATAGTTTGTCCTTAGCTACTTTAATGCGCACTCTATTGATATATTCGATAGGAGATATACCAAACTCGGCTTTAAACACCCTAAAAAATGTGGGTTTGCTCATGCATGCTTTTTCGCAAAGCTCATCAATAGATATAGGCTCATCTATGTGTGCTTCTATGTAAGCAACTGTATCTTCCATCGCCTGATGATAGGGATTTTGTGTTTCTATTTTTTTGGGTTTTTGCTCGGGTATGTCCCTTGATTCACTTCTGAGTAGCAGCAAAATCAGTTCTTTTATCGTAAAATCAATAAAAGTATTTCGTGCAAATTGCTCCTGTGCGAATAGCATTTGTAATTTTTGTAATACTTTGCTTATTTGGCTATCATGCGTAATGAGCATGCTTGCTTCGCCAAATGCCCACTGTTCGCGCGCCTGCAGAGGTATAGGGCAAAACTCTGCAAATTGCGAAAGTATTTGGTTTAGGTTCTTGATATCAATTTTTAATACTAAGTACTGTATAAACTGCTCGTTTGAAGCAGTTAACTTTCCCTTTCCTAAGGCAAAAGTTTTGTGAGGCGGCACAATTAAAGATTCGCCCACGCTTAGATCTGTATTGCTATCCCCATTGGCAAAAACCAAACGCAAGTTGCCTTGCAAAGGCGTAATTAAAATTGGGTCGCCAAAAACTGTGTGCGAAGTGTCTTCTAATGCGTCACTCCGCTTGCACACCATAAGGCTTGCATAGTCGGAAATATAGGTCTTTTTCTCATCAACAGCCATTTTATTCTGAATATGTAAATAAAAACAGTATTTTTCAACAAAATAATCGTAATTTTTTAAAAAACGTGAAATTTATTTGGTTATAGAAGTGAGATAATAGTTTCTATTTTTGATAAAATCGTATAATTTTTTGAGTAAAAAAAGTTGCACCTTTGTAGTATCAAAAGTTACTTATAATAATTGCAGGCAAGCAATACGAACTTTTGTAGTTTTGACGCTTTTTGACCAAAGCCTAAAAACATAACAACACACACACACAACACACACACAACAATTTAGTAAGTGCATTTTTTTCTCAAATTAAAGGTTTGATGCACTTACTTTTCTAATTTTGATGCGTTTAAAAGCTCCTTGCAAAGCAAAAATTGCAAGGAGTTTTTATTTTTCTATTTTTGTTAGCCCAATTGCTTTTTTATCCAATCTTAGTTAGATTAGTTATTATATATTACCTGAACTGCTTGCATATAAATGTTGCATTTTGTTCAACTCTTTATGTAAGTCTGCTACAAGCTCTTCGGGTGCCATCACTTTTAGCGAAGCACCGTAACTCATAAGCAACATTTTCAACTCATAATTAACGATAAGTTTGAGTTTGATTCTGTACTCCTTTTTGTTGTTTATCAATACTTCCTGCGTATGATGCAAAGGTTGCGCCTCTATATATTTGCCTTGAAAAGCATCAAAAGATAGAATAATATCTTGGGGTTGCTGCTCGAGTGCAGTAACACCTATACAATAGCGATAATATTGCTGTGCATCAAAATCAGCTTGTTCAGGAGGCATATATAGTTTATCCGTAAGGACTTTCGCCGATATGATTCGGTCTATACCAAAAGTACGCACTTTGCCATATTCTTCAACCCATGCAATCATATACCAAAGATTTCTGTATGTTTTGAGCAAATAGGGGTGCGCTGTATAAGTTTTTGGTGTTTCGCTTTCATATTTTTGATAAATAAGGGCAATAACATTTTTGTTATCAATATATTGCCAGATATCAGGCATAATTTCCCGTCCTTTTTGTGGGGGTAACGTATCGAGGTGAATCGTAGGTTGCCGCCCGCTTCTTTTGACGTGAGAAACACCATCTAATACTTTATCTACTGCGTCGGAAAAATCAGCAAAAATAGGTAGTTCACGAAACTCCGAGAGTACGGTTTCTACAAAACCAAGTGCCATTTTTTCTTTTTCAGAAAGATTTACAGACAAAAATCTATAGTTTTCGTCTGTGTAATAATAGCCCTTTTCTTTTTTGTGATAAGCAATAGGTGCATCAAAATCTAAACGCATAGCTGCAAAGTCCTTTTCAATAGTAGAAACGGACAAGATGCCGAAATCCTCAGTGCAAGCCTCTAAAATATCTTGCTTACTTGGATAGCGAAACTGTTTGTTACGCAGCATGCGGTCTATGCGCATGTAGCGCAATAAAGCGAGTTTAGTTATAGGCATAGCCAAAAAGAAAATTGGTTTCTATCAAAAGTATAAAAAAAATACGTTTTTTGAAAGTTTTTACCTCAAAAACTATTGACATTAGTCAAAATAGCCTTGTTTTTTACATTATGTGTGTTTCATTATTCAAAATTCATATTTCTACTGCAAATTTGCAAAACTGTATGAAGAAGTTCCAGTCCTTGTAAGTACTAAGGCGGGGAAATGTTTTTCAGGCTTTACTTAACATTTATTCAGGAGTCATAATGAAACCTAATATATTTTTTTGAAGTTTTATAGGCATTAAGATAACTTTATACCGCAAAAATTGTATATTTATTGTGGTTTAAAATAGGCTATTTTATAAACAAAATCATAGGCATTTAAATTTTATTGAAATACGATGAAACTATATAACTCTTTAGGATTACTTTGTTGCTTTATTCTTTTGAGCGGTTGTCTTTTAGATGAGGAGATTAGCAATCCTAATGCAGAAGTTCCGCTTGGGCAAGTTTGGGCAAGTATTGAAAATATCAATTTTAGGTTTGACCGTTCGACGCTACCTGTGTCTTCAAATAAGTATGATGAGCCGAATCGTTATACCGTTATTTATAGACAAACGAGTGAGGGTTATTACGGTACAATAGATATACAGTTTTTGAATTTGCGCTGGGAGAGCCTTGATAATTTTCCAGCTGATGTATCAAGACAGGCACGCATGAAGTTTAGCCCTCGCCCTAATATCAGCTATGAAGGCAGAGGAGAGGATATTGTTTTTACAATAGATTCTTTTGAAAATGATATAATTAAAGGAAGTTTTGAAGCTACTTTACGGCATACAACAGAAGCTAATGAAGCCCCCTTGCGTCTGCGTATGGGTCGTCTTCATATTCGCTTAGATAGAGTAGAGGAGGACTAAGCCACTCTATGGATTAGCCATCTGGCCAATAACATTTCTTTGAATAATGTTATTGCTATGCTCACTTTTCTATTGTGTGGGGTTTCAATGTCCTAAGTAGTATGATACCCACTAATATTCAATTAAAACATATTCAAACCCTAATTACTTATGTGGAAAGAAGAAAATAATGCACTGCATCGCACTTTTGAGTTTAAGGATTTTGTAAGTGCTTTTGGATTTATGAGCCAAATAGCCTTACTTGCCGAGACGCAAGGGCATCACCCCGAGCTATTTAATGTGTATAATAAAGTCGAGATTACACTGCGCACCCATGATGCGGGCAATACAGTAACAGATAAGGACAGAAAATTGGCAAAATCTATTGATAAATTATTGGAATAATTATTGTTAGAAAGTATATTAAAATGCACAGATTCTAGTTTAATCTGTGCGTTTTAATTTTACAATTACAAATTCTACTCATATCACTATACATTTTTCTATGACTTGGGGTTTGCAAACCGCACACTATGGAAAAATGGTATTAGAAATAACATTTATTTCAGACCTGTTATTTCTGGCTTTTAAATGTATAGTAGTATGAGTTCTACTACACAATCATACATACTTTCATACTTTTTATACATTTGTAGCGCCTGCTTTTTAAACGATTCAGATAATTTTCTAATTGTGCTTTGTGCATTGTTAGTACTGATTGTAAAATGTATAACAGTTGTATCTTAGTATAAATCAAAATAAAAAACGCATTTTAATGCGTACCTATCCAAAAAAATGCTTATATTTAAAATCTATTAGTTGTAGCCATAAAACTCTGCTTATTTAGCTACAACTTTCTTATTTGTATTTCAATAATTGCCCTTTTCATGCACTTGATAAGAGTTTACTTATACATATTATATTTTACCCTA
>JAFIER010000080.1 GCA_020832465.1 Bernardetiaceae bacterium
GGGCAGGGGTGGTTGAAAGACTACATAATAGCATAATTACATTTGCATTAGCACAAAGATACAAAAAAACAAGAATAAAAGGAAAGGAACTTGATATTGATTTTGAACGTTTTATAAAAACAAAATTCTTTTTAAAAAGAGTAAAAATTCTTTACAAATCTTTCAAGAAGTCTAAACTGTTTTTTTTCAAAAAAAATTTTAACCCCTCAATTTAAATAAATTTGTAAAAAATGGACAAATCTGAACTTGCCGAACTCTATGGAGTCTCAACAGTAACGCTTAATAAATGGCTCAAAGAAAGAGGTTTATATGTACGTCACGAAAGCAATATGACCCCTAAAAGATTAAACGAAATTTTTGAAAAGCTTGGTCTACCAATAAATCATAGCAAATTATAGCTGTTTTATTTGCTTTTTTATTGGTATTTATGTAAATTTATCTTTTCGTTTTACTAAACCAATTAACTGTTAATTACTATGTTACAAGTTGCAAATGGACAAAAGTACGTTGTTCTAAACGATGAAGAATATTCTGATATTGAAAACTTTTCAGATACTATAGAAATAGATAAAAAATTCCAAGAGTTATTGTTTTTGATTGCTACAACTTCGCAAGATAAAACATCAATATCTATTCCTGAAATGTACGAGTTTGTATTTTCAATGAAAAAGCATTTTGAGGCTATAAATAGGGATGATATAGCAAAACATACACATTTTTCAAATGACTATGAAGAAAAAATAAAGCATAAAAATGAGGTAATATCTTTGCTTAAAGATAACGTTAGTCTTTTAAAAGAAAGGGTAAAGAAATATGAAGGACGAATGGAATTACTACTAAAAAAAGTACAACAAATAGAAGCAGAAATTAGGGGGGGTAAAAATTGAGTACCCCCCTAACTGCCGATGTAAGAAAAATCAAAAAAAAGAAAGGAGATTGGAACTAAATTCAGGCGGTAAAACGTTAAAAAAGAGTAGTGATGTAAATAACGTGTAAGAAATCGGCTGGGTTTTGATAAAAAAGGATTATTTTAAAGATGTATTCTTCTTTCCCCAAAGCTAACTACTTGATAAACAGAATGAAAGATATGACATTTCTCAAAGAAATCTTATTTCTCTGGCTATTTTTTTCATAGTGTGGGGTTTGCAAATCCTACGCTATGGAAAAATGTATAGTGGGATGTATTAGGATATATAGCGCAATCTTCGTATTTTTGTATGAATATATAAACATTTATTTATAGGTTTTTTTATTGCGATTGATATGGCTATGCGCTATTTTTATTTTGGTTTGATTTTATTTTTTTTGTATTTGATTAGCTCTCCTGATGCAAAAAGTCAGGATTTGAAAAGCCGTGCGGATTCGGTGATTAAGACGGTGCGTCCGTTTTTGATGCTCCAGAGTTGGGGTGTTTATACAAGAAACGAAATGGCTGATTTGCAACAAAACGGCATGATGCAACCCGTGGAAGACCGCATGAATTTTTATTTTCGGCGTGCGCGTTTGGGTTTTAAGGGCGAGCCTCAAAATCGCCTGCGCTATACACTGGTGTTGTATTACGACAACTTGGGTAGAGATGATTTTACGGCAGTGCGTGGCCGTGGCAACAACGACGCAGATTTTGGGATATGGGACGCTTTTGTGCAGTGGCAGATAACCGAAAAAAATGATGCTTTGCACTTGACAGCAGGCTACTTTCGCCCTCAAATCAGTAGGGAAAATCTGACATCGGCTTGGGAGGTAAACTCTTTTGAGAAATCAATTTCACAGCTTTATGTGCGCCGGCAGCTTGTGGAGCGCAATCATGGGCGTGCAAGTGGCGTAAATCTCGGAGGGCTTTGGCTCGGCAAAAAGACGAGTTTGTACTATAACGTAGGTGCATTCAATCCAACCAACACAAGTACGGATTCACTCACTATGGGCAACAGTGCGGGCGTATTGTGGAGTCCGCTTTGGGCTGGGCGCGTGTCTTTTACTTACGGAGACCCGGAGATGGTTAATTATTCTATTGCACATGAGATTAACTACTACAATCAGCGTCGTGGGCTTACGCTTGGCACTTATGCTTCGCACCAAAGCCGTACAGACCTTTTTGAAGTCTCGCAAGTATGGGGTGTAGATTTGCTTTTTAATTATGACAATTTTAACCTCGATGCGGAGTTTAATGTGTTGCGCCGGCGATTTGATAGCGATTTTGTATATAGCCAAACAGGGCATGTGCGCAGTGGATTTAATATTTCAATTTCTGAAAAACTCATATTAGAGCCTGCTGTGATGTGGGCATTTTTTGAAGCCGATGAAGCGAGCAGTCGTTATGCATTTTTTACGGGTTGGGAGCAGACTTGGGACGTAGGTTTAAATTTTTATATGCAAAAAACACGTTTCAAAACCAATATACACTATGTGTGGCAAAATGGTGCTGGGCGCAACCTCTACACAAGGCAGGACGGTAGGCAGGTAGAAAAGGGCGATTACTTAGCCTTAGGTTTGCAATTTATTATCTGATTGATCAGGCTTCATTCCGCTCACGTCGCATACATACTTGCGAGCTGGCAGCGACCCCACCAATCGGCGGGTTAAATTTGTGTACGATAACTTCACAGGCTTGCAGTTTTTCAAATTTTGCTAAAAGGTTTTGAATAATTTGCAAAGCAATATGCTCGAGGAGTTGGCTGGTTTTTTTCATTTGTTCGGCTACGATGCGATAAGCCTCTCCGTAGTCTATAGTATGCTCGAGCGCATCGGTCTCTCCTGCTTTTTGCAAATTCAAAAAGAGATGCACATCTACTCGGTAGCGATTGCCTATTTTGCGCTCTTCGGCAAGTACGCCATGATAGGCAAAAAACTCCAGCTCGGAAAGCGTTACTCGGTCGGTATGTGGTATCATATAAATCTTTGGGTGTGCGTCAAGTTGGTAAATCTCAAGCTATAATTTTAGAAATAACATTTCTGCCAGAAATGTTATTTCTAAAATTATACGCCTCAGTTATTAAAGCGGGGCGATATAACTATTTTACTTCCAGACGGTTTTGCCGTTATGGTATTCTTTAATTTCGATAACTACACCGCCTATAAACATATCAGCACGTATCTTAATAGGCACTCTAAACTCGTCATCAGAGACCCACATTTTAATGGCATTTTCGCCACTGAACATACCGTTTTCGGGCATAATAGGCGAGAGCACAATAGCATTCATTTTTCCTACTTTGGTTTTGATTTGTTCACGTCCGACGTATCTCACTTCAAAATCATACACTTTATTTTGGAAAAAAGCATCGAGTTTAACGATTTCGTTAGGTTTCATTTTATCATAATCTACGGAACGCAAAAAGAAATAACCGCTGATGAGGTCTTCTACTTGCGAAGGAATTTTATGTATTTCTTCCTTTTCGGGTTTGTCATTGACTTTAAATCTTACTTTGGCTTGGTTTGTTTTTTTATCAAAAATTACACTTTCTTCTCTGTGGTATTTTGCTTCATTGATATTGCGATAAAATTTTACGGGCTGATACGTACGCATATCTACATACGAACGCCAGAGGTCATCGACCTTAACTACCGAACCGACGCCAATCGTTTTACCTGTAACATCTATTTTGTGGCAGGCATAGCCGTTGATATAATGTGTATTTTTATCGATATGTACGACGCTCTCACCCGCATTAAGAAATCCGTAGCGCGCAATATACTTGACGGTTTCGCCACGTGAAAGCTTGCGCTCGGCGAGCATGGGCGTATCTGTATGACTCAATTCGTTGATAAAGGCAAAGTGTATAAAAACAAAGATAATAAAAGCAAAGAAGATAGGTAGTTTTCTCATTATTGAGGTCGTTTGGGATAGTAAAAATGGTTCTATTTTAAATTTTTTGCGCATAGATGGATTGATGACTTAGTACGAATAGCATTTCAAACTAAAAATGCTTCTTACTAAGTGCTAACTACAAAACAAAAAAGCAAATATTTGAGTTTCCTAATTTTTTGCAAAAAATAAGCCATTTAGGTTATCCAAGATGCTAAGAAAGCATCTATACGCTTTGATTTACAAATCTTTAAGAAAATCCAGTAATTGCTCTCGCCTGCGTGTAGCCAGTGGCACTTGTTCTTGGTTGCTCATGACAATATAACCGCCTTCTTTTTTGCTAATTTTAGCAATTTCGACGATATTGATAAGATAAGATTGATGCGACCTAAAGAATCCTTTGTCTTCAAGGATTTTTTCATATTCTTTGAGTGTGCGCGAAATAAGAATTGGATTTTCGTTTTTCAAATAAAAGGTTGTGTAATTGTTATCAGCAGCGAGGTATAAAATATCCTCGAGCTTGACGATATGAATATTTTGGCTATCTTTGAGTACAATTTTCTTTTGTTTTTCGATGTTATCGCTCAAATGCTCAAAAAGCACTTGCAATCTTACTTCAAGATTTTGTTTTTCTTTGTTATGGCGTGCCTTTTCTATGGTTTCTAATAACTCCTCAGGGAGTACGGGCTTGAGCAGGTAGTTGAGCGCACTGTATTTGAATGCTTTAACTGCAAAATCATTGTGAGCAGTGATAAAGGTAAATACAAAATCTATATCGCCAACTTTTTCCAAAAAATCAAACCCTGTGCCGTCCTCAAGTTCGACATCGAGCAGTATGAGGTCGGGTTTATGCTTTTTATGAAGCAAAAGAGCACTTTCCACACTATGCGCTTCGCCTACAATCTGAACTTCGCAGGGGCTCTCCTCGATGATAGTGCGTAAGGTGGTGCGCTGTGCGAGTTCGTCATCTACAATTAGTATATCCATATAGAGAAAGCTACGCAGGTCTCTGCTGTAATATTGGTTTTGGTAAAAGTTTAAATAATATCTAAAACCCCTTATTTTAATCCTCTTTTTTAGGCCTTGCTTCTGGTTTTTCATCGTCTTTACCGCCAAACACGGATAGTTTGATGTAGCGTTTCGGGTGTTCGCGTATGTCTATGAGCAGGCGGTCGAGGTCTTCCATAACAAAATTTAGGTTATTATATAAGGAGTCATTGTGCATGAGCTTGCCAAGTGAACCCTCTGCGTCGTTGAGGGCAGTTGTTGTTTTTTCTACTTCTGCCATGATATTATCCAAACGCTTGACCAGTGTATTGACTGGAATAGAGTTGAGCGAATCCATAAGGGTATTTCCTTTACGCAAAATGGGTTGTAACTCTTTCTCGGCTTCGGTTAGGGATATGGCAAGTTCGTTAAGGCTATTTGTCAAGTCTTTGATTTTACTTCGGTTTTCGGTCAGAATAGCATTGACGTTATTGGTAGCCCCTTCTACATTGACTAATATGCGTCGTACATCTTTGCCAATGCCTTCGTACTCTCTTAGCATGCGGCTCACGATAACGAGTGTAGAGTCTAAGTTTTCGGCAATGGGATCGGCACGGTCAGCGACGAGCTGTGCAATACCTTTTTGCACGCCCATAGCCAGAGTATCTTTGGGTTTGAGAAAGGGTGCATTGGGGTTGATGTCTAAGTTTATAACTTTTCCGCCGAGAAGCCCGCCATCAGCGAGCATGGCTTTAGTGCCTTTGCCCATTTTGATGTCTTTATCGACGTTGATAGTTACTAATAACTTATTTCCCATATCAGGGCGCATTTCAATTGCATCTACACGACCAACGGCAAGTCCGTTCATAACGATTTGATTGGATACTGTAAGCCCATCAACATCTTCATACACGACATAATAGTTATAATCTCGTTTGAAAAACGCTTTGCCTTTCAAAAAATTAAATCCTAAATACAGCAAAGCACCTGCTATAATGGCAAGCAATCCTACTTTAAATTCTTTTGACACGGTATGTAAGGGGTTTAGTTTGATACAAAAACAACAAGCACTTGCGCTTGTTCGTATTTTTTTGTTGTTATGGTGTAAAGCTATACGAACTTTTTGTAAAGATAGTTAATTATTATCTGTAAGGCTACCTTCAAAAGCACAAAATATAATCATTATGATTCAAAAATAAGTAGTTTTTGGCTAAAAACCATAAATAAACAAGATTTATTGAAATTTTTTGAGTAAACCCAAAAACAAATAAACTTTTGTAGGTAGCGAACTTTTGCACCGAGAAACTAAAAAAATATTAAATATTCAATAATAGTTGTCAATTCTAACTTTGTTTCACGAAATTGCAATATAATTGATTTTAAAATACACAATTAAGCCCCCTTTGCACAACACTTACAAAGTTCGCAATTTTGTTTGATTTGTCAAAACGCTACCTTTGTCTTTACGACACAAAAAGCAAATACGTATCATGATGAGACTTACTTTTTTATACGCTTTCATTTTTTCCCTGTTGTTAGTCGCACTGAGTGATAACTCGGCAATGGCGCAGATTCAGACTCCAGCTAAATGGAAGTCATACCATAAGCCAAATGCTGATATCGCTGTAGGGAGTATCGTAACACTTTATTTTGAAGCTACAATAGATAAAGACTGGTATTTATATTCCAGCGATTTCGACCCCGATTTAGGTCCTATGGTTACGACTTTTGCCTTCGAAGAGAGCGATAGCTATCAACGTATAGGCAATATTGAACCGCAAAACCCTAAGAAAAAATACGATGACCTCTGGGGTGGCGAATACACATACTTTGTTGGCACGGGCGTATTCACACAAAAAATAAAAATTTTAAAACCCAATCCAATAGTAAAGGCGCAAGCTAATGTAGATTATCAAGTCTGCACGGATAAAACGGGGCAGTGCATTCCCTTAGAAGAGGATTTTAGTTTCGAAATCAAAACAAAACCCTCCGCTGCTGATGAAACTACCCATGAGGAGCAACCTACAGAAAAACAGCCCACACCTGATACAGAAGATGAGAACCAACCTACTAACGAAGATATAGTATCTGATAGTCAAGAAGACACAACTAATCAAGCATCAGATTTGCAAAATGCAACAGATGATAGCCAATCCAATACACAAACAAATCAAAATGCAGCATCTAAGACTGAAAATGATTTGAGCACTGCGCCCGATAAAGGTTTTATTTGGCTTTTTATTACTGCTTTTTTGGCGGGTATAGCTGCTTTGCTTACACCTTGTGTATTTCCTATGATTCCGATGACGGTTTCTTATTTTACCAAAAATAGTCGTAAAGAACCCGAAACTATAAAGCAACCCGATGGCTCAGTCATAGAGCGCAGAATGAGCAAGAGTAGCATAGACCCCGAAGCACTTAAAAATGGTTTGATTTACGGATTCTCTATTATTGCATTTTATACACTCATTGGTGTAATTGTCTCTGCTATTTTTGGGGCGACAGTAGCTAATGTATTGGCAACGCATTGGCTGCCGAATATGATATTTTTTCTTGTATTTTTGATTTTTGCTATTTCATTTTTTGGTGCATTTGATATTGTATTGCCCTCGAGCTTTGTCAATGCCATTGATAGAAAAGCTGATCAAGGTGGCTATACGGGCATATTTTTTATGGCTATTGCTTTGGTTTTGGTTTCTTTTTCTTGCACAGGTCCCTTGGCAGGAACGATTTTGGTAGAGGCGGCTGACGGTCATTTCGCTCGCCCTATTGTAGGTATGCTGGGATTTTCATTGGCATTTGCATTGCCTTTTACATTTTTTGCAATATTCCCAGCGTGGCTTAGCAACTTGCCTAAATCTGGCGGTTGGCTCAACTCCGTGAAGGTTGTTTTGGGTTTTATAGAACTTGCCCTTGCACTTAAGTTTTTGAGCATTGTAGATCAAGTATATCACTGGGATATACTCAACCGAGATATTTATCTGGCACTTTGGATTGCCATTTTTGGTATGATGGGTTTTTATCTCTTAGGAAAAATCAGACTGCCCCACGATAGCCCCATTGAAAAATTGGGTGTAGGCCGTATGTTGCTTGCGCTTGTTACTTTTTCTTTTGTGATTTATCTTATTCCAGGACTTTTTGGTGCACCTTTAGCCCCGCTTGCGGGCTATCTGCCGCCACGTAGTGGTATGCCTTTTGATTTGACTCAAAATCAAAACGTGCTTGTAAGTCAAGTGGACGAGCGACTCAAGCCTGTGCCTGAACGTCGTTTTTCGGATAAGTTTAGCAAAAAAATGCCACTTAACCTATCAGGCTTTTTCGATTATAATGAGGCTTTAGAGGCTTCAAGAATTACGCAAAAGCCAATTATGATAGATTTTACGGGGCATGGCTGCGTAAATTGCCGTGAAATGGAGGAGCGTGTCTGGACAGATAAATCTGTTCTTGAGCGTTTGCAAAACGACTATATTATTTTGGCACTCTATGTAGATGACCCCACTACGCTGCCCCGTGGCGAATGGATTACGTCGGAGTACGACGGAAAAATCAAAAAAACAATTGGTAAAATCAATGCAGATTTTCAAATCAATAGATTTCAACGCAACTCACAACCTTTTTATGTGCTAATGAACGAAAAAGGCGAACTTTTGAGGGCTGAAGATGGTTCTGAATTGACTAAAGGTTACGAACTCGATGTTGCCGAGTTTGTTAAGTTTTTAGATAAAGGTAAAATTGCTTTTAAAGCAAAAAATTAGACTATTCAATTGCAGCACTAACAGCTTTCACTGAAAGGGTTAGTGCTGAAGTTCAAATGTCGTTTCTAATGGCTAATCATAAAATATAAATACCATGAACGAAAAAAATCAAGCGGAGGTAAAGGAAATTTTTCGCAATTATTTAGAAAAAAAAGAACTGCGAAAAACACCAGAGCGATTTGCTATCCTCGAGGAGATATACAACATCAATAATCATTTTGATGTAGAATCGCTTTATATCAATATGAAAAATAAAAATTATAGGGTTAGCAGGGCAACAGTCTATAATACCCTTGATTTACTTATAGATGCAGATCTTGTAACAAAACATCAGTTTGGCAGAAATTTAGCTATTTATGAGCGTTCGCACGGCTTTAAGCAACACGACCACTTAATCTGCAAAGAGTGTAACAAAATTTTAGAATTTTGCGACCCCCGTATTCAGCTTGTCCAACAAATGGTCGAAGATTATTACAATTTTGAAATTGACGAACATTCGCTCAATTTTTACGGCATCTGTTCAGACCACGCATGCGAGGGTAAAAAGCCACAGCATCAAAGAGTATCATAAAAAGAAAGCTTATTACGATTAGTTATACAAAGGGCGTACGAAAACTTTGCTAAATTTGCCCAGAAATAATATTTCCTTAAGAAATGTTATTTCTGAAATTATCTAACGCTATGTACCAACTTGGCGCACACCCCATACAAACTAACAGCTATGCCAGAACTTTTAGTTTGTATGGCAACGCTGAATATAAAATTTATCTATATTTATGTCAAAAAAAATTGCATTTTTGTTGTTTTGCTGTATTACTTTTTTTATAGAAGCAAGTATAGCGCAAGCGCAAACTTATACTTATCGCATCGGCAAACTCAAGTACGGCGGTGGTGGCGACTGGTATGCCAACAAAACTTCTATGCCTAATCTGATTTCGTTTTGCAACGAAAACTTAGGCACACACATTGCACCAGAGGAGGAGGTAGTCGAAGTGGGTTCTCGCGAGCTTTTTTCATATCCTTTTGTCCACATGACGGGTCATGGCAATGTATCTTTTACTTCCCAAGAAGCCGAAAATCTTCGCAATTATCTACTCAGCGGTGGTTTTTTGCATATTGATGACAACTACGGTCTCGACGAGTTTATTCGTATTGAGATGAAAAAAGTATTTCCAAATTTAGATTTTGTAGAGCTTCCATTTTCTCACCCTATTTATCATTTGAAGTATAAATTTCCAGAGGGTTTGCCCAAAATTCATGAGCATGATGGCAAGCCACCGCAGGGTTTTGGTATTGTGCACGAGGGTAGGCTCTTGTGTTTTTATTCCTATGAATCTGACTTGGGCAACGGCTGGGAGGATGCCAATGTACACAACGACCCAGAAGAAATTCGTCAAGCGGCATTGCGCATGGGAGCTAATATTGTACTTTATGCTTTTACACAGCCTCAGTAGTCTTCAATATCTGTAATTGGTTTTTTGTATAAATTGTTTATATCTTCTGTATCGCTTTGGCTCTCCTTGTTACGCAGGTTGCTTGGTGTATGATGTCTATTTTCTTGTGTATGGGGGAGTGCATTTTGAATGGGGCTTATATCTATACGATGGTTTTTTATAAAATCTTTCTTTTTTTGCACTTGTTTTGCCCTATAATAATTATATATAGGGTAAGCAAAAACTGAAAACAAAAGCAGTATCGTGCCTACATAAAATCCTGTGTTCATGACTTCCTTTTCCTTAAAAAAAAGCAAGGCGATAATCGTACCATAGACGGGTGAGAGATTGCTCACTAATGCTACTGTAAAAGGTGGAATTTTTTGCATAATGCGAATTAAAGTAGAATAAGCAAAAACCGAAACTACAGCAGCCATAGCAATAATCAGTAGCCAATCAGTGAGCGAGCCGCCAAAGAGGTTAAGACTTTGATAAGAAGGGATAAAAAAGTAGTCATAAATAGGCAAAAAAAACAGCGTACCGACGCAAGCCCCCGCCATTTGATAATAACTTACGACGTAATGATGGTAAGATTTTGAAAGTTTTGCACTATAAATTGTAAGTAAAGCCCCAAAAAAAGCACCAATAATGCCAACAGCTAAACCCCAGTTATAGGCAAAATCCGAACTAAAAATAATATAAATGCCGATTATTGCATTTAGCCCAATAACAATTTGAAAAACTTTACTTTTGCGCTTAGAGAGCAATGGATCTAAAAAAACAATCCAAAGCGAAGTCGTAGCCATGCCGATAAGACAAACAGAAGCATTAGATATTTTAGCCGCAATAAAAGATAACCCCCAATACAAAATGACAAGCAAACCAGATAAAAATATTTGCAAACGCACTTTTTGTGAAATAATAGCTGGTAGCTTATCGTGCCGACTGTATATGAGCACCGCAAATAAAGCCACTGCAATAAGCGTTCGATAAAATAGAATAACAAAAGCATCTAATTGAATAAGCAATACCATCGAAGGCACTAAGCTACTCAAAAGAATAAGAAAATGCAGCGTCCAATAGGGTTTGGTTTCATTCATAGCTTGCTATTTTAAAAACAAATAATACTAAGTATAGTAGTGGTAGCATGATATAACATTTTACAGCAGTATATAGCCTTGTATGGGCGCAGTTCATATTTACGCAGGCATAAGTTCAGAACTAATATTTCAGTCAGAATTGTGAGTTTTGAAGTCGCTACGGCGCATTTACTGTCCTCACCAAACACAAGCCACGTAATTTTGAAATGCACCCCTTTGAATCTTTGACATATCAATCATATAAGGGATCGCTATAGGGCTTAGGAAACAGAAATAACCTACTATCTTTGGCCAAACTTATTGCTGATCCTTAAACCTGTTTGTGTTTTGTAGTTTTATGGCTGAAAAGTTACATTTGTAACTATTTTCAAATATACGGAAAACGAAGCATAATGTTTCTAAAAAGGGGGAATAAAAACTGACTTTTTAGCCATTTTTTGTATGTTTGTGCGTTATTTGTTTTCGAATTTATATTTCAGGGCTTAGCAATAAGATTTCTTTGAGACATGACTTTTCTAAGTTCTGAAGGTCTAATACACACATTTGAGTTTTTTATGCGTCGTTTTACACTTACTTTTTTTGGGCTTTTAGCCTTAGCTTTTGTTTTTATTTTTGTGGAATATACACAGTTTTTTCGTTTTGTGAACCAAACAGCGCTTTATACGAGTGCTATGGGTGGTGCATTTTTAGCTTGGCTTATTTTGCAGCTTGTGCCTTCATTTAGAAGGGCTTATCCTTTGCGATTGCGCATTTTGCTTCTGCTCCCATTTTATGGTTTGATGCTGCCCTCGCTTACATTTACAAGCCGTATGCTTGCCCAAAAACCAACGGCGGATATGTTTTTGCTTGCAGAAAAAAATATAGTCTCTGAAAAGCTTATCGATGTAGATTATATCGAGCTGTATCAAATTAGAGAAAAACAGCACCCACTGCGCCATCGTATGCCTATTCATAAACCCATGAACGATACCATTTATAATGGTGCAATACTGAGGCTGGCAAAGCAAGAAAGTTTGCTTTTTGATTATTATCAAGCAAACTTAGAAAAGCGTTACCTCGCTTTTATGGAAATCAAAATCAAAAATAAAAACCTCAACCTCGTCAATCAAGGAGATATAGATATGTTGCAAGCACTTTCAGGCGGGAATTTTTACAGTAGCAAAAAAATGAGACATATTCGTTATAACCCCGAGAAAGAAAAATACGAGGCAAGACTTTATGTAGAAAATCCTAATAACGAATTTGTAGATTCAGGTATCATATTAGAGGGTACAATAAACTATGAAAACGGACTAATTATGTCGCTTGATTGGAGTTCTATTAAACAAAATACGGGTACTTAGGTGTTATAACTTCATAATTTTCGCAAGGATTGAATAATGTTACTTCATACCTATCTAAGACGATTTATCAACTTCGAGGTACAACCATATAAATCGCTGACCTATTTATTACACAAGGCAACACTTATAGCATAGCTATTCATGAGCATTCAACATATTTGCATTATAATAACACTGATGATGTGTTTCGCTTCTTGCTATAACGATGGAAAAAGTTTGGAGCAGCAGCGTGCACAGCAGCGTGCTGATTCCTTAGTATTGGCAGAGAAAAGTACGGCACTAAAAAAATTATTTTACGAAAATCCGGATACGCTTAGCTTGCTCGTCGAAGCATTTATAGAAGAGGCTAAAAACAAAAAACAAGCTTGGGCGCTTGCAAGCGGATATAATCTGCGTGGTAGCGTCTTTTATGGTAAAGATTCGTACCGCGAAAGCATGCAATGGCATAGGCGTGCTTTTAAAATTCAGGATAGTTTGGCTGACAAAAGAGGTATGGCGACTTCCCTGCATAATATCGGACTTGCGTGGCAGTCGCTCGGACGGCTCGATAAAGCCGCTGATTTTTATTTGCAATCCCTTAGAATCGAGGAAAAAATCGGAGATCCAGAGCGTATTAGTTTATCTTACAATAATATAGGGCTTATATTTCACAAACTTAAAGACGAGGATAAAGCTTTGAGCTACCTCCAAAAAGGATATGATATCGCTACAAAAGCTACGCTTTACTCCTGCCTACTTTATTTGAGTGCCAATTTGAATGAAGTAACCCTCGCACTTGGGGAGTACGAAGCTGCATTAGCCTATACAGATAGTATGTTAGTTTTTGCAGAAAAATTAGAACCCAAACAAAAGGGATTGAGAGAGGTCGCTATCGCAAAAGCAAGAGAAGGACGGGCGACAACCCTGCGAAAACTTGGAAAACACGAACAAGCACTCGAGGAAAGCCTTAAAGCAGAAGCGTATTTTGAATCTAAAAACCTACGCACAGAGCTGATGCTCAACTATATCGAGAAAACGCAAATTTATTTCGATATAAAAAATAATCAACAAGCAAGGCAGCAGGCATATAAAGCCATGCAATTAGCCTTACAGCTCGAAGCACAAGGACGGCTACCACTGATTTATGAACGCCTCGCCCAAGCCGAATTTGCACTTGGAAATACAAAAGAAGCCTATCAGTACCTCAATAAACGACTTATAGTAGGTGATTCTATACAAACTTCCGAACAAGAAAAAAACCTACAAGAACTCGAAACCAGATACGAAACCAGTAAAAAAGTACAGCAAATTAGATTGCTCTCACAACAAACAAAAATTCAACAACTTGCTATTCAACAAAAAAATACACTGCTCATAGCTCTATCTATTTTGCTCTCTATGATTGCCTTAGGCGGATTTATTTTCTACCGACAGCGACAACTCAAAGCGCAATACAAACTGCTACTTGCCGAGCAAAAATGGTTGCGTAGTCAAATGAATCCACATTTCTTTTTTAATGCACTTACAGCGATTCAGGCGTTTGTGATGCAAAGTGATAAGTTGCAAGCTGCTGGTTACATCGCCCGTTTTGCACGTTTGATGAGGCAGGTTTTAGAAAATTCAAGGGAGGAGTTTATAAGTTTGAGCGACGAGATAGAGACTTTAGATAACTATTTGGCACTCCAGCAGATTCGGTTTCCCAATAAATTTGCCTACGAAATAAATACCGAAAATTTAGCACAAGAAGAGTTAGATAGCATGAGAGTACCCTCTATGTTGGCGCAGCCCCTCGTCGAAAATGCCATTGAGCACGGTATCAAACCCTTGAAAGAAAAGGGGACTATAAAAATTCTTTTTCAAAAACAAGCCGATAAATTAATCCTATTGATTAGCGATAATGGTATAGGTAGAAAAAATGCACTCGAAAACAAAAGCCAGCAAAGGCAAAAGCACGTCTCAAGAGCAACTCAAATATTAAATGATAGAATCAAAATCTTGAATCAAAATCACAAAATCAGTATAGTTTTTGCTATAAAAGACCTCGAGAGCGAAAAACAACAAGGTACGCAAGTACGCTTCGAGCTATCTATCATATAAAAAACTCAAATACCCAAACCTACACATGCTTACAGAAAGCGAAATCAATGTCCTTCTCAACGAAGAACATTTTGCCAATACAACACAAAACTTAAAAGCGCAGTTTCAAAAAGCTGCTGCCCTTGAGGAAGAATTATCTTACAATGATTTTTTTGTCTTGATGATGGTGATGCCCTCTATTAGCATCGCTTTAGCCAACGGAAAAATTAGTATCTTTGAGGAAATTAGCATCTTTAGAAAAGCCCAACAACTCTCAAGGCGCAAAAAAATAGAAAAAGAAGACGTGCTTTATCAAGCATTAACTTATCTTACAAGCAATTTTAAGGAATGGGAAACACCTTTTTATACACAAATCAAAAATATTTTGTACGTCTCTTTGCAAGCTAATCCCAAACTTTGGGCATACATACAAAGTGAGGATTCCGTTACGGGCGATTATCATAAAGATTTGCTCAATGCACCCTATATATTGCTCAAGCTCATTAAGTTTTTGTTTCTGGAAGAAGAGCAAGAGCTCGTCGGAAAACACCTAATTAGCCGCTCCGAGCACGAGACCATTCAAAAAATTGGGCAAACTATAGATTTACATAAAATACCACTTTTTCAGTTTTTTATGGCTTCATTTGACGTACGCTAATAAATGTTGCTTTTTCTAAACTTTATACAGAAATATGCTTCCCCACAAATAAATTTGTGGGCTTAATCGAATAAAATCCACGATTGTAATCATGGGAGCTAAAAAGCCGTATAAATCGTAGGAGAACCTAAATGTTTTAAGAGTACGGCAGAAGTCTAATTCAACTTATCAATACATGTCTTCACAACCTACACTTATTGTCATTGCCGGCGCTACCGCTGTAGGCAAAACTTCATTAGCAATTCGCTTAGCGCAAAAACTAGGCTGTGAAATTCTCTCCGCAGATTCACGTCAATTTTATAAAGAAATGCACATAGGCACAGCAAAGCCTACCGCAGAGGAAATGCAAGGTGTAGTGCATCATTTTATAGATTCACATTCTATTCATCAGGCCTATACCGTAGGGGATTACGAAAAAGAGGCACTCAGCAAGCTCGCTCAAATTTTTCAAAAAAATCATTATGCCATTCTCTGCGGAGGGTCGGGATTATTCGTACGTGCTGTATGTGAGGGTATTGACCAGATGCCTCAAATCCAACCACAGCTTCGCCAAGCCTTACAATCTGAATATGAGCAGCAAGGGCTCGAACCCCTATGCCAAGAAATTGCAGAAAAAGACCCCCTTTTTTATCAAACTCTCGATCGTAGCAACCCGCAAAGAGTACTCAGAGCGGTAGAAGTCATGCGAAGCAGTGGGCGTTCTTATTCTTTTTTTCGTAAGAACAAACCTCAAAAAAGACCATTTAAAATACTTAAATTTATTGCAGAACGACCTCGAGAAGAGTTATACGCACGCATAGAAAAACGTGTGGATATGATGCAAAATATGGGACTTCTAACAGAAGCAGAGCAGTTATATCCTTACCGACACTATAAACCCCTACAAACCGTGGGCTACAGAGAGCTTTTCAGTTATATGGAAGGCGAGCTATCATTAGAAGAGGCTTTTAGCGAAATCAAAAAAAATACGAGACGTTATGCCAAGCGACAGCTTACTTGGTTTAGAAAAAATGCTGACTTTGAAAGCTTTGATGCTGATAAATTTGAGACGCTCCTCTGCTTGATAAATAAGCACGAGCAATAAATTTATAACTGTAGCCCGAAGCTCCAGCTTCGGAAATAGTCTAAAACGAAGCTGGGGATTCGTTGCTACTGTGAGTAGAGGTATTAGAAGTCAAATGGTTGTCAGGCTTCAATTTTTTGCAATAGCATTTTCAAAATTTCTGCACCATCGGTGTTGCCTAATCTTGCATCAGCAGCTCGCTCGGGGTGTGGCATCATACCAAAAACATTTCGTTTGGCATTGCATACGCCTGCAATGTCATTGAGCGAACCGTTAGGATTAGCATCAGCACCTTGCTTGCCATGAGCATCGACATACCTAAAAAGTACTTGATTATTGGCTTCAATCTCTGCAAGTAATTCCTTAGGTGCATAAAACCTACCCTCGGCATGTGCAATAGGAATTTTATAAGTGCGTTTGCGGTCTAAGCCGTGTGTCAGTAATGTATCTGTAGTAGCAACTTTAAGATAAGTATTTTTACAGATAAATTTTTGGTTGTTGTTGCGTAAGAGCGCACCTGGCAGTAGCCCTGCTTCTGTAAGAATTTGAAATCCGTTACAAATTCCATAGACATAGCCACCCCTTTCGGCGTGTGCTTGTACGCTTTGCATAATAGGTGAAAAGCGCGCAATAGCGCCCGAACGCAAATAATCTCCATAAGAAAAACCGCCCGGCACGACTACACAATCCACATTTTGCAAATCCGTATCTTTGTGCCAAAGCTTAACGACCTGCCCACCTATATGTTGCAAAGCCTGATATATATCCTCATCGCAATTCGAACCCGGAAAAACAATAATGCCAAATTTCATGTCAAAAAATATTGAGTAGAGTAAAAATCATACTACTAGACATTTGCTAGCCAGAAATAACATTTCTTTGAGAAATGTTATTTCTAAGCTCATTTTTCCATAGCGTGGGGTTTACAAATCCTACGCTATAGAAAAATGTATAGTGGTATGAGTAAAAATAAACCATATTAGCTTTATAGCTAATCGTAGGCACAAATGTACAAAAAAAGCCTATTTTTTCCTATTCTAACTTTTTTAATTATCAAAAAAGTGGGCTTGTTGTTTTTTTTGGTACAAAGGTGGAATTTTTCGCTTTTTTTTTGTAAATTGATTCTATGCAAATAATGCTGTTAAAAAATAGTGCTTAAAACGCTATAAAATTAGCTTTTCAATGGCTATATATAGGTGAGTTTTTGCCTTTATAGCTTTGCAAAGCTTTTTTTAACCACCCCTTACTCCCCTCCTTGAAAAGTAGGGGACTGAGGAGCTCCCCTACTAAGATTAGGAGAGAGAGGGGAGGCTAAAAACAAGATATAAGTACTTGGTTTTAACATTGTTTTTTTAACGGCTTGAATTTATGCTATTCTAAATCAATAATTCTGTGAAATAAAAATTAAATTATTTATGGCGAGCTCACTCAAAACCAACGAAAAAATAAAAGAAGGATATACGAAAGATCATGTATTGAATGCCGAAGCTGAAAAAAAAGAAATTTTAAAGCGTTATCGCGCACTGCTGCGCCTTGCACGCCCTTATTTGAAGCCAGGCGATGCCAAAAATATCAAAAAAGCATTTAATATTGCACATGATGCCCATAAAGATGTGCGTCGCAAATCTGGTGAGCCTTATATTTATCACCCCTTAGAGGTTGCCCGCATTGTCGTCGAGGAGATGGGGCTGGGCACTACATCTATTATCTGTGCTCTGCTTCACGATGTGGTAGAAGATACAGAGGTAGAACTCAAAGACTTAGAAGAGGTTTTTGGTGATAATGTAGCCAAAATAATTGATGGACTTACTAAAGTACCCAATAATTTTGAAACTAATAAATCCCAGCAAGCCGAGACATTTCGTAAGGTTTTGCTCACAATTTCGGAGGATATACGTGTAGTGCTTATCAAAATTGCTGACCGTTTGCATAATATGCGCACGCTCGAGAGCATGCCGAAAGAGAAAAAACTCAAAATCAAAGCCGAGACGCAGTATATCTACGCCCCTTTAGCACACCGTCTTGGGCTTTATAATATTCGTTCAGAATTTGAAGATTTGAGTTTAAAATACTCTAACATAGAGGCTTATAACAAAATTATAGCACACCTTAAAAATACCAAAGCGGCGCGAACTCGTTTTATCAATGAGTTTAAGAAGCCTATCGTTGAGGAGCTTGACAAATTGGGGTATAATTATACCATCAAAAGCCGTCTCAAATCCGTAGCTTCTATTTGGAATAAAATGCAAAAGCAAAGCGTGTCTTTTGACGAAGTATATGATTTGTTTGCCATTAGAATTATTATAGATATACCCGAGCGAGAAGAGAAGGCTTCTTGTTGGCGTGTGTACTCTATTGTTACAGATTTTTACCAGCCTAATACAAAACGACTTAGGGATTGGATTAGCATACCTAAAGCCAACGGTTATGAATCTTTGCATACAACAGTTATGAGCCGCAAAGGGCAGTGGGTAGAAGTCCAGATTAGAAGTAAACGCATGGACGAAATTGCCGAAAAAGGCTATGCCGCACATTGGAAATACAAAGGTAGCAAAGACGATAAAAGCGAAAGAGGCATAGAGCAGTGGATAAATAAAGTCAGAGAAACCATAGAAAATAACGAACTCTCTGCCTTAGAGTTTATGGACGACTTTAGAAGCAACTTTTTTAAAGACGAAGTCTATATTTTTACACCGCAGGGCGATGTCAAAGTCATGCCAGCTGGGCATACTGTATTGGATTTTGCTTTTGAAATTCACTCCGAAATTGGAGAACATTGCATGGGCGGAAAGGTTAATCATAAACTTGTACCACTTACTTATGCCTTACAAAATGGAGATCAAGTCGAAATCCTGACATCTTCGAAGCCTAAGGTTAATGAAGGCTGGCTCAAAATTGTTAAATCCTCGAGAGCAAGAACCAAAATTAAACAGCTGCTCAAGAAAGACCAAAAAGAAATCATGGAGCAGGGCAAAGAAATTATTCAGCGAAAGCTACGACAACTGAGCATGCCCTATGACGATGAAGTCTTGAACCAACTCGTCGATTATTTTGCTACTAAAAACGTCCCACAGCTTTACCTGCTTGTCGGAAAAGGTGCAATTGAACATACTGAAATTAAGAGATTTAGAGAAAGTATTAACAAAAATAAGCTCAAAGAAAAAGAGCTACAAACAAGCAAAGAAGAGGCTACACCTTTGGATAAGCCCAAACCCAAAAGAAAAGATGCCGAGCTTGTCATTGGAGGCAGTGATGCCGATATGGAATACAGCCTCTCGAGTTGCTGCCGACCTATACCTGGTGATGACATCTTTGGTATTGTTACCGTGAGTAGGGGCATTCGCGTACATAGAACTGACTGCCCGAATGCCGTAGAAATGATGGCTTCTTTTGGAGATAGAATTATCTCCGTCAGATGGGCAAAAGATAAGGACAAACGCTTCGAAATCGGTTTGCATATCATAGGCACTGATAGAATGGGAATTGTCAATGACATTACAAGGGTTATTTCTAACCAGCACAAAGTCAATATCTTATCTATCTCAATTAAAGCACGTAAAAATGTTTTTGAAGGTAGAATTTCGCTTAGCGTCGTCAATAAAAATCAAGTAGAAACGCTGATTCAAGAAATCACAAGAGTAGAGGGCGTTGTCAATATCCAAAGATATGACGAATAATAATACGCTATGCAAAAAAAACAAAAATAGCATTTCTTAAAGACAGCAAACACGGCAAATTTTCTTATATTATTCAACCGTGATAATGTCTAATACAATTTTACAAATTACAAATTTTCTTTATGGCGCATCTCAAACTTTCATTTTTTGTTTTTTTGTTTTTGATAAGTAGCATAATCGCTTCAGCTCAAGAGTTGAGCTATTACTTGCCAGATAGTGTATCTTACAATGAGCGCACTATAAAACCTCAT
>JAFIER010000084.1 GCA_020832465.1 Bernardetiaceae bacterium
CAAGCCGAGTATTAAGTGAAATAAGCATGTGAAAAATAAAAAAGGGAATATGGGCGCAATCCTGCGATGCATAGCTGGTCTCTACGCTTAAATTTTTGCTTTTAAGATTGTGTGCAATTGTCTTTTAGCGACAGTATTTTCTATACATTTCTTGCGCTTTGGTAATTTCAGTTGCGGCTACCTGCCAGTGCTGACAGGCTTGGTTAGTGTTTTGATTAGCTTCGAAGGCGTGCAATCCTCTATAATAGTGATAAGCAGCATCTTCAAGACCGAAAAATTTTACACGTCCGAGGTTAAAATCCATTTTATCATAATCTTGAAGCCCATAGTAGGCAGCGGCGCGCCCTAAGTAAGCAGCAGGGACATCTTCATAGACATCGATGATGTTGTCGTAATAAGCAATAGCTTCTTGAAAATCCTTGAGTTCGGAGAGGTAAATATCAGCAATGCGCAAGCTAATGCTCACTCGCGCAGGGTCTAAAGTAAGCACTTTTTCAAAATCTTTGATAGCCCCGGCATAATTACGCAAAGCTAAATGCGCCTCAGCACGTAACTGATAAAGTGCAGAATTTTCAGGCTCAAGCGTAATAGCACGGCTCAGGTAAGAAATTGCCTTTTTATAATTCTGCATATCGCTACTATAAATTTCTGCACCTAAGATTAAAGCATTGATATTGTTTTTATTCTGATCGAGCGAAATATCTAAGTACTCTATGGCATCTGCTATATCGCCTGCTTCATAAGCCTCTTGAGCGTGTTTAAAATTGCTATCAGAGCCGATACGCATCATAAAAACACCTATAAAAGCTGCAAATATCATAACTACAGCAACAATCAGCAGGGCGAGCTTGGTCTCTTTTGTGAGTAAAGGTTCGGGCTTAGGCGGCGGAGTTTCTCGTTTTTGGTAATTAGGTGGCGGTTCATAGCGATACTGACGGCTGCGGTAATTGCTGCCCTCTTCATAACCAGTGTAAGTATATTTTGAGTAGTCTTGTTTGGCGCGGGACTGCTCCTGGTTTTGTCTTCTAAAGTCATAACTACTACGGCTATCCATTTTAGAGAGAATTTGATAGGCTTCGTTAATCAGCTTAAACTGCTCCTCTGCTTCTGGATTCTTGGGGTTACGGTCGGGGTGATACCGCAATGCCATTTTTTTGTAAGCTTTACGAATTTCCTCGGTCGTGGCCTCTTCATTGATACCCAATATTTGATAATAATTTTTCATAAAATGCGCTATTTGTATATAAGAAAGAAGTAGCAAATTAAAAAACACTGAATACTGACTTATTAAAACCGCCTACTAGCTCTACCCAGAGCTTTAGGTAGTATTTTATATAGCGAACAGCTTTGATTGCTTTTTGAACTCTTCAATTCTGTTCCGTGCTAATTCACAATATTCTTTACTCATATCAATTCCAATGTATTCACGACCTAATTGCAATGCTGAAATACATGTTGTCCCACTTCCGTTCATGGGGTCAAGCACTAAATCCCCTTTATTTGTCCAAGACTTAATATGGTCCCTTGCTAATGCACAAGGAAATGGAGCAGGGTGTCCTTTTGCCTCTTGATCCTCTGCTTTTTTTCCTACGACATATTCCCAAATATTTCCTTTAATTTTTTTATTTTTTACAGGTTTAGCCATTTTTTCTCTTTTCTGTTCGCCTTTGGAATAATTTTTATAAGTTGTTCCATTAAGTTCTAAACCAGCATGCAAACAATCTACCTTAATTGGGTTATGAGTTTTTACTGATCCTTTGCTAAAAACAAACATATACTCAAAAATACCATTGTATCGCTTTCTATAAATTTGAGGAATTGGATTAGTTTTTTGAAAAATCATAGTGTCGTGTAAGTTAAAACCAACTTCCATGAAATATAATGCCTGCTTAAAACTCGTTCCTGTTTCACTTCCTTGAATAGTTGCATCATTCACCACCCAAACGACTATACCACCGTTTTTTGTTACCCTAAATAATTCTTTTGCAATATCCTCGAAAGGAAAAACAAAACCTTTATATATTCTTAAATTATCATAAGGTGGAGAAGTTAGCGTAAGATCGATAGAATTTTCCTCAAATTGTTGCATTACGTCAACACAGTTTCCTTCAATTATTTTGTTCTTGTACTTATCCATTGATTTTTTATTTTACTTCAAGTAATCCGTTATCTGAAACATTTTTGATTGTTCTAATTTTACTTTCTATTTTATTTGCTTTTAAAAGCTCCATTATAGCTTCTTCATGTGACATTCTCATAACCTTTTCTCGCTCAGAAGCCAGAAACTTCAATGCTTCCACTTTTGCAATTTCGATTGACTCTATTGCTGCCTTTTTTTCATCTTGCCAAAGTTCAAATATAGATTTAGAGTAATCTAAAATTGTTTTATTAACTCCTAACCAATAGTCAACCGCACTCTTAGAAGGATTTAGAGCAGGAATAGTTTTAAAAATCTCATATAATAAGCTTTCTGGTTTAGAACTGCTTATTTCATTTGCATAGCGCACTAAAAGAGCTAAGTGAGAATATGTGAAAACACAAACATTTCTAGTTATCGCTTGTTGGTAAATTTGACTATTTCTACTCGGTAGTTGATAAATAGGACAAACCACCATGGCATAAGGTTTTCCGTGCTTCCATCTGTCCATCGCCTGAACTTTAAAATCCTTTTGATTTTTGGCTGTTCTGCTTAATCTGAATGCTTTTGCATCAGCGACAAAACTAAAATCTTCACCAAAACCCTCTACATCGGCAACATCGGCTCGTTCAGCTATGACAAAACTTTTTAGTCCAATTGCTTTATAGGCAAATGAAAGTAAAACATCTGTATATTTTGAGTACTGTTTTTCTTGGCTTGTGTCGTGTCCATACGATTCAGGAATATTTCCACATAGTCTTAAATGGTCTAAAAGACAAGATGCTCCATTATTAGTCAACTCCTTTGATAATTCTTCTTCTATAATTCGAGAATTAGAGGCAAAGATTCCATCTATTTTGTCAATTTTATCAATCCAAGTATTCCTTCTCGCAATCGCTCTATCAGATATTATTTTTGCCATGTTCTAATTTATAATTGGTAACTAAATTCCCTTCAATCTACTTAATACAGCACGGTCGAGTAATGACGCAATTCTTTATCTAATACTTTTGCGCCGGGCAATACTTTTTCTAAAAGATTCCAAAAATCCTCACTGTGATTTTTTTCTACCGTATGACAAAGCTCATGCCAAATCACGTAATCAATAAGTCTATCGGGCAAACGCATCAAGTGTAAACTCAAGTTGATGTTATTCTCACTCGAGCAACTCCCCCAGCGTGTCGTGCTTTTTCGGATTGTTACATTATTATAATGAAATTTTGCCTTTTTAGCAAATTTTGCCAAGCGTTTTGGAAGCTCACATTTAGCCTCCCACCGCCAAACCTCCTCAAGTGCTTGCCTAATGCTTTGCTGGTAACTCATCTGACGAATATCGCTACCCAAAGGATAATAAACCCAAACCTTAAAATCATGAATTTCTATGCGAAAGACTTCGCCTTGTTGCTGGATTTGAAGGCTATGAGTCCGAGTTTTAAAAGCAGTATGCTCCTCGAATATAGTATTACGATTCGTAAAATCTGACTGGACTTTATGCAATCCCTCCTGAATCCACTGCTTTTTACTTTCCAAAAAAGCAAGCACCTGCACACGGGAAGTACCCTCAGGCATAGATAATCTAATTTTATCTGGCGGGCTGACCCGCAGGTTAAAGCGTCTGATACGACGGCTGCGCACCAATTCTATTTTACCAATTTCTGATATCTCAATATATTCTGACATGAATTAAACACTTGAGTAAATAAAAGAGTGATGGGCAGTAGCATAGACTTGAGTCTGTGCCCTGCTTCAATATAACGCTAATCTTCTAAATTATGTTCTTGAATAAAGTAGAGTGGTCGTTTGCGTACATCATTATTGATTCTGCTAATATACTCACCCAAAATTCCGATACTGATGAGCTGTACTCCTCCTAAGAACATAATCCCGGTCATTAAAGAAGCCCAGCCTCTTTCGTAGTTGATAGGGTCGTAATAGCGTACATAAAAAGAGTACAAAATCATAAAAAAGGCTACGCCAGAGACAAAAAAACCTGTAAGTGTAACAAATTTAATCGGTACATTAGAGAAGCCTGTAATGCCATTAAGCGCAAAAGAAATCATTTTTTTATAGGTATAGCCCGTTTTACCCGCATGGCGTTTGGCACGTTCGTATTCTATAAAAGTTTGCTTATAACCAATCCAAGCAATTTGCCCTCGTAAAAATTTATTTGTCTCGGGCATACGGCGCAAGGCCTCAGCTACTTTGCGGTGTATGATTCTAAAATCTCCCGTATCTACGGGAATGCTAAAAGAAGTCATACGTGCAAGCAAACGATAAAAAATCTTAGCCGTAAATTTTTTCATAAAACTTTCACCCTCGCGAGATTTTCGCTTTGCATAGACTACTTCATAGCCCCTTTGTAATTTTTCGTACATCGGTGCAATAAGCTCAGGAGGGTCTTGCAAATCGCCATCAATAATCACCACAGCCTCGCCCTTCGTATAATCAATACCCGCACTAACCGCATTTTGATGACCAAAATTACGACTCAGATTGATATAGCGAACTTTAGCATCAGCCTCTGCCAAACTTTTTATAATTTCCATAGAGCGATCGCTACTCCCATCGTTTACAAAAATAAACTCATGAGAAGGCGTAATATCGCTAATTACCTTTTTTAGCCGTTCATAAAGCGGGAGCAAATTGCCCTCCTCATTATAAATGGGAACGATAACAGATATATCTATAATTATTTGTGTATCCATAATAATTGCTAAAAATACGATTAAAAGGCAAAATACGGCTTTTCCTTTGCTTTTTCAAAACTAAAAGCGATAAAACCCGCAAACAACGTGATATTATCACGTTTGAATATGTAATTTTCTATGCTTTAAAATTCTTGTTGTTTTCTCTTTTCCCAAAGTAATATTTTCGCCTTCTGACTGGCTTCTTTGATGTCTATAATCGGTGCGGGATAATCTTTTCCGATATAACAATGATAAAAAGCTTGGTCGAGCTGGCTCATTTTATAGGGTTCTTGTGCAAGGCCTACGGGTAGATTTCGAAGCTCTGGAATCCATTTTTTTATAAAAACAGCTTCCGGGTCGTTGTCTTTAGCTTGTTTGATAGGGTTATACATACGAATTGTGTGCATGCCCGTAACGCCTGCCTGCATTTGAAATTGAGCGTAGTGAATGCCTGGCTCATAGTCTAAAAATTGCGAAGCTAAAAAGTGAGCGCCGAGTTGCCAAGGTTGCCAAAGTTGGTGGGTCAGAAAAGAGACCAACATAGCACGCATTCGAAAATTGAGGTAGCCCGTTTCGCATAAGCAACGCATAGCCGCATCTACAAGCGGGTAGCCCGTTTTTCCTTCTTTCCAAGCGCGCAACCATTTTTCATTTTTGGGTTGCTCAAGTGTCTCGAAACGAGGGGCTTGGGCTTGGGTCTCGAGGCTGGTATCCTGCTCAAAACGCTGCATAAAATGACATCTCCATTGCAACCTTGAACGAAACTGCTTAAGGTTTTTAGGGTATTTTGTCTTTGTTTTTTCTTTTTGATAGGCTTGATACACCTGCCTTGTGCTGAGGTTTCCCCACGCTAAATAGGGAGATATACGGCTACAAGAACTCCTTGCCGCTTCGGCTTTTGAAATATGCTGCATATACATTTTTACACCCTTTTGAAAAAATCTTTTCAAGTATCTGGAAGCGTTTTCTTCACCAGGCGGTTGCCAATGTTTTGGATAAAATTTTAGGGATTTCATCGTAGCATAATCAAAAAGAAAGGGCACTGGCACTTCGCAATGCGCTACTTTGAGCGCGCTCAAATCGGGCTGTTGCTGTGGCGATTGCATACGCGCTATCCACGTCTGCTGCCAATCTTTTTTGCCTTTGTAAGGTCTTACAATACCGTTACTGGGGTATTCTTGCCAATCAATTTTACGAGTTTTGAGCCACTGCGCAATCTCTAAGTCTCTTTTATAGGAGAGTGTAATGCCCGTCTCTTGATGCGAATAGACTTTTTGAATATCAAAATTTTCGTACAAATATTCAAAAACAGCCTCTGCTTCCTCGTAAAAAATATAAAGTGTATGCCCCGCTTTTTCTAAGTTTTTTTGCATTTCCAAAAGACTGTGATAAGCAAAAAGCCAATGCCTGATGCCCCAATCGGGGTGAGCCTTGAGTGAAGGCTCAAAAATATAAATGGGTAGCAACGGCAACCCTGTCTCAATCGCTTCTTTGAGCGGTTGATGGTCTGTGAGCCGAAGGTCGCGCTTCCACCAAAGAATATTTACTTTTTTATCGGGCATAAAATTTTGTACTATGACAGAACTGACAGCACGGAAACTTACAAAAAGCTGTGAATGCCTTATTTATCCATACAAATAAGGCAAATGTTTGTCTTTGACTTTAAAATCTTCCAAAGTCAAAAACTCTTCCCAAAATGAAGTATTGGGTAAAGCTGCCATGGCAATGACAGGCTCATCTTTAATGGGGTGTATAAAATTTACACGCCTTGCATGCAAGCAAATACTGCCATCTTCATTAGGCTTAGGAAATCCGTATTTTACATCACCACGGATAGGCGATCCAATAGTAGCAAGTTGCACCCTAATTTGATGCGAACGTCCTGTAAGTGGCATGACTTCCAATAAGTAGTGGTGGTTTATTCTACCCATTACTCTAAACCTAAGCTCGGCTTTTTGCGCACCTTCTACGGGTTCGCGAAAAGCTTGTACGGTATTATTTTCTTTGTTTTTGACGAGCCAGTGCACGAGCTTATCCTCATCTTGACGAGGGCGGCGGCGCGTAATAGCCCAATAAGTTTTCTGAATTTTTCGTTTTTTGAAAAGTTCGCTCATGCGCGAAAGCCCCTTAGAGGTTTTGGCAAGCACAAGTACGCCACTCACAGGTCTATCCAAGCGGTGTACTACACCACAGAAAACATTGCCAGGCTTTTCGTATTTGACTTTGAGGTACTCTTTTACTCGCTCTGCAATGGGCAAATCGCCCGTAATATCGCCTTGAGTTAATATACCCGGCGATTTATTGACAATAATAAGGTGATTGTCTTCGTATATGACAGAAAATCCTTTAGTTCTGATATGCATGTGATATTGATATTTTTTATTTTTTGTAAAAAATCCGTAGGCTACATCGGGTGCTATTCATATTTGTACATACTCACATAACTTACTGCCTCAAAAGCACTAAGTTTGCCAGGTTTGGTATCTCACCAAGCAAGTAATTTTGCAATAAACCGACTCGCCGTGTTTGCTATCCACATCAAACACCAGCGAGGTTTTGAAATGCACAGGGCTGTACCCACGGATTTTCATATTTTACCCTTTTGAGGATTTTTACATGACAAATTAATTTTGAAAAACAGAAGTCTCTCCGTTTTGAGAAACTGACAGCACGGAAAAGCTATGCTACGGCTTTATCACCTACAAAATTACGCAATTTTAGTAGAATAAAATATTATTCGAGGCTTGAGTTATTCTTGCATTTGCGTCCATGCCTGCTCGAGCGAATCAGCGGGCAGCCCGCAAGTGTAATTTCGGCATACATAAATCAGGGTTTTATCTTCTGAATAGCGGGCTTTAAGCAGTGGTAAGGTACTTTCTGTCTCACTTGCACAAATAATTTTATTGGGATAAAAGCGTCGATGTAGCTGCAAGGCTATTTTTTTATAATCACAACCACTGATTGCAATTTCTGCTGTTTGCCCAGCGATTTGGCTATAAAGCGATGCCCAATTAGAGAGAAAACGTGCATCTTTAGGCAATAGGGGTGCTATTTGTCGGAGCATATTCTCTGCTATTTCGCGCCATTTAGGTTCGTCGAGCAGTAGCCCGAGTGTATAAAGATTGCGTGCCATTACGGAGTTGGAAGCGGGAATGACATTATCAAATACTTCTTTTTTGCGTGTAATGAGTGCTTCGGCATCGCTATCGGTATAAAAGAAAAACTTTTCATTACCGTCATAAAAATTTTGAAGGGCGTACTCACAAAGTTTTTTAGCGTGCTGCAGCCATTTTTCTTCAAAGCAAACTTGATAAAGTTCGGTATAGCCCTCGATAACTAAGGCATAGTCTTCCAAGAAAGCGGGCACTTTAGCTTCACCATTTTTATAAGTGCGTAGGAGTTTGCAGTTTTGGTATAATAATTTATCTTCGATAAACGCTGCGGCTTCTTTTGCCATGCGTAACAGTAGGGACTCCCCTGTGGCGGCATAAGCCTGTGCAAAACCTTTGATAGTAAGACCGTTCCAAGCGGCGAGCATTTTATCGTCAAGTCCTGGACGCACCCTTTCGGCACGTATAGCGAGCAGCGTTTTTTTCCAAAAATGCACTTTTTGAGTGAGTGTATCTTCATGAAGTCCTTTGGCTCGTGCCAAATAGTCTTCATCTCCGTTTCTATACAAGATGTTGGCAGCAGCCTCTTCCCAGTTGCCCTCTTCTTCGATGTTGTAGTAGGTAGAAAAAAGTTCAAAATCTTCGGGTGAAATATGTTTGCGCAACTCTTCGGTTTCCCATACATAGTATTTGCCCTCTTCACCTTCGCTATCGGCATCTAAGGCTGCATAAAATCCACCCTCTCGGTGCTGCATTTCGCGGGACAAAAAGGCTGCTGTTTGTAGTATAATTTCTTTAAAAAGCGGCTCTCCACTCGCTTGGTATGCCTGCGCATAAACCGAAAGAAGCTGGGCATTGTCGTAAAGCATTTTTTCAAAATGAGGGACCATCCATTCGGCATCTACGGAGTAGCGTGCAAATCCCCCACCGATTTGGTCATAAATCCCGCCCCAAGCCATTTTTTTAAGGCTAAAAACAGCATGCTCAAGGGCTTCTTTGTTTTGGGTTTGGGCATAATAGCGAAGTAAAAATTCATAAATAGAGGGCATCGGAAACTTCGGTGCTGTGCCGACTCCCCCTTGTTCTTTATCAAAATACTGCGCCAGTGTATCATACATCTGTTCGAGCATTTGAGGTTTAAAATCTCCTTCGTGCGCTTGAAGTCCGTATTTTTCACTGATATTAGCGGAAAGCACGCCCGTAATTTTATCGGCAGAGGATTCTATCTCCTGCCTAGCCTCTCTAAATGCCTTATTTGCTTTGCGCAATACGCTCGCCCAATGCGCCGTAGGGAAATAAGTACCTCCAAAAAAAGGCTTACCCGCTGGCGTGAGAAAAACATTAAGAGGCCAGCCCCCATTGACTCCCATAAGTTGCACTGCGTCCATATAAATGGCATCTACATCAGGACGCTCCTCGCGGTCGACTTTGATGCAGACATAATATTCGTTCATAATCGCCGCAATATCATGATCTTCAAAAGACTCCTTTTCCATCACATGACACCAATGACAAGAAGAATATCCAATGCTGACAAGCATGGGTTTATCCTCTCTTCGGGCTTTTTCAAGGGCTTCTTTTCCCCAAGGATACCAATCTACGGGGTTATGCGCATGCTGTAAAAGGTAGGGACTTGTTTCGTACTGTAATTTATTCATAAATTTATTTATACTTTTGTGGATTAAAGTTGTGCATTAAAGTGCTATTCTGAAAAAAAATAATTATTTTTAGCCTCTTAAACTAATAAGGCTTGTAAATCGTTTTGAATAGCTTGAAATCTATCACTTTTTTTTGCATAGAAGATAAGCATCAAGCCTTTATTTTACTTAAACTACAAAAAAAAATCGTACTACTAAATTTTAATTTTCTGAATATGAAATATCATATCATTTTTTTGCTTTGCACAGCGCTTGCGCTTTTTGTATCTTGCTCATCTGGAAACGAAATGAGTAATGAAGATTGTATTAAAAACACAAAAGACTTAGATTCTCTTATCCAGCGTCTTAAGCATATCGATGATAGGCTTGACCGCGTTGCTGCCTTAGATGGTGATTTGCATAAAGACGACGATTTGGCTAAAGCTGATGCCTTAGAAAAAATTGCACGCATAGAGCAGGAGCTTCAAAAAAGCCTAAACGATATCATCGACCTCGAGCGCGGGCTTAAAGAATCTGACAGCCGTGCTGACGAGTTAGGTGGATTGCTCGCTGCAGAGCGCAAAAAAAATATCGTTGCCAAGCAAAAAGAAATTGCAGCACTCAAAGCTAAAGTAAATGCACTTGAGCAAGAAAACGTAAACCTCAAAGACGAAGTAGCGGCTAAAGACCAAGCACTTACTGCCAAAGGTGAGACTATCGATAAGCAGCAACAAAAGCTCATAGAACTCAATCTTAAAATAGCAGAAGCTGAGAAAAAAATTCAGCAAGCTACTGAAGCGGAGGATAAAGCAAACACAACACTTATGCGTACGTATTTTAATGCAGGGAAAGAACTTCGCGAAGTAGCCGATAAAGTCAGTGGTGCGTTTGCAGGCAAAAGAAAATGCGAACTCACGCAGCAGTCTTATGATTATTTTATCAAATCTTGGCGGCTTGGAAACCCTGATGCACAGTATGAAGTCAATGTAATGAAAACAGACAAAAAATATAGCAAGTGTTTAGAAGATTAAGCTGCTATGCTACTACTATACATTCGGCGACCAGAAATAACATTTCTCTGAAAAATGTTATTTCTAAGCTCATTTTTCCATAGCCTCTGGGTTTTGCAAACGCCACGCTATGGAAAAATGTATAATAGTATGGTTCTTGATATTTCTAATTGGTAGTGTATAACAAGTAATGCTTAGAACTAACAGTTCTTTGAGAACTGTTAGTTTTGAAAGACTTTGAGCATTACATCTTTAAGACTACCTTCTAATTTTCAGTTATATGCTTATTTTCCATATTTTTTTGCAGTTCAAAACAATTTGGCAGTAAGAATCATAAACTATTTTTGCTTGAATAGGGTTTACCTTATTAAGAAATGACCGAAAAGCAAACGCTTTGCCTTTATCGCAAGGCTTTAAGGTTATTAAAGCTATATCAAAAATCAATTTTCACCTTAAAAATAGTCATTGTTTTGCACGAGAAAGAACAGGATATCATCTACGAAATTTCTACAATGCGTCCGATGAGCAGTGTTTTTATAGGCAAACTCATCACAGGACTTGCATTCGCTTATAGCATGGTATGGATGCCTATGCTATTTCAGCTATTATTTGCCTTTATTTCTGTATCTATTTTAGTGCCTCTTTTTAAAGAGTATTGGTACAAACAGATTAAAGGTATTCGGCTGACAAACGATTATTTAGATGTAACAAGAGGGGCTAATAGCGAAGTAGAACGTATTTATTTAGACGAAATTAAGCGCATTGAACTTGTAGAAAAACACAAAAATCAAATGCGTCGTCGCCGTCATAGGCGTGAGGGTGAAGTCGCTACCGTTCTTTTTGAAAGCGAGGTAGAAACAAGACACTACCACCCCGAGACAAAATGCGTCATTACAGATAAACAAGGTAGGCGCTACGACATCGAATGTCATTTTTTCTTAGATGGCGATTTTGATGAGTTTTTGAAAGTTTTCGAACAGACTTACGCACGATTGCTCAAAGGCGACAAAACACCTTTGCAACCTAATGCAACATTACATACAGGCTTACCTAATGAAAAGGTCATTGCAAGTATGATCAAGCAGCACCCATCTGTCGAAAAAATTGCGCAAATTATTGCACAAAACAACCAGTATTTACAAGAAGATATAGACCTAAAGCACTCAATAGAGCAAAATCTACTCGAGGCTTATGAGGGCGCTTACCATCTTAGAGATACTTTTGAGATTACAAAAATGCCTAATCCCGAGATTATCTATGAGTATAAAAAATCCAATGAAAGCAAAACTCTTTATATTCTCAAAGAAGATTATCTCGAAAAGCTCGATCCCGATACCTTAGCTATTGGAAAAAATATTATAGAGGCCTGTCATAAAAATATTAAACTCGTCGAGACACGCATTGCCTATTACCAAAAAATAGAGCAAAAACTCGAGCAAATTAAATTTCAAATCGAGAGCCGTTTGCGATTCCAAAAACTCACAAACCGCCTCAAAAATTTGCAAGAGAGAAACACAAACAAAAGCATCGATCAAAATATGGTTAATGTTTCTGATAATGACATAGATACGCGCGTATTGCACGAGCTTGCCGAGCTCTCGCACAAAGTGCACAACCTCGAAGACTTAGAAAACGCTGTTATCTTAAACGAGCATATTTCGCTTTTCAAAGAACATGAAGCTCCCAAAGATAACCCTGAAAAAAATGATACTTTGAGCTAAAAATTTAAGCCGTAGTAATAACAGCATCTAAAAAATGTTATTGCTACGGCTTTTAATACCTTAAAATATATATCAAATAACTACACACTATTAGCTTGCTTACTCATGAAAATTATCGAAGATTTATGTCAAATTGAATATGTGGCAGTGCAAAATTGCCTTTATGCCAACTTAACAAAACGGCTTACCCAATCGCAATGGGAAGTTGCTTTAGGTAAAATCAAAGTAGAAGCCGCTCATTACGAAGACCTTAAAATGCTTATAGAAGCCAGTGAATTAGAAAATATGGAAACGCTTTTTTTACCCTATTTTTTTGATATATTTGCAAGTGAAAATATCAAAAAATGTGCTGTTGTCTTAGCCAAAAAAACCGAAACAAAAACAGTGGCTAGTCGCTACATGGAAGTTGCTTTTTTTGAAACGGAAAACGAAGCCAAAAACTGGCTATTAGGTTAAACCAAAACGCAACACCTGCACATCTAATAGTTATTATCACGTTTAAATAATACGAGAAAACTTGCCGTGTTTGCTGTCCCCACCAAACACTTATAAGTGGAGTAGAAAAACAAACGTGATAATCTTTAATTGCTTACCAATATTTAGTTTTTCTATATGATGAATATTCGTTTCCCCGCAGAATGGGAGCCGCAGAGTGCTGTACAGCTTACACTACCACACTCAGCAACTGATTGGGCTGATATGCTTTCAGAAGTAATGCCCTGCTTTATAGATATTATCAATGCCATTAGCCGCTTTCAAAAGGTATTGCTTGTAAGTAACGACAAAACTCAAATTATACCGCTTTTAGAAAAACCAGAAGCTATCATTTGGGCAGAAGGCATTCCAAGTAATGATACTTGGGCACGAGACCACGCACCGCTGAGCATTGTTGTCAATCAAAATAATACCGTATTGCTCAATTTTATTTTTAATGGTTGGGGGCTTAAATTTGCTGCTTTTCACGATCATCTAATCAACGAAAAGCTCAAAGCAGAAGGTTTTTTTGGAAAAATACCTATGCAAAATATGGGCTTTGTTTTTGAAGGGGGTGCTATCGAATCTGACGGGGAGGGCACGCTTCTCACTACTGCTGCTTGTTTGCTTTCGCGTAATCGCAATCCACATTTGAATAAAACTGAAATTGAATCTTTTTTATTGGATACTTTCGGCGCTGAGCGTCTGCTATGGCTACATCACGGTGCATTAGAAGGCGATGATACTGATGCTCATATCGATACACTCGCCCGTTTTTGTGCTAAAGATACGATTGCTTACGTAGGACTTCCCCCTCAATCGGACAGCCATTATCCCTCTCTTTTGGCAATGCAAACCGAGCTAAAAGGCTTTAGGCAACGTAATGGTGCGCCCTATCGCTTAGTGCCATTGCCTTTTCCCGATGCCATTTATAGTGCTGAGGGGCATCGCCTACCCGCTACTTATGCCAATTTTTTGATTATCAATAACGCCCTGCTTTTGCCTATTTATAAAGTTCGTCAAGACGAAGAAGCCATTGCCTGCCTCAAAAAAATATTCCCCGAAAGAGAAATTATTCCGATTGACTGCCGACCGCTTATCGAGCAACACGGCTCGCTACACTGCGTTACAATGCAATATCCCAAAGGTATAATAAGTTAGAAATCAACTTAGATAATTTCAGAACTAACAGTTTTTCGTAAGCTGTTAGTTCTTGATAATTAGCAAATTAAAGAACAGTTATTTCCAACTTATAAACTACGCCATGAAATCACTTACTTTACCTCTTTGGCTTTTTTGAGCATATAAATCAAATGATTAGCATCTTTTCGGTTGAGATACAGTATGCCTTCTACTTTGATTTTTTTCTTATCCAAACGCACGGGCTCTGCCACATAGACCTCCATGACCGTCTCCGGGCCCGCCTGTCCACAAAAAAAGCAAACTTCAAAGGGGTAGGCAGAGAGTGCAAAGTAGTTTTCACCTATTTCCATTGGTATGATATACCCCTCTATTTGTACCTTTTTTTTGTCTAAAGCCTCCACATCTGCATGAAACTCTGGGACGGATACTTTATAGCCAACATCATGATTCATTTCAGTTCTGAAATTGACTTTCGAGAGCTGTAACCAATCTATCTTTGTTGCTTTTAGCCAATCTTTTTGGGCATGTAGCTCCGTAGAAAACAAAGTATAAAAAGCACATAAAAACCCTATCAAAATAATTCTTAACCACATATTCAATCTTAAAGGTAAAACTCACACTATACGAATAAAAAACACTGTGTTCAGCAAGCTATCTAATCGGAACCAATAGCGAAAATTTCATACTCAATACTTGGTCTCTTCTATCAGGATTTCCAAGTTCGGAGATATTATCCAGATAATCTGTAAAAGGATTAAGAAATCCCATATTGGCAGCAAATCCAAATCCATTTTCAAAGATATAATGCCCACCTATACGGATAGGCAACATAATGGCATTGCTGTTATATATTTCTGTAAAATTGCGTGTATTGTTCTGGTCAGCAAGGGCATTTCCATTATCATCACGTGGAGTGAAGTTGAGCAGTCCGATGCCGGGTGCAATATAAAGTGTGTAGCGTTCGTGTCGTAAAAACTGTATTCTAAGCTCTGCTTGCAAAGCGACAAAATTCGTATAAAAACTACGATTGGGTTGAGTACCCTCCAATAGTAGGGAATCAGGCATACTTGCATTAAACAAGTGATTACTTCCTTGAATGCGCCCTATGCTAAGAGAAGTAGCTGGTGCGATGAGTGCATCTTTGTTCCAAACTGCACCAATATGAAAGGTTCGCCCCCAGGAGCGAAAACGGTTTTGTAAATCACCGCGGTAGGCATCAGCACTCATACCCAATTCTAAAAAAAGTTTGGGCGGCTCCTCTTGTGCTTGCAAATGCTGTAAACTACATAGACTGCAAATCCATACGAGAAGAAAAGTAATAATTTTTTGCATAATTTTGTGGGTTTATCTATTTCAAACCGTGCTACCATGTACCAATGGCTTAGAAGTAGCACCTTTATAAAACACTGATAATCAAACATTAAAATTCTATCAAATAAATTTCGCTACTCTTTAAACGTAAAAGTGCGCATCATGCTTTCCATTTCTCGCAAATAATCACGCTTATCAGCAGAGGGTGCATAAATAAATGCCTCTATATAATACAATCTGCTTCGGTCTGCATTCGTAAAAGCATAAGCTACAAACGGACCGCCCATAGAGAGCGAACTCGTGCGCCATAAGGCACGCAGCTCTACGGCAAATTGATTTTTGAATGTAAAATCCCTTCTACTCGCCTCAAATTCTGTTTGTGGTTGAATCTGGATATATGAGCCATAATCGGGGTCTCTCATATACTTCTTAGCCACAGAATCGCGAAAAGCCAATAAGGCTTCGGTCTCAAACTGTTTTTCAGATACATAAGGGCAATGCGCTACAAAAAAGTTTCTATCCATATTTTGCGATACTTGGCGTGTAAAGAAAAAACCTGTATCCTGCTCAATGACATTCCTTGCAATCAAAAAGTCTTTGGGTATCTTGACCGTAAAGTGCTGTACTTTTTGTATTTCCTCTTCTAATAAAACTTCGATGCCCGCTTTATACAGATTTTTATGGGCTTTTTCGTACTCATTTTTAAGTAATATATCCCTTATTTTTTGAGTATTTTGTTTGAGGTGTCGCTCGAGGAGTGCGTCATTTTTGGCAAAAAGAAATAAAATATTCTGTCCCTTTGCGTACTGGTCGGTTTTTAGTAGCATGAATTTGCTTGTATCCTGCTCTATTTGTTGCAAACTGCTTTGAGAAAAAAACTTTTTAATGAGCCTTGATCCGTGTGTATCAGAGTTTTCAAGCGAAAGCACAAAAACAAGGGCTTGGTGTCCTTTCAAAAAATCATTAAGTTTGATAGGATCTAACCATTGCGCATTAAAAATTGGCTCTGCTTGCAACAGCCCTTCTTGGGGTGCACGAAACACCTCCCTAACCTGCTCTCCTAGGCTGTTTTTCCATTTGCTCGAATCCATGACAAGCATAATTTCGCTCCGTCCGCCTTTAGCTTTGGGTAACAAATCTTTATAAGTTTGCGGAGTGCCCGAGTCGCAGGCGATGCAAAAAATTAAAGGCAAAATATATGACAAATTTTTCAGAATGCGCATAAAAATAATGGGTATGATTGAATTTTAGACTGCTATTCAAGACTTGATCGTGTGTTCCGCCTATAATGCTTCATACTAATGTACATTCGCTAATTATAAATAACATTTCTCAAAGAAATGTTATTTATAAGCCCATTTTTCCATAGCAAAGGGCTTGCAAACTAACTATTTTGACAATAACATTATAAACATAATAACAGCAACATAAGTCTTTATTACTGTTTTTAGCATGGCCATGCTGATATGTGCATGCAGTAATCTTTTAGTATAATACATATTGTTCGCTTTAGCCACAAATTTAGGCAAAGAAATCAAATTTTCAGATTTGATTATTTTTTTGGGTAGTCTTAAAGATGTAATGCTCAAAGTCTTTCAAAACTAACAGTTCTCAAAGAACTGTTAGTTCTAAGCATTACTTGTTGTTATACACTACCTTTTTTTGATAGCCTTTAATCAGTTCTTGTGCCATTGTAATGGGGTCTTTTAATCCCTGAGCTACGAGTTTTTCTTTTTGTTTGAGTTCTTGTTTGATATAAGGGTTATTATAAAAGTTTTGTTCTAACTGTTCGCTAATCGTTTCGTGTAGCCAGCTTAGGTTTTGCTCTTGACGATTATGCTGAAAAAATCCTTTAATTTGCGTGTGCTGTTCAAACTCGGTAATCATTTTCCATATATCTTTGATCCCCGTTTGCTCTATAGCAGAGCAGGTTTTGACTTTTGGAATCCAGCCCGAGGGCGTGGGTGGAAAAAGGTGTAGCGCACTTTTATATTGGGAAGCTGCTGCTTTTGCTTTTTGCAAATTATCAGCATCAGCTTTATTGATAGCAATGGCATCAGCCATTTCCATAATGCCGCGTTTGATGCCTTGTAGCTCGTCTCCAGCCCCTGCCAGCATCAGCAACAGAAAGAAATCTACCATATTTTTGACTAAAGTTTCGGACTGCCCCACACCTACAGTTTCGATAATAATAGTATCAAAACCCGCTGCTTCGCAAAGTAGCATCGCCTCACGCGTCTTACGGGCTACCCCTCCAAGCGATTTGCCCGCCGCACTGGGGCGAATATAAGCATGAGGGTGGTGTGCTAATGCCTCCATGCGTGTTTTGTCGCCCAGAATGCTCCCTCGGCTAAGCTGGCTACTCGGGTCTATAGCTAAAATAGCTATCTTTTTGCCTAAAGCAGCAAGCATAAGCCCAAAACTTTCGATAAAAGTGCTCTTACCTACACCCGGCACGCCCGTAATGCCAATACGTAGGCTATTGCCCGTGTGGGGAAGAATCTCCGCTATTAAAGCACGGCTCAGCACGGCATCACGCTCTAAATTACTCTCTATCAATGTAATAGCCCTACTCAAAACAAAACGATTGCCTTCTAAAATGCCGTCCTTATAAGCCGCTACAGATAGTCTTTCTCTCATAAATAAAATGTTTAGAATAGCTAAAAAGCTAAAATACAACTTTTTTTCGGTTATAAAAAAATAAAATCGCTTTATTTAAAATCATTTTAAACAACAAAGATACATTTTGTTCATTTTCAAAAAACGATACAAAATATGCTCAATACACTTTTGACTAACATAAAATTCGTTTTTTAAGGCATTTTTAAATTCGTTTTTCATAAATTTTCTTTTATGTATGCAAATACAAGCGAAAAAAAACAGAAACAATGCAACGTTATATTAAGTTCTTACGAATAGATAGTGTACGAAGCATTACAAACTCGTACAACATTTAAAATTTATTTCTCAGTATAAAATAAGTAAAACTTATGAAGAACCCCATGTTTCAGTATTTTTGGACACTGCTCTTAGCAGGATTAATGATTTTCTCTTTTGCAAGTTGCAACAACGACGATGACGAAGAGGTAACACCTGAACCTGATCCAGTAGAAGAGTTTACAGGTCAAGAAACGGCATATAACCTTGCAGCAGTAGCAGAGTCTGGTGTATCAGGCACAGTTACTTTCCGTGAAAAAAGCGACGGCTCTACACAAGTTGTAATTGCACTTACAGGTACGCCAGAAGGCGGTTCGCACCCTGCTCATATTCATGAAAATGATGTAGAGACTACAGGTGGAATTGCTGTTATGCTTACTAATGTAAATGGCGATACTGGCGAGAGCGTAACTGAAGTTACTGAAAAAGCTGACGGTACGGCTATCACTTATGCCGAACTTATTCAGTACAACGGTTATGTAAATGTACACTTGAGCGACGACGATTTGGAAACAATCGTAGCACAAGGCAACATCGGCGCTAACGCAGAGTAAGCCCTGATATTTAGTTATTCAAAAAAACCTAAGTAGCTTAGAAAAGTTGCTTAGGTTTTTTTGTTTGACCAGACCTCTAAATTTTATAACAAGCTGCTTGATTTTATAGCAATCTCGGGTGTACAACAACTTGGCTAAATTAGCCCGGAAATCGATAACCAGAAATAACATTTCTTTGAGAAATGTTATTTCTAAGCCCATTTTTGCATAATAGTGGCATAAGTAAAAATATTTAATTTTAAGATTTATGCGCCTGTAGTAACGAAGCCCCCAGCTTCCTTGTAAGCCAGTTCCGAAGCTGGAGCTTCGGGCTACAGCTATTAAACTTCTGCTAACTGAACTACAAAACCTTTTGTTTTAGGTTTGATAACGCAGACACGACGTATCAGCATTCGAACCTAAGGCATTATCATACAAAATTTTACTACAAACGAATCCCCATTACAACGACATCATCAGTTTGACTTTGATTGCCTTTCCACTCTTCAAAAATTTGCAATAGCTCTGCACGCTGCGCCTCTAATTCTTGCTGATGCAATTTTATGAGTAATTTTTTAAATCGTTTTTTCATAAATTTTCTGTCTTCTCCGCCTCCAAATTGGTCGGGATAGCCATCAGAAGATAAGTACAACATCGTGCCCACTTCGGGATAAGGGATTTGCTGTTGTGTAAAAGTTTTGTTTTTGTACATACGCGAAAAACCTATTGGCACTCGGTCGCCTTTATACTCCTCAAGTGCATTTTTATTAGCAACAAATAAGTTTTGATTTGCACCTACAAAATCTAATCGTTCGTTATCCCTATCTAATCGGATAAGCCCAATATCCATTCCGTCAGCAAGTCCGTTAATTTCATTGGCTTTGAGCAAAACACTCAAACGCTCGTCGAGCTTTCGTAAAATATAGCTTATATCCTCACCGTCGTATTCTTGTGCAATCTCGTTGAGCAATGAGATGCCTAAAATCGTAACAAAAGCCGCCGAAGTGCCGTGCCCTGTGCAGTCCGCCACAGCAATAAGTGTTTGATTTTTTACTTGTTTTGCCCAGTAAAAATCACCACTTACAATGTCGCGAGGGAGATTAAGCACAAAGGCATTTTGTGCAAAAGCTCCTATATCGGGTAGCAAAGACTGTTGAATGCGAGAGGCATAATTCAAATTATTCATAAACTGCCCGTGCTTATGGCTAATCAGTTCTTTTTGTTTTTGTACTTCGCTAATGTCGGTGGCGATGGAAATATAGTTACTTATTTTCTGCTCGGCAGTATTATCTCTAACAGCACTGACAATGAGGTTTACCCAATAGATTTGTTTTTCTTTATTGTAAAGTTGTAGGTTATGACTTATTGTATCGTGGTGTCTCAATTCTTTTTGTAAGTTTTTAATAATTTCGCTATCCGCTTCCTGCTCTGTAAGCAGTTCAATTAAAGATTTACCGATAAGGCTTCTGGTCGTATATCCTGTAATGCGTTCGTGGCTCGGGTTTGCCCAGACAATATTGCCGTTTGCATCGGTGATAGTAATGGCATTTGTAGCTTTTTCGGCTACGAGTGAGAGTTTTCGGAGTTCGGTTTGTGTGTCTAAGAGGTTATCGTTAATGGTTTGTAACTCTTCGGCTTGCTGTCTGATTTCTTCTTCTGAGGCGACAAGGTCTTCATTTTTTTCAGATATTTCGCGAGTGCGGGCTTTTACTTTCTGTTCGAGTTCGTTTTTTGCTTTTTCTGCAATATCTAAGGCACGCTGCTGTGCTTCTTCTTTTTCTTTTCTGTACATACGGTAGCGGTCGCTTAATGCGAGCGAAAGCAATACTACTTCTATAGCTGATCCTATTTCGGCTAAATGCCAATAAATACCTGCTGTAGGTAGTACACCACTATTAGCAAGCGTAACAACCAGCCCGCCTACGATATAAAAAGACCAAGCCAGGACAAAAAAACGAGCGGCTTTATTGCCTTTGTACCACGTCCAGATTCCTACGGCGAGCAGTAGCGGCGTATGCAAGCTGATAATCCGATTGGTAAGCGATGACTGCATATCGTATAACGTATGTGCAATACCTATAAGGGCAAGCACAATCATAAAACGAAATATTTTTTTGAAAGCAGGAGCGTATTTTTTTGTATTGAGAAACTCATTGGCAAAAACAGCCGTAGAGATGACAATCAAGGACATAAACACTTTTGTAAAATATATATTCGCTACGGGAAAATCACCCCATAAATATTGAGCAGCATACCCACTCGCCCCAGAAAAAACTCCCAGCGTGCATAAAATCGTAAAACTATAATACAAATAGCTTCTATCTTTCAAAAATAGCCAGATTACAAAATTATAGAATAGCATCACAAATAGAAGTCCGAAATATCCACCGTATAAAATGTCCGTAATGCGTTGCTCATTTTGTAATTGAATAGGGCGTTTGAAGGATAAAGGAATAGCAAAAGGACCACGTGAATGCATGCGCAGATAAAAACGCAAAGTTTCTCCTTGTTTTAACTGAATTGGATAAGCAAATCCAGCATAAGGAAGAGGACGGTAAGAAAAAGGTAAAAGATAGCCAGCACGATATTTACACGACCAAGAACCCGTTGAATCTTGTACATAGAGCTCAACTGTATCGCTAAATGTCCAGTTGTAATGTAATATCCAGTTTTCGTCAGTACTTTGATTTTGTACTTCGAAGCGCGCCCATACAGTTTCTTTAGGATACCCTAAATTGGGTATATCTTTGTCCGGACGTATAAAGCCCTCTTGCGGAAGTGCTTCTATGCTTCTAATATGCAAACTGTCTTTGTATAAATAAAAATCAGAAGTGCGAAAGTCATAACGCAAAAACGTACTATCGAGCACGATAGGCTGTGCATCTACAGCAAGTGAAAGCAAGATAAATATACAGAAAATTATGATTTGGTACAAATATTTTATCAACATACTGTTATGTAAAAAATATAAAAGCTACAAAACTATAAAGTTCTCAAAGAAATGCACGTGGCTAACCTCTAAATAATTAATAAGTTAGGCATCAAATTAAATGTGACAATATTTATTGATAATATGCAATGTAAGAAATATTTTACCATTCAAAAAATCGTAGGAACTGTTTTCGTAAAACTTTTAAAAAAATAACATACCACTATACATTTTTCCATAACGTAGGAGTTGCAAACCTCACAGGCTATGGAAAAAATGAGCTTATAAATGACATTTCTTTTATTGCCGGTATTTAATATTTGTAAACTTCCGAAGCTGGAGCTTCGGCCTACATTTTTTTGAAAATTATGAGGGCTGAACCTACCTAAGCCGATTAGCTAACTTGACGTACACCCAGTAGGTTTAATTTAATGCAAATTTACTATATTTGCACTATGAATTTTTGATGGTAAGACCAAGTATATTGCTAACCAATTCGGCATTATAACTAATAGCTATAGAAAAATGGGCTTAGCAATAACGTTTCTTTGAGAAATGTTATTGCAGGAAGGAGAATGTTCAGTAGTATGATGCGGTATGACTAAATTTATACAAATACTTATCGATTCACTCATTAATTTTTTTGTAGAAACAAACTTACTTGAAGCAATATTATTTCGGGTAGGCTAACACGAATAATTTTGACAAAGTTTGAGTCTTTGTCGAAGCTAAAAAACTCAAATAGCAATTTCATGCTCGATTCAACTTTATACCTTGTACCTACGCCTATTGGCAATTTGGGAGATATTACACTTCGCGCATTAGAAGTGCTTCGGCAAGTAGATATTATTTTAGCTGAAGATACACGCCAAACAGGCAAACTTTTGAAACATTACGAAATTCGAAAGCCCATGCAAAGCTATCACGCACATAACGAGCATCAAGTTGTAGATAAACTCGTTGAGCGACTTGCGCAGGGCGAAACCATGGCACTTGTTTCTGATGCAGGAACGCCGGCTATCTCCGACCCTGGTTTTTTGTTGGTACGCGCTGCTCATGTTGCTGGTATAAAGCTCGAGTGTTTGCCTGGTGCAACTGCATTTGTTCCTGCATTGGTAAAATCAGGACTTCCTGCAGATAAATTTGTTTTTGAAGGCTTTTTACCTCATAAAAAAGGTCGAAAAACACGTTTAAACTTACTTGCGGAAGAAGAGCGTAGTATTATTTTTTATGAATCGCCTTACCGTTTGCTCAAAACCTTAGAGCAATGTGCAGAAGTATTCGGTGCAAACCGCTTAGCTTCAGTAAGCCGTGAAATTAGTAAAATCTATGAAGAGACCCAAAACGGAAGTTTGGCATCGCTCATTACACATTTTAATTTGCATAAGCCTAAGGGGGAGTTTGTGGTAGTTATTGGCGGAAAAACGCAGAGCGTAGCCAAAGAAGAAGACCAAGGCATCAAATGATTGATATTGTGCTATAGCCTGTCTTCAAGTATAGCTATCGGTGTAAATAAGCATTATTTTTGTAATTTTGAAAAAAATATATCAAAGCACTTGTTTTTTACAAAAAGACTTTATACTTTTGCAAAAGCAATTAGGCAAGTATTTTATAATCCAACTTGTTTAAAGCTACGGGCTCATAGCTCAGTTGGTTAGAGCACCTGACTCATAATCAGGTGGTCGCAGGTTCGAGCCCTGCTGAGCCCACTATCATAACAATAAAATTAATTGGTGAAAAGAACACAAAAAAACGCTTCAGTAAATTACTGAAGCGTTTTTTTGTATCTTGTATCTATTCTTGTATCTATGTAAACCGTAGCGGTTAAAAAACTATTAGCTTTATGGTAAGTAAGTGCTTTTTAGTGCTTAGGCTTAGAAGCGAACGCAAATTTGTATAAAAAAAGAAGTCATTCATACATGAATCTTTGCAAACTATAGTCTTATAATATGCAAAATGTATAGGTTTTTCGTAATTTTAGGCATTCATATTGCGTAAGTTAGCACTGCGGTTAGCTATTCTTTAATTGCTACCTATCCTTTAGTATTTCTACATAACCTACTATTTATCGTATGAGGTGGTTTTTTATATTTGGTATTACATTATTTTATAGTCTGCTGGGTGTTGTTTTTGCATTACAATCGCAAAGTAACCCCTCAAAAGCCATCGTAGCTGATAAGTGGATATTTTTTGAGAGTAAAGATGGTGTGCAGTTTTATGTGCAGCATAAAAGTTCGCCTTTTGATACGCGCTATAATACCTTAGTTCGCTTACGCAATACCAATTCTTACGAAGTTACGGTCATGTTTACGCCCGCATTTTTTTGCGAGGATAAGGAAGAAGGAGAGGAGTATAAATATCAAAATCAAGTGCGTATCAATGTATATCCACGACACTCAGTTACCCTACTTGCTTATCGTCCCTGCCAGGGCGATATTCCCGAAAAAATAAAATTTGAACAGATACAAATAAACAAGAGGTAGCAGCGACACAAGCACTCCTTTTTCAGTGAACCCCCCAAAACTCATAGTTTTATGCTCATTCGTATTGTCATTATGGAATTTGAAGCCCAATATGTAGCTGATTTTCAAGCGCACTTTGAAGCTAATAAAGAAAAAATTAGACATTTTGAAGGCTGTCATCACCTCGAACTTTGGCAAGATGCGGAAAACCCTTGTATTTTTAGAACTTATAGCCATTGGGACTCCCCAGATGCGTTAGAGGCCTATCGCCATTCAACACTTTTTAAAGGCGTATGGCAACAAACAAAAAAATGGTTTGCCGCTTCACCGCAGGCTTTCTCTTCTTACGCAATTCATAAACTCTAACCTCGCCTACGAACTTCTTTGGGGCAGACCGCATAAAAAGTGTTTTTTGATCAATCTACTGAAATTTGTATAAATCTATCCGTGCCGCCCTCTTGGGGTATGATCTCCAGTATTTGTGCTAAAGTCATGCGCACCAATATCTGTGAGGCTTCGTTGAGGCTAATATTAGCTACTTCTGCATATTTGGGTACATCTATATAGGAGTGCGAACCTAAGTAACGTAGCAAATGTTGCTCAGCGTCTCCATACTGCAAAAGCGTACCTTCGGAGTTGAGACTTGCCTTCATAATGTATCGCATCTCGCGGCTTGCTTGCAAGCTCTTATCCGCTACACGCACATAAGCACGTCCGCGCGAAGTGCGCAAGTTATAAATCAAAAATACAGGCTTTTGCTTTGCCGCAGGTATATCAAAAACCAAAACCTCACGCTCACTTTGATAAGGAATCGGAATGCGATACAAACGGTATGCAATCTCTGGCTTAGCAAATTTTTCAATGGCACGTTGCATCAAAAATAAATGGTCATCAGGGTGCTTCAAACCAGGGATTTGTCCATCGTCAGAAACTCCAATACATAATTTCCCACCTTCGCTATTAGCAAAAGCAACCACCTCACGCATGATTTTTTGAGGGTAATAAACTTTTCTTTTAAATTCTATGTGTTGCCCCTCGCCTTGTGCGACGAGCCGTTTGAGTTCTTTAAAGGTCATGGCTTTGGCGGTTCTCTGTATCAAATTTTTTTATGCCATGATTTAACAGCAAAATAAGCAATCCTGTTTCGTTAAGGAATAATTAGCAAGCAAAAATTAAAAATTAAAATTGTAAAACGCTGATCAAAGTGCAGGTTCATGGAAAATAAGCTATATTCAAAACAACCTTAGGCATAATATTTTTTTAGAAATTTGAGGTATTTTAGCCAATATTGGAATAGTGAGAGGGTGGTTCTATACTGTACTTTTTTTCGAAGGCTTGGTTTAAAATGTCATTTTTCAGCCGCTCGATAAGATTGATAATCGTAATTTGAATTTCTTGATACTCCTCGAAAGAGGGATACAATCGACTGCCGTGCACCACCTTATTTCTAATCACAAGCAGTTGCTCAAGCTGCTGCCTCCGCATGATGATATCATCAGGCATATCTAAGCCAATAGCCTGCAAGATGTCTTGCAGTACATCAAACTTAAGATTCGAAGTCCTATCGACACCACTGTTAGCTGCAAATCTTTTTTCAAATGTCAGACCTTCAGTCTCTTCAATCAAGTTTATAAAAGGCTTTACTCTTTTGTGAGAAGTCTGCGTTTTGAGCTTTTCTTTATAGCATATTGCGGTAAAATTAGGTGTAAGTTCTTTGAGTAAGTAGTTTTGAGCCGCTACAAACAGCAAATAATTAAGTGTAGACTGCTTTACAAAGCCTTCCCAATGGGCGTACAAATTACTAAAGGCAGCTCGCAATAAATAGCTGTGGGCATTTTTAATCCCTCTTTTTTCTTTTTGTCTTTGCTTGATAAGCTGTAGAAAAAATGAGAGTTCTTTTTTACGCCAACTACTTTCTTCATTTAAAGCATTTTGTAATTCCTCAACAGTTCTCATGTGGCATCATCATTTTTTAGTCTTTGAATATGTTATCAAAATAATTTCTACCAAAAACAATCGTATTGTAAATACGCATATTTAGGTTTTTGCCCGCACGCAGCTCATAAATTTCAGAATCGGCTTGTTTCCACATTTGGATAATCATTTGCTTGACCTCTTGTGCACTATATTTTTGCAACTGATTTAAGTGAGGAAGAAGTCCCATCGTGATAATTTCGTAAGCATATACCGCAAATCTTCCCTCAAATTTATTCTTCTTGACATTGAAACGTCTAAAAGCATCATCGGCTAAGGCTGCTTGAAGCGTATCAAAAAGTATAACAAATTCATTTTTTTCTTTTTTATAATCTATAGCCTGCGTTTGTGCAATTTTGACAGATTCGATATTGATAAAATCTTTGAAAGAACGTATTTTTTTGAGCGATTCGGCTTCTTTATTTTTAAAAATAAGCAAACGTATAACAAGTTCTTTATCGTACTGTTGCAACTGCTCGGCATCTGATATAACTTGTGTAACAAGCTCTTTAAAACTCTCTACTTCTGAAAGCTCGGTAAGCCACGTATGGAACTCGGGATTTTCCATAAGCAAAATAGCATTGCGTATCTCGGCTTCTGTAAGTGCCGTACCGCCTGTATTCAAACGCTGAAAAATTTCGTATTGCGCATTTTTATCGCTTTGCCTAAGTATGATTTTGACATCTATACGGGCGCGCTTGACAAACATGCGTTGTGCCATAGTGAAGGCTTGATTTTTATCCGTAGCAAAATCTTCACTCCACACTTTGCCCTCTAAGGAAGGTAGATATTCCGTACCGACGAGCTGCAAGGGTTCATAGCCTTCTAAAATTCCCATAAACTCAAAAATTGTAGAGAGGCGTTGCAATCCGTCAATAACCTGCCATACACCTGAGTCGTCATTTTGAAAAACAAAAATAGCAGGCAGCGGAATTCCCAACAAAATACTTTCTATCAAGCGGGACTTTTGCTCTATATTCCAACGATACAAACGTTGAAATTCAGGTTGAATAATTAACTCTTTGCCTTGATACAAACTCACCAACTCACCAATAGACATGCTCATCGCATCAGATTTTATATCGGCAATTTTGTAGTCAATTTCTTCTTGCAAACGATTGATAGTCTCGATAGCCATAACTTAATATTTGGATTTGAAAAAAAGATATTATAAGCAGAACGCTGAGTTCTACTTTTGTTTCTGAAATCTAAGATACAAAAAAATCATTTAATACCATAATTTTTGTATTTTTGCAAATTCCAAATCCATAACTAACAGTTCTCACAGAACTGTTAGTTATGGATTTGCATTCCGTTATTTAATACATTTTATCGCATAAAATGCCATTCTGATGCAAGAGATAGCCAAAACCTATAATCCCGAAGAACACGAAGACAAATGGTACGCCTACTGGCTCGAGCATAAAGCCTTTGAGGCGCATGTTAATCCCAATAAAAAACCTTATACGATTGTCATTCCGCCACCCAATGTAACGGGCGTTCTGCACATGGGGCATTTGCTCAACAATACTATTCAAGATATTCTGACCCGAAGAGCACGAATGCAAGGCTATGAAGCCTGCTGGGTGCCTGGCACCGACCACGCTTCTATCGCTACAGAAGCCAAAGTTGTGCGTATGCTAAGAGAAAAAGGTATCAAAAAATCAGACCTCACCAGAGAAAAATTCCTCGAGCACGCCTGGGAATGGAAAGAAAAATACGGCGGTATTATACTCAATCAACTCCAAAAACTCGGCGCAGGTTGCGACTGGTCGCGTACAAACTTTACCCTCGACGAGCATTATTACAAAGGAGTACTCCGCACTTTTGTAGATTTGTATCAAAAAGGATATATCTATCGAGGTTTGCGTATGATAAACTGGGATTGCGAAGCACAAACCGCCCTCTCCAACGAAGAAGTCCTTTACAAAGAGGAAGGCGAAATCTCAAAACTCTACAAAATTCAGTACGCTATCCAAAATAGCGACCGCAAACTCACAATTGCCACGACACGCCCCGAAACTATTTTAGCCGATACGGCGATTGCTGTCAATCCCAAAGATGAGCGGTATCAGGATTTGATAGGTAAGCACGCCCTTGTGCCTTTTCTAAACCGCCCTATTCCTATCATTGCCGATGATTATGTCGACAAAGACTTTGGCACAGGCTGCTTGAAAGTTACGCCCGCCCACGACCCTAATGACTACGAAATCGGACAGCGTCATCATTTGGAAGTCATCGATATGCTCAATAACGACGGCAGCGTCAATGAAAATTGTGGCATAGAAAAATATGTAGGCAAAGACCGTTTCGCACTCCGCAAAGAAATTGTAAAAGATTTGGAAGAGGAGGGGTATCTTATCGGAACGGAGGAGATTACTAACAAAGTCGGTCGCTCGGAGCGCACCGGTTCGGTCGTAGAGCCTAAGCTTTCGTTGCAATGGTTTGTCAAGATGAAAGAAATATCGAAGCGTGCCCTCGAAGCCGTAGAGCAAGACGAGGTACAGCTTCACCCTGCAAAATTCAAAAATACGTATCGCCATTGGATGGAAAATGTGCGTGATTGGTGTATCTCACGGCAACTTTGGTGGGGGCAGCGCATTCCAGCTTATTATTACAGTGAAGGTGAAAATGACTTTGTCGTAGCAGCGACAGTAGAGGAGGCTCTTGAGGTCGCACGTGAAGCCACAGGCAACGCTAACTTGAAAGCTGAAGATTTGCGTCAAGACGAAGATGTGCTCGATACGTGGGCATCTTCTTGGCTTTGGCCCCTTGAGGTTTTTAATGGCATCTCGGGTGAGAGTTTTAATGCTGAAAGTGGTAGAATTATCGAAGGCAAAAATGCAGAGTTTGATTATTTTTACCCTACGAGCGTACTCGTTACAGGTCCTGATATTTTGTTTTTCTGGGTTGCTCGTATGATTATCGCAGGCTACGAGTACACGGGCAAAGCCCCTTTCAAAGATGTATATCTGACAGGACTTATCCGCGATAAGCTGGGCAGAAAAATGTCTAAATCCTTAGGCAACTCTCCTGATGCGCTCGAGCTGATAGAAAAATACGGGGCTGATGGGGTGCGTGTAGGTTTGTTGTTTTCGTCTCCAGCGGGCAATGATTTGCCTTTTGATGAAAAACTTTGCGAGCAGGGGCGTAATTTTTCCAACAAAATATGGAATGCAATGCGTCTGATTATGGGCTTTGAGACCGATAGCAGCGCACCGACCGAGACGCAAGTTTTGGCTAACCAATGGTTTGAAGCCAAATTGCAGGAGGCTATTGTCCTTAGTGAAGACCATTACTCGAAGTTTCGCATTTCGGACGTGCTCCTGACATTTTACAAATTGATATGGGGGGATTTTTGTTCGCAATATTTGGAGCTTATCAAACCCGAGTATGGCAAACCCATTTCGGCAGAGGCGCAGCAGCAGGCTATCCGATTTTTAGATAATTTGATGCGCCTATTGCACCCTTTTATGCCATTTTTGAGCGAAACGCTTTGGCACACTATCGGCGAGCGCAAAGCAGGCGAAATGTTGGCACGTGCGGACTATCCCAATGCTACGGATTTCATAGCCAACGAAAATTTACTCAAAGAAAGTGAAGCCATTTTTGAGTTGATTTCTCAAATCCGCAATACGCGCAATAGCAAGCAAATTTCGCCTAAAGAACCGCTCGATTTGCATATCAAAACCGAAGGCAATAGGGATTTGTACAAAAAATTTATGAGTTGGATTCAGCAGCTCGGTCATATCAAGCAGGTGCATTTTTCTGATGAAAAGCCACCGCAGGCTGCCAGTTTTGTTGTGCGCAGCGATGAGTTCTCGATTCCAATGGAAAACTTTATCGATGTGGAAGCCGAGCGTGAAAACCTCGAGAAAGAACTCAAATACACCAAAGGATTTTTGCAATCCGTAAGCAAAAAGCTCAGTAACAAAGGCTTTGTCAATAATGCAGCCCCTGCTGTTGTAGAAAAAGAACAGCAGAAAAAAGCCGATGCTGAAGCCAAAATTCAAGCCTTAGAAGCAGCATTAGCAGATTTGTAAGGTACAGCATGGGTGCATTTTAAATTAAGTGGTTTGTGTTTGGTGGGGGGCAGCAAACACGGCGTAGCGACCCGAGCACTAACATTTCTGTCAGAAATGTTAGTGCTAAACTTATGGCTGCGTAAATATGAATTGCAGCCTACAGCATTAGCACTCATCTGTACTCACAGTTTTTCAACCGCTGTGTGTGCTTGATTGTATTTTATTCATAAAATGCAAATGGAGGATAAAACCCTGTATAAGAGAGGATTTTAGTCTATTTGAGGTTTATTTATAGACCGGATACAGATTGCCTTGCTACAGCCTATTCCTTGATTTGTGTATAAAGTTATTTATTTATGCGTTTAGCTTTGCAAATATCTCGTGGAATATGTATAACGATGATGATTTGGTTTGTTTTTGCTTGTAATGTATATCACCCTCGCAATCTTTTTACAGGATATGCTTGGTTTTTGGGTTATAATGACCAGATGGAACAGGATTTAAGCAAAAAAGAAAAACTACGTGCGATAGTAAATATGGACACAGAGGGGCTTATTACTGTAAAATGTGCTTCTGCTGACAAAAATTGCTATGAATATGAAGAGAGCACGCACCGTCTTGTTGTGTATCAAGATGTTGCCGAGACAAAACGTATTGTATTTTTTTGGGTAGCCAAAGTTGGAGTAAGCTATTCTTTAGAAGAGGAAGTCGGAGAAGTGCGCATTATTGCATTTGAGATACTAAGTATGCCTGGTTCTTATTATGATAAGGATTGAATGCCAAGCTAGTTTTTCGCTACCACCTATGAAACGCTGTTTTTTTATTTGAAACTTTAATTGAATTATTTTGAATTTATCAAACGTTAAAATTATTTTTGCACTTTTCTTGTTTTGCTGCTATCTTCCGAGTTATGCACAGCAAGTTTCTTTTGGCAAAGTCAGTAACACGGGAAATCATGAAGAGTTTTTGGAGGTAGTAAATTTACCTAATGGTGAATATGTGAGTGCAAGCTTAAACTATAAACTCAATCTTGCTGGTGATAAGAGCCTCGTACTTAGGCATTATAGTGAAAATGGTGAGCTTATAAAGACAAATCAAGAAGCTACACCTGAAATTCAATCAAGGACAATCCATAGCCTTAGCTAAGCTACACTTAGCAGCTGATGGTAATCTTTTGCTTTTTTACTCTGTTGATAAAGTAGGTAGCTCTTTGCGTTATAAGAATCTTGTATTTTGCAAAGTGAATGCAAGCACCCTCAAAATTGAAGGTGAGCATAAGGAGTTAGACGAAGTAGATTACTATTATGATTTTCCAGATGCAAAGCATTTTGAAATCATACCAGCCTCGCCAGATGGACGTAAAATAGCAACTATTCTAACCGCTGCTAATCGTAAATTAAAAGACCATTCTTATAAAGTTAGCGTCCTTGAGAATACGGGCAAAGTATTATGGCAGACCGAAGATAAATATTCAGAAAAGAAAGGTTTTCCGGGATATATTAAATACGGAAATCCGCTTATCAATGATAAGAGCGATATATTTGTGCCACTTTACCTTGAAAAATATACCAATTATATTCACGTTTTGCGCAAAGGCAAAGATTTAGAAGAAATTGTCATTGATATGAATATCGAAGATAAGAAACACAAAATTTTTACACCTACGCGTATCGTATTTGATAAAGAACAGAAATACCTTTATTGCCTTACATTTTTTGAAGAAGGTAAGCGTAAAAACTCTAAGCAAGGTTATGTTTTTTGTAAAATCAATACGCAAACGCTAAAAATAGAACAGCAAGCCAAGCACTACCTCGAGGCCTCTCCTTTTCTAAAAGATTGGACATGCCAAATAACTCATTTGCAAATACTCGAAGATGGAAGCCTGATTGGGCATGCAGAGTCTTTTTATAGAGGATATAAAGAATTGAATCCTAATAGTACGGTAAGTACAAATTCGGTACCCATTGCTGAATTTAAAGATAGCTTTTTCTTTAGGCTTGATACCAATGGTAAGCTCATTTGGGATACAATTATAGAAAAATCGCAAGTCATAATAGGAGATCGTTTAGATATCGCACACGGCTCGGTTAGCCTTATCACTACTGATACACACGCTTATGCTTTTATGAACTCAAATAGGCGTTGTTGCAACGTGTCGTTACCACCTCATTAAATTCTGTCTAATTTTTTAAAATTTTGATAGTTTTAGGCATTCCAATATTTGTAAAAACATTTATAATCTTACATTTTATTTTAGCTTCTGTAAGCTGATTTTTAT
>JAFIER010000099.1 GCA_020832465.1 Bernardetiaceae bacterium
TTGCTAAATGTGCCCAGAAATAACATTTCTTTGAGAAATGTTATTTCTGGCTAGCGAATGTATAGTAGTATGAATCTGGAAGTAAAAAGAGACTATTCTGCTTCACAAAATAGTCTCTTTTTTATGCCTAAATTATTGATAATTAGGCAAGTAATTAGATTGAATTGAAGCCTTATGATTTGGGCTGATACACCTGATTGGGCATAATTTGCTTATCTACACGCTCGTTTCCAAACTGCTGAAAAGAGGATTTGATCCACCCTCCGCCAATAACATCGTCCCCTTCGTAAAAAACAGCGGACTGCCCTGGCGCAATAGCCTCAACAGGTTCGTGAAAAAGTACCGTAATTTGGTCTCCATTTTGTTCAATAGTAGCGGGCGCACCATCGTGATGTACACGTACTTTTGTTGTAGTTTCGATGGGATTATTGATTTTTTCATATTTTTGCAAATTAAGTTTTTGCACAATCATACCATCTCTACCGAGTTCTTCTTTGGTAGCTAATACCACTTGATTGGTTTCTTTTCTAATTTCAGAAACATAATAAGGTTTGCCCAAAGCTATACCTAATCCTTTGCGTTGCCCTACGGTATAAAAAGGATAGCCTTCATGCTTTCCGACGACGCTACCATCTTCGAGTACAAAATCACCACCGACTAAGGATTCCTCTAATCCATCAACTCGGCGTTTGAGAAAACTTCTATAGTCGTTATCTGGGATAAAACAAATTTCATAGGATTCAGATTTTTGTACTAAACTATTAAATCCTCTGTCTATTGCCATTTGTCTTATTTCAGCTTTTGTAAGATTGCCAAGCGGTAACATAGTACGGCTAAGGCTTTCTTGCGATACACCCCAAAGGACATAAGACTGATCTTTTTTACGGTCTTTTCCTTTTGATATGATGTAGCGGTCATTTTCTTTTCGGATATTAGCATAATGCCCCGTAGCGATATAATCGCAATTGAGTTTATCTGCCCTTCGGAGCAGTGCGTCCCATTTGATATGCGTATTGCATAGCACACAAGGATTAGGGGTTCGCCCTGCCATATACTCTTCGGTAAAATAATCTATAACATAATCTCCGAATTCAGAACGGATATCCAAAATGTAATGAGGGAATCCTAATTCTACCGAAATAATTCGTGCATCATTGATAGAATCTAAGCTACAACAACCTGTTTCTTTGCCGTTGGTAGCACCCGAGCTGGCGTAGTCCCAAGTTTTCATTGTCATACCTATAACTTCATAGCCTTGCTCATGCAATAGTACTGCGGTGAGCGAGCTATCAATACCGCCACTCATAGCGACAAGCACTCTTCCTTTTTTGCTCATATAAATTGTTTTTTTCAAACGGGTTCAAAGTCCGTTAAAAACGTTGTAAAATAAAAATTGACTAAAAATGAATTTCAAATAGCCAGCACTCACCTATCTATTGAGCAAGGCGAGTGCTAATGCTTATGAGTATCAAGGCTTATAAACCTATATACTATAAAAAATGTTCCTTTTGGCTTTGGGTATTTAGTCCTTATAGGTATCGCCTAAATCTTGTTCATTGTATTTATCGGGAATATCAAGTGTATTGAGTAAGCTCTCAATGCGCTGTGCTTCTTCGAGGGTTTCGTCTAAGAAGAACTGCATATTAGGGGTTCTTCTCAGTTGATGACGCACTCTGTTACCGAGTTCGTGGCGCAACATAGAAGTTTGATTTTTAATAACTTCCATAGTTTCTTGCTTATCCCCTTCTCCAAGTAGGCTCAGATAAACTCTTGCCATACCTAAGTCACTACTTACTTTGACTTCTGTAACTGTAATAAAATGCCTGCCTAATTCGGATTTTTTACGCATAATAATATCGCCCAAGTCTTTTTGAATTTGGCGGGCTACTTGTTTTTGTCTCTTACTTTCTGTTTTATCAGACATGGCTTTTTTGTTTAATTTAAATAATACAAAAGCACAAACCGCATGTGCTTATGCTTTTGTTTGTGTATTCAGGAGGCAAAAATAATAAAAATAAGCCGTAAATCCATATTTTAGCCTTTGAAATTATCAAAACACCGCTAAAAACAAGAAGGATTATCACGTTTTAGGTATTATTTCTAAGCCATTTATGGAAAGATGTATCCTATTGTCATACGGCTATACATTCGGCAGCCGGAAATAACATTTATCTGATAAATGTCATTTCTAAGCTCATTTTTCCATAGCCTGTAGATTCTGCCCCCCCACGTTATGAAAAAATGTATAGTGGTATGTCTTATGGTACTCAAAATTTAATTTTTTGAATAAACGTATTGTAGAAATTAGAAGCTGCCATAGTATGCACTCGCAAAATATGCTTTGCGCCAAAATCATTGAGAAGTTTATAATCTTTTTCTGTGAGTGCCGTAATAAAAATTTCACCCTCGTACTGACCTTGCTTTAAAGCCTTGAGCAAATGTTTGGAAAGCTCCAAGTCAGTAACCGTACTGATTATTATTTTTGATTTTTGATAAGGTATTTGCTCTAAAAGCTCGGGATCAGCTATATCGCCATAAATGATATTGCGATTTTGTGTTTTCCATGCTTTGATAATGGCTGGGTCAAAGTCAATCCCTACATAGCTTACTTCTGTATGCTCATCGAGCGTATCTGCTATATAGTTACCAAAGCGTCCTAAACCGATAATGATAATATCATATTTTTGGAACTTGATATTGATATACTCATGTTCAGATAGTTTTCCCTTCCTTTCAAAAATACTAAGCGCAGGTGATATAAACTCAAAAATTTGATGCGAATATAAAATTAAATAAGTAGAAAGAGCTATTGTAATTAGGCCTACTAAAGTAATAAGACCGACGATCTCACTGGTTATATGCCCAACAGCAAAACCAAGTCCAACAAATATTAAAGAAAATTCGCTAATCTGTGCTACGGTAAGCCCTGCTAAAAATGCAGTTCGCTTGCGATAGCCCATTGCACCCATGATAATCAAAACAATAATCGGATTACCTATAAGTACAAAAAATGAAAAGTAAATTGCTGTATGAATCTGCCCACTAATAATAGATAAATCGAGGTTTGCACCTAAATTGACAAAGAAAAATAACAATAAAAAATCACGCAGACTCACAAGCCTATTGCTTATACTTTCCTTAAAATCAGAAGATGCTAAACTCATACCCGCTAAAAAAGCACCCACTTCACCACTAAATCCTATAAGTTCGCCGCCCGATGCAAGTGCTACTGCCCACGCAATAGAAAACAAAGTGAGTAGTTCTTGCGATTTAGCCAAGTAAGCAGTTAGTTGTGGTAGAATCCACTTCATAGCCACAAGTGTGAAGCCAAGCAAACCTACACCAGCGAGAAGTGTTTGTATAATATCTTGTGAAAGTGGTGTATCACCACCTCTTTGAATTGCAGATAAAACAATCATTACCAAGATAACAACAATATCTTGTACAATAAGAAATCCAATAGCTATCTGACCGTGTAAAGAATCAATTTCTTTTTTATCCGAGAGTAGTTTTACGATAATAATTGTGCTTGAAAAGGTCAGCGCAACCGCAATATAAAAGCTATGCAAAGAAGAAAAGCCTAAAGCCAAACCAATTAAATATCCAAAAAAAGAGGTAAATAAAACCTGCCCCATACCAGTAAGTAAAGCTATTTTACCTACGGATTGTATAATTCGTAAATCTAACTTTAGACCTACAATAAAAAGCAATACTGCAATACCTATTTCTGCTAAAAGGTGAATATTTTCTTTTGATTGCACAATATCAAGGACAGAGGGGCCGACAATCACCCCCAAGGCAATAAACATAACAATAAGAGGCTGCTTTAGCAACTGCCCGACCGCACCTAAGAGTGCTGCTAAGGCTAAAATAATGGCAAACTCATAAAAAGGAGTCGCCGCAATTGAATTTATCCAGTCCATTTTTTATCTCATGATTAGTTCTTCGACAAAGCTACTAAAAATAAGCCAGAAATTTATATTTTCTTTGAAGTATGATGTTTATTAGGGGCATCTAAGAAATATGTACCCAAAGTTTATCGCCGTGTTTGCAGTCATCACCCGATATAACTTACCTAAACAAATTGGGGAAAGCATCGGTAGTGGTGGGTGTACGTCAAGTTGGTCAATCAACTTAGATAATTTGAGAACTAACAGTTTTTCGAAAACTGTTAGTTCTGGGCATATTTAGCAAAATTGTTGTACACCCGTAGTGGCCGTTAGACCCTCCCGATAGTTGAAAATTTTCATTGCGACGAAGAAAATAATAAAAATAAGCCGTAAATCCATATTTTAGCCTTTGAAATTATCAAAACACCGCTAAAAACGTCGTTTTTCTAAAGCAAAAGCGAAGGAGATTCACCTACGATTTATACGGCTTTTTAGTTCCCATGATTAAAATTGTGGGTTTTAATCGATAAAGCCCATAAGTTTATTTGTGGAAAAACTGGGTAGGGTGGTTATGTATTATTTAGCGTTATGCTCGTTTTTGTCAAGGTAGCTTTTGAAGTATGCTAGTTGTTTTTCTATCCAAGCTTGATACATTTGTTCGCGAAAATCAAACCATTTTTCCCTAAAAGGAGAGTTACCTATAATCCATTTAAAATTATGAAAGGGTTTTCTCCTGTTAAGTGCTTCAAAAACCTGCTCTTGAAGGTCTTTATCTTCAGTTAGATATTCAGCAAATCGTTGCATGAGCTTAAAATCGTAAGCTGTTGTCCAACGCTCTATTTCATAATAATCATCTTTATTGTTCTTCCATTTTGCTAAGACATCTTGCCAGAGTTCTTTATTTTCGTCATAAATTAAACTGTATTCATCTGGCACAGCCAAGACTTCACCTGTTTTTATGTGAATAAAAGTACGCATACCTTCATCTTCAATATTCATTTTTATATCTGCGATTATTTCAGCAGTAATCTCCATAATTACGTCGTTTTTAAGTTCCAAGATTAAATTTCTTATGATTATGGCAATAAATATATGCAGATTAACTATACTTACCAAAAATAAGGTTGAGAAAATTACTTTTTTGCTGTTTTTAATTTACTTGCAACTTTTAAATCAGGATTACGGTAGTGTATAATAAGTAATGCTTAGAACTAACAGTTCTTTGAGAACTGTTAGTTTTAAAAGACTTTGAGCATTACATCTTTAAGACTACCAGGATTACAACGCCCATGTTATGCCCATGTTATGGAACGGTGTATAGTGTTATGGTGCTATATTAGTTTTTGAGCTACTTTTGCAGTTTCAAAACTTGCCATTTGATTTAAAAATTGCACGGCACTTGAGATTATGGGATAGGCTAAGGCACAGCCTGTACCTTCGCCAAGTCTTAAATTGAGGTTTAAAATAGGAGTTGCATTGAGGTAATCGAGTAGTGCAGCGTGTCCTTTTTCTTGGCTTTGATGACAAAAAATAGCATTATTATGTATTTTTGCTTCGTAGGTAGTCGCAACTAAATAGGCTACTGTAGCGATAAAACCATCTACGAGGATAATCATATTCTGATGATAAGCTTCCAGCATAGCCCCTGTTATTTGCGCTATTTCGAAGCCTCCAAAAGTCATTAAGTAATCTTTAGGATTTTGTGGGGTATGGTGTATTTCGAGTGCTTTTTTTAGTATTTGAACCTTATGCTCAAGTGCTTTTCCTTGCAACCCTGTACCACTACCAATACAGTTTTCTATCGGAATTTGTGTGATGCCGTGCATAATCAAACTTGCAGATGCTGTATTTCCAATTCCCATTTCACCAAAACCTATGATATTCGTACCGAGTTTTTGATGTATTTGTGTTCGCTTTGCACCTTGCTGTAAGCATAGCTCGAGTTGGGCATCACTCATGGCTTTTTCTTTGAGGTAGTTTTTGGTAGCTTTTGCTATTTTGGCATGAATAAGTTTGGTATGTGGTTCAAAATCATAGTTTACTCCCGCATCAATAATTTCTAAGTTGATATGATTTTGGTTACAAAACACATTAATAGCAGCACCGTCGTTCAAAAAATTGAGTACCATTTGTGCCGTAACTTCCTGTGGATAAGCACTAATGCCCTCGGTAGCTGCGCCATGGTCGGCAGCAAATACAAGTATTGCGGGGCGTTTGAGTGTTGGATTTTCGCTTTGCTGTATGCTTGCGATTTGCAAAGCTAAATCTTCGAGTTGCCCTAATGCGCCGAGTGGCTTTGTCTTTGTATCGATTTTGTGTTGAATCCGTGTTTTAAAGTTGGCTATCATTATTCTTGTTGTATCAAAAAAAAATTTACGACAAATCAATTTTAGCAATAACATTTCTTTGAGAAATGTTATTGCCAAAATTGATTTATTGCTTTTAATATGCAGTATATCAGTACAAGCACTTGGTGCATGTTTTTTTATCTTATCATCTGTCCGATGGTAAAATGGAATTGTCCACCATTAGCATTAGGATTTCCAGGAATGGCATCAAATCCATAACCGTAATCAATACCTAAAAGACCAAAAGCGGGCATAAATATACGTGCGCCGACTCCTACTGAGCGTCTCAAATCAAGAGGGTGGAAGTTTTGTACGCTTCCCCAGTTGTTACCAGCTTCTGCAAATGCAAGCACATATAGCGATGCGGCTTGGTTTAGTGTAAGTGGATATCGCAATTCGAGGACATATTTGCTAAAAATAACACCGCCTTCTTGGTTCATACCTGTTGCCATGCCTCCAAAAAGTCCGCCACCCATAAGTGGGTTGTTATCTACTTCTTCGGTTTGAGGGCCTTGTGGCGGCACGATAGAGTTATCACGATAACCGCGCAAGCCGACTACATCAGTGCCTAAGAGAAAGTTTCCAAACATCATACCAGATCCGCCAAGCATAAATCGCTCAAAAGGACTAACTTCTCTTCCTCCTTGATATGCACCCAAAAATCCGAAGTGCGTGCGTGCATTCAAAACTAAATCGCCTACAATGGTCATGAACCATGAATTATCAAACATCCATTTGTGATACTCTACCCATTTAAACCTGTCTGATGCTTCTAAATTTTCCCAGCTACCTGTTTGATAGCGATTTACAAAAGCAGAGTAAGGTGGTGTGAGGCTCAAACTAAGTGTAAGTTCGGAGCCATTACGAGGGTATATTGGACTATCTACGCTGCGGCGTGCAATAGTAGTATTGAATACAATGCTATTAAATCTGCCGTCGCTGATACCTCTAAATTGTGCGGGGAAATTATCTAAGCCGTACTGTTGGAAAGAAATAGAGTTGCTTAGGTTAAAGTAATCATCTGGGATGCGCAAACGCCTTCCTAATGCAATCGTAGCACCGGATATGCTTAAGCTACCAGTTGCTGGTCCTCTTAAATTTCGCCAATCCATCCAACGTCGTTGGACTGAATGTTGCAAACTTATGGTAAAGTTATTAGGTTTTTTGCCTCCGAGCCAAGGTTCGCTAAAGCTAAAAGAATAGGTTTGAAATTGCCTACCATTGGCTTGCAAACGCAAGGAGAGACGCTGTCCGTCTCCTTGTGGTAGAGGGGACCATTGCTTAAACTTATGAATTTTTCGTGCAGAGAAGTTATTAAAAGTAACACCGAGCGTACCTACAAATCCCATGAATCCGCCCCAGCCACCAGATAGTTCGAGTTGGTCGCTTGGTCTTTCGACTACGGAGTAGTGAATATCAACAGTACCGTCGTTCATATTAGGTTCTGGATTCATACCGATTTGCTCGGGGTCGAAATATCCGAGTTGTGAGAGTTGCTGATGCGTACGCATAAGAGCTGAGCGGCTAAATTTTTGCCCTGGCAGTGTAAATAGTTCTCGTCTTATGACGTGGTCGCTTGTGCGGTTATTTCCCTCTATGGTTACGTTT
>JAFIER010000100.1 GCA_020832465.1 Bernardetiaceae bacterium
GAAGCAGAAATTAGGGGGGGTAAAAATTGAGTACCCCCCTAACTGCCGATGTAAGAAAAATTAAAAAAAAGAAAAGAGATTGGAACTAAATTCAGGCGGTAAAACGTTAAAAAAGAGTAGTGATGTAAATAACGTGTAAGAAATCGGCTGGGTTTTGATAAAAAAGGATTATTTTTAAGATGTATTCTTGTTTCTCCAAAGCTAACTACTTGATAAACAGAAGGAAAGATAGAACATTTTTTAAAAAAATGTTATTTTTCAGAGAAATGTTAAATGTTATATAGCTGCACGCCAGTTATGAATCAGGCCTATGCGGACGTTATTTCTATAGGTATCATCTTCATAAGCAAAACGTTGCTGAATAGGATTTTCGGGGTCAAAAAAGAAATAGCGATAGCGGTCAGTAAATCTGTACTCATAAGCATTGCTATAATTGAGTGCGGTGATATTGCTTATTTTTACTCTTCCTATTTCAAATTTTCGCCCGAGTGCAAATCCCATATTTAGGTCTGGAAGGGCTGTGCGCTGGCTGTTACCAAAGTTATTATTCAATGATTGCCCTGCGGCTTGGCGCAGTTCCGATGCTCTTCCTGACTCTTGTAAAGTGCGTGTATCGGGAAAATTATTCGGTAGGCTACGAAATCCGTTATCAAAACCTAAGAAATCCGTAGGGCTTCCTTCACTCGATATATAGGGTTGAAAAGTAGTATTATTGCGATAGCCTACGCCAAGGATTACCGTGGTAAAGTTCTCTTCGACGTTGTTTTTGGTAAAAACCTTAATCATACCACCTGCAAAATCACCAGGCATTTCAGGCGAACCCGATTTATAAATCAGCATACGGTCTATGACGCTGCTTGGAATCAAATCAAAAGCAAAAGAACGAATATCGACCTCGGTGCTTGGCGCAATCACGTTGTTTATCATCACGTTATTATATCTATCGCTTACACCCCTGACCATTACAAAACGATTTTCTAAGATGGTTATACCTGGCACACGCTGCATAACTTCGGCAGCATCGCCATCTTGGGATTTTTCAATCTGCTCAGAAGATATACCGTTGGCAACAGCCTCTGATTTGCGCACCTCTTCTACGACGGCAATATCGCTATCCGTCTCGCGAAAGCCTATGACTACAATATCGCCGAGCTGCTCTACGTCCTCTTCAATCGTAACATTAATAGTAGTAATTTTATCAGCCTCCACTACTACATCTGTAATTTTTTGGCTTTTGTAACCAATATAAGAGATCAGTAGGTTGTAAGTACCGGGTTTGACATTACTAATCCGATAATTTCCTTCCATATCGGTGGCTGCCCCAATGGTAGTACCTTCTATTACTACGGTTACACCGATAGCCTCCTCGAGGGTATTCTCATCAATTTGCTCCGTTATTTTACCACTGATAACCCCTGTTTGGGCAAAGGCAACTGTAACCGAAAGCCACAAAATAATACAATAAAAAATACATTTCTGCATAACGCAAGAAGAATTAAAATTCTTGAAAAGCTTAATATAAAACTAAAATGCAAAATTAGGCTATTCTTGATTGTATATTGCGAATGCGATATGAACTTTTGTTTATCTAAATATTTCTTTTGTTGCCCAAATATGAACTTGCTTTGAAGCATTATATTTTAAAGTGTGCAAACATAGATAAAAGCTGGTGGTAGGTTGCGGCTTGTAAAGCTTACTTTGACCTGCTTAAATTTGCTTTTGAAGTAGGATAGCTTATCCGTAGTGTATTGATATTGAATAAATTTGCCATCGGGTTTGAGGCTATGCTGTACTTTTTCAATAATTAAATCAATATCTTGCTGGGTCAGAAGCGTAAGCGGTAGGCTCGATATGAATATATCTACTGAATGAGGGGAAGCGAGTGCTTCTATTTCATCAAATCTTGTCGCACTTTGCGAGAGTATCTTGATATTATCATGCTGTTCGAAGCGAGTTTCTGCATAATGAAAAAAATCTTCATTGATTTCAAAAGAATAAAGCAATGCACAGGGTTGCATGTGTTGAGATATTTTTTTAGTAATACAACCATCACCCGTACCGAACTCTACAAAAGTCTGCTCAGGCTTATCAAAATCTATATGCTTGATAAGTTTGCGGATTAAGTAACGAGAGCTGGGTCTTACTGTGCCTGTTTTTTTTAATGTTTTGATAGATACAGAAAAAAAATTATTCATCGTTTTTTTGCTTAGTTTACAGAATAAAAGCATAATATACAAATTAAATCTCTAAAATACAAATCCCAAAATAAATATAGGGTTTGTTTCAATTTGTATGCTTTTTTTCCCAAACACTCAGCTATATTTTTTTGCATTATGGAAGCAGGGTTAGATTCAAGGTAAATTTTTAAATTTTGCTCTTTCCAATAAATCACAAAAGAGCTTCTCGCAGTGTTGGACATAGCTTTGTTTTTGTAATTTGAAAATAGGAATGACTCCCTTTTTGGCATCTACTTTAAAGTAGAGCTCATTATTCTTATAAAATTTGAGGTACTTGCCTTGTTCATCTTCACCTGCCTCTAAGTCAATCTCCTTGCTGATAATGATTCTGCGCTGAGGGCTTCGTTTTTTCGCAGTTTTGTACCTCCATTGGGTGTATTTATAGGCTATTTCAAAGTTTTCTTCACTAAAACAAGTAGAGTTGTTTTCTGGATTCATGTCTTTATCGTGCTCAGGTACATTGACAAAATTCGTCAATCCCTGATAAATTAGCAAAAATAGGTACATAAAAGCACCTAAACCGAATATGTATAGTAGAATTTTCATGGTTATTTTATTGAAATATAAAAGGTGGTTAAGACCAGCGAAAAGAAAAATTACCTAAAAAAATCGGGTGGTCTGATGCTGCTACCCCCTTTATTTGCTGTTCCTCTTCGCTCAACAAAACATTTCAAGCAGATATATATACCTAACAAGCCGTGTTATTGCTAAGTTTTTGTTACTAAGAATTTGCAAAAATATTTCGTTGTTGGTCATTGCCTTCTATCAAATTATAAATCAGTATTTTAGCATTTTATCCAATTGATTGCCTGCTCGTGGTATTGCTCAGGTAACAGTTTTTTGGCATCTTCTGTGCTTTCGTAGCAGTCATCTTGTATGACCTGCCAATGCGCATCACAGCTAAAACGATACACCTCTTTTGTGTTTTCGTATTGGCAAAGTGCTAATCCGTAGATTGGAATAGCTGCACTATCTTTTGCAGCAAATTGCACAAAGCCGAAAGGTTTATCACCTGCCCAAGCCCATTCCAATACTTTTGCATTCTCTAAATCAGTGGGGGGGGGGATTGCATGGCATTCCATTTTGTTCAGTTAAAATTAATCAGACAAGCTTGTTCGGATAAAAATAGTAATTTGCTTAAACATACAATTTGATTTTAGATGATGAAATAATAAAATAAAGTGATTATCAGAGTAATGCGCATGCTAAGTACCCCTTTTCTTAAAAGAGGTACTTTTGCAATCCATTTTGAAAGCAGAGTAGGACAGTCATCAAGCTCGCTTATGCGGCATTGCGCCCATCAGTCATCTGTGCTTTATTTGCGCAAAATAGCCGCAGCTTTTTTGAGGTATTTCCCATCGGGGCAATACACAGCATATTGCTCTATAGCTCTGCGGTTTCCGTGTTCATTGTAAATTGTTTCGCAGGCCTCCCAGATATTATCGTCCATCATATCTGCATTAGAGGCATCGTGCTCACGTGCTTCAAGATAGTAATGAATGGCTTGCTCGTATTCTCCTAAGAAGAAATAAGCTGCTCCGATTTGCCCCTCGCAAGTGCCTCTTTGGTCAGGATATCTTTCGCATAATTGCTGATACGCCTGAATGCAATTCTGATAAGCACCTTTTGCCATCAGTTGGGCGGCAAAATTGAAAGCCCTGTCTTCATCGCTTGTCTCTAATACTTGCAAGAATGCGGCTTGATACTGCTGAATTTGCGCTTGGTCAAGCCCTTTGCCCGCTTCAGCTTCTTTAGATGCAAAGCCGAAAACTTCTACATTTTCGCCCTTAGCTCTGATTTTAAAGAAATCAAAAAGTCCCATGTTGTAAAAAATTTATAGATGAATGATTTTTAAAAAAGTGCAGGTGATATGGTTTGGATTTGTAAGAGGCAGTGCAGCAAAGTAGTCCTTGTGTGTATTCCAACATTGAGGCTACTTTGCTTTTGAGGCGATTACTTATTTATATTTTCGCAAAGAATCTGCCCATTGTCAGTGCCATAGCCTGCTTTTTTGATAATTCCATTGAAGTCATTACCTACAAAATCTTCGGTAAATTGCACCTCGTCATAATGACATTCACCCTGCTCATTTTTATAGACAATATAAGCCCAGATACTACGGCGAAGCACTGCACCGCTAATTTCGTGGCGAATCATACCCCAGTCAGCCGTAGAAAAAATGACTTTTTGTACATTGACTCCGGCGGCTTTCATGACTTGCTCTAACTTGCTAGCGAGTGCAGGGTCATTGCGCTTTGAGGCAGGAAGCTTAAACTCTTTGAGCGCTGCTTGCTTGTGTGTTTGGTTCATCGCAAAGACTTTGTCTTCTCCTTCGGTGAGGTCATAATAAAATACACCTTCGGCCACAGTAATTCCACTGTTGTTGCTGATTTCTACTTTGAGTTTGTGTATTTTTTTTGCATTTGTACCAAAATTACTTTGAGGGGCAGCCTTGATGTGCAGTGCTAGACGCTCTAAGAGAGCAGCGGTAAGCCCTCTATCATAAGCATCTTCATATCCCACAAAAACATCTAAGTCATAGTATTTTTGATTGCCATTGTTTGTACCATCGGCTTTTGTTTTGTATGGACCTGCGCCGTATTTGTGTGAGGCGCTGTAGCCCCTGCCATCTTCTGCATCACGTATCCAGACGCTATAGCCACGCTCAAATCCCAGATTGATTTTGCTATCTGCAAGATAGCCCATACCGAATACTTGGTCACCAGCCTTAAAGGTATTGGTGATTGCTGCTTTGTCTTCTTCGTTGTAGGTAATGGGTTTTTTTGAGAATAAGATTGTGCCTACAGTGCGGTCATAATTATCTTTGTGCGTGGCAGGTGGAATTTCACCTGTGTAGCTCGCGTAGGGCTGATGCGCATTTACCTTGCTTGCACCCTCTTCCTGTTGGGGGGTGTTGGTAGGAGTTTCTTCCTGATTTGTGTTTGTGTCCATGTTACTTTGGTCTGTTTTTGAAATAGTTGCTTCGTTGCTTTTGTCTTTTAATTTGTCCTTTGCTTTGTTGAGATTGATTTGTGCGGATAAGCTTGTGCCGCTTGCTAAAATCAAGATACCGAATACTATGGCTTTGTAATTCATATTTTTTGCTTAATTTTGTTTTTAAACATAAAACTTTTGTATAATTATACGCATAGAATTGTAAAATAGCAACCTAAAGTACACGAGCGTTTGTAAGCGAGTATAAGCGTGATATATAGTTGATAAATGTAGCGATGCTTGCACATATCTAATTAAAAAAATGCAAAAAATAAAGACCATTATCATAGACGATGAGCCCTTGGCTTGCCAAGAGTTGGCATTTTTAATGAAAAATTTTGAGGATTTTGAGGTGATAGGCAGCTATCAATCTTATGAAGAAGCCCTTGAGCAAATACAGCTTGCAAGACCCGATTTGCTGCTTTTGGATATAGAGCTAGGGCAAAAAACGGGCTTTGATTTGTTGGAAGCCCTCGAGAGTAGCCCCGAAGTAGTTTTTGTAACTGCTTATAATCAGTATGCCTTAGAGGCTTTTGCGGTCAATGCCTTAGATTATTTGCTCAAACCCATAGACCCCGAGCGGCTTGCGCGCGCCTTGCAGAAAGTACAGCAGACCTTACAAGCCAAGCCGCATACAGCTACAGAGCATCTTTTGCAAAAAGAAAGCAAGGTTTTTATTCGTGAGGGTGATGACTGCTTTTTTGTGAAAATTGCTGATATTTTTTTGATTGAAAGCATAGGCAACTACTGCAAAATATTTTTTGAAGATAAAAGCCCCTTCCTCAAAAAATCACTCATTCAGCTGGAAGGCCGGCTGCCCGAGCGTTTGTTTTTTAGGGCAAATCGCCACCAACTTATCAACTTAGAATATGTGCAGCACATAGACCTCAATTTTAAGAATAGGCTTTTGGTATATCTGGGCGAAACAAATACAGCCGTAGAGATTTCTACTCGGCAGTCGTTGCGCTTCAAAGAGTTGATGAGTCTGTAAGTGGAATTTGAATCGTATAAGCACTAGGAGTCATCTGACGGATAGACAGCTCGCTCTCAAAAATCGCAGATATCTGTATCCATTGGGCGATATTTTGAATGTTTTTGTTTTGCTCAAAATGCTGCAAAATGGCACTATCTGTATGATAAAAGCAAATACAAAGCGCATTTGGGGCTTCTATAGAGATAGTAATGGCTTGCTGAGGTGTAGTGTGCTTTATTTCTTGTAAGATAAAGTTAAAGAGTAAAATCAGGGCGTGATTGGGCAAAAGAGCGTGTTTTTTTGTCTGGACTTCTGCCCTCCAGATAAGCTCTGGGGTGGGGCACAAGTAAAATTGCGCGACTTTGAGCCAAGTATGGAGCATCTCTATTTCTTGCTTGAGGGAGCTCAGGCTTTCCTGCTTGTAGTTCAAGAAATCACGCAATACTGCTGAGAAGTCTGTTACTAACTGGCGGGCAAGGTGTGGGTCGCTTTCTATTTTTTGAATCAAAACGGGAAATATTTTTTCCCAGTTTTCGGCACCTATGCTGAGCTTGCTGATTTCGGATTGTAGCTGTACCAGTGCTTTTTCGGCTTGAATTTTTAGTGCATTTTGTCTAAGCTGTAGTAGCCCATACTGGTAAAAAAAATACAATAACAACCACATGGCGATATATCTGCCTGTATTGAGCAAAAGACTGCTGAAATCTATCCAATTAAAGTAATTTGCACCAAAAAACCACCATTCAAACAAAGTATCGCACAAAGCAACCAAAGTAGCAAGCAGCAAGCTGCTCCCCAAAAAACTAACAAACAAATGATAAAGCGTTTTAGGAATTGAGAAATAGGCAATTTGGTGTAAAAAAAGACGATAAAAGTGCGTAAAACAACAAGCCAAGCTTATAGAAAGCAGGCTAGAAGCAAAATCTTCCCAAATGAGGAGCTCAAAACTCAACAAACCCAAGTACTCATTGCCCAATGCTACTACATACCAGCCAAAAAAATGCAATAAGTAATAAATTTTTGTTTTCTTTGTGCGCCAATAGTTCAGTTGTTTGTCTGTCATGCTTATATTTTGAAGATATGAAATACGCGCGATCTTTTACTTACTTTATGATGCAAGGGCTAGCCTGGGGGCTTATTTTTTTGCACCAAGTAATCATTTCCTTAGTTTTACAAAGCTACACCCATTCACGCACTTTTGTGATATTATTGAGCATTTTATTTGCTTTTTTTCTGACGCATAGCTACAGGTTCTGGGCAAAAAAGACAGGGCTTTTTGCCTTAGGCATCAGGCATCAGGGCTTATATGCGGGGATTTGTTTGGGTGTCATGGCAATATCTTCGGGCGTTTTTTCATACAGCCTTTCTAGTATCTTTCTGCTCAATAAGTTTCCTAATTTTCTTGAAGTGCGTTTTATGGCTATTGTCAGTACTTGGTTCATTTTGCATGGGATATGGATAGTGGCATATCATTTATTTCATTTTTTTGAAAAAATCAAAGCACAGCAACAGCACTATTGGCAGATAGAAAAATTATTGCAATTACACAACAACGAAGTGCTTCAGCTGCAGATAAACCCTCATTTTTTGTTTAATGCCCTCAATGCAATTCGGGCTTTGATTTTGTTTGACCCCAATAAGGCAAAACAAGCCGCACAAATCTTAAGTGATTTGCTACTAGAAGGCTATCGCAAGACGGGCATAGAGCTGATTAGTTTTCAGCAAGAACTGGCCATAGTAGAGCAATATATTGCTTTGGAGCAGCTCCGATTTGGCGATAAACTGAGCTTTCGTGCCCAATTAGATGCCTCACTGAGCAAAGCCAAAGTGCCTGCGGGTATGCTACTGACTTTGATAGAAAATGCAGTAAAATACGGATTCAAACAGGGGCAAAACCATAACGACATACAGCTCTCTATAGAGCAACTCTCAGACAAGCGCCTCAAGGTAGTCAGTATGAATACGGGCACTATAGACCAGAGCCTCTACACGCCCCAAAACACTTACTCGGGCATAGGGCTAAGCAATCTCAAAAGCCGTTTGGCAAGCTATTTTGCCGCCTCAGATGTGCAGCTACGCAATTTAGCCCACAATCGGGTGGCAGTAGAGGTAGTCTGGCAATACAAAACAACACAAATGCACAGCACCTAAGCAAGAGGAGCTGTAGCTGATGAGCTAAAAGGCGATGACAGAAAGTGCAAGCTAGCTATCAAATAGCTGGTATTCAAATCAGAAAATATCAACTAACACAAGAAGCACAAAACAAACACAAAGGGGTATTCACCCAATATTCTGTGTTTGTGCTAAGATAATCAATAGTACGTGCCTGACGTGTTGTAACTACTAGTCTTGTTGCAGGGGTGCACTCGGCGGCACTTCTACACAGAGCTCTCCCCTTGTAAGTGCAGGGGCATTGATTTTATAGACAATAAATAACAGTAGAGAGAGAGAGCAAGTAACTCCTAAGAGTAATGTAGCAAGAAAAGGCAAAAATAGCTGCTGTGCTTCGGGGTTGTGGCTTAGATGCTGTGCTTTGAAGCTATAAGCCAGCAAAATCACAAGCACATCTATCAAAAAAATAACTACTCCACCACAAAACAAAAAAATGCTGCTAGGGGAGTACATTGCAAATAGCTGAAGGTTGAGGTCTTTTTTCTGAGTAGTCTGGCAGACACGTAAATTCCCTTTTTCATCTACAATGAGTTCTTCTGAGAGTAAGGGCTGCTGTGTAGGTGCTTCTTTTTTTTTCATTGGGAAGTTCTTTTTATGATGGTCAATTTTTCTTTGAGAAATGTTATTTCTGGCTAGCGAATGTATAGTGGTATGATGCAGAGTTATTTTTAGTCTTCAGGAAAGTCATCAAAGAGTTCGCGTAGGAGTAGATAATCGCCTTGTGCATTGAGGGTTGTGTCTTGAAAGGGTAGGCGATTTTCTAAGAGCAAATAGCCACGTTGTAGGTATATATAAAGTTCCCAAGTTTTATGAAACTCGTCTCGGTCATCAAAGGTATTTGCCCAAGTATTAAAAGCGATTTGTGCACTACCATCAGCTTGTAAGCGCAGTTTGTAGAGGTCTGCATTATAGGCGGGGTAGTTTCGTAGCGTAGGTATAGGTATGCCAAAGAATACATCGGCTTCATAACTTAAGCCTTCCTCAATAATCGAGAATTGTGGTTTTATCCACATTTTTCCAAGTTCTATGGGAAAATCAGTAGAAAAATCTTTAATTTCTTTGGGATTAAATTGTCTTAGCAATACTTCTGATTGTACTAAATTAGCTTTTGCATGCAGATTTAGAAAAGCAGTTTTCCAAATGAGTTGGCTTGCTTCTGTCATATTCCAAAGGTTACATTCATCTTCGCTGTATTGATTGCTAATATTTTCGCAGCCTTTGCAAAAATAAGGAATTTTTTGCTGTAAAGTAGTGAGTGTATCGCGTACGAGCCTTGTTTGTTTTATAGGGATATAAAGATTTGTAGCAAGTGGATATTGGGCATCAAGAAATTTCGAGTTATTGATGCGTTCTGATTCGAAGGCTAATACCCGCTCTTTAAAAAATTCAGTTTCTTCATAAGCCATTTCAAGGCGACCGAGCCTATCGAGCTGTTTTTGATCCTCAGACGCTAAAATATGAGACTTAGCATTACCCAAAAGTGTACGCGTATGCTCGAAACTTTTCAGACCCTGATTTACGATGCGATTGTTATGCGCTATATTCTGATAATCACGATATGCTAAGTAAGCTTGACTGTTGTAATCATAAATAACAGCTATGATTAGGATGCCTAAGATAATCCATAACAGATAAGCAATATTTTGTGGTGTTATTTTATTTTCTTTGTCTGCCATTTTTTTATTGATGCTTGTTATTTACTTTTTAGTTGCGCTAATATAATGCCTTATCTTTAGGTTGCCTAATATTATTCGACTAAAAAGGGATTTCCGTCTATGAAAATCCCTTTTTAGTAGAACTAACAGTTCTCTGAGAACTGTTAG
>JAFIER010000110.1 GCA_020832465.1 Bernardetiaceae bacterium
ATAAGACTACCCATATTTGAATATGTTTCATAAATTTTGTATGTTTTTGTTAAAAAATTGATTATGCATTCAACCGCCCCTTTATCCCCTCCTTGAAAAGGTGGGGAGTTGCTCGAGCTCCCCTCCTAAGATTAGGAGGGGTCGGGGGTGGTTGAAGGCACGCATACTACAAAAATAACATTTTTTTTTCAAAATAACCTTGTTCTGAGAAATTTTAGCAATAACATTTCTGTCAGAAATGTTATTGCTAAAATTTAACTACTGCGCCTCCCCTATGGGAAAACGCTCCCAGCTATCACCCACTTTACGCCATTCGTAGTAAGGGCGCCCCTCAACCTCGCGGATAAAGTATTTCTTGACGGCAAAAGAGCCTTTTGTGCTGTCCTTATTTACAGCCGTAGCGTCCCAACCTATCAAAAAATCCAAACTTACGGTGCGAGATTTGTCTTCGCCTACACGCATATCAGTGTGCATAACAACCTCATCATTACTAATTTGTAAGATATTATCTCGGTCATATTTTTTTGGAAAAAGCATATACTTGCCTTTGCCTATCTCGTCTTTTACTTCTAAGTAATTACCACCTTTGGCAAAAACTTCTCGTTCGAAGTATTTATCTATGGCACGAGCTACCTTATCGCCATCTTCCCAATTGGCTTGAGCCGCTGGAAGCTTGCTACCTGCTTCTGTCTTATCCGTATTTTTATCTTCCTCCGACTGATCAGAATTGCAAGACGCTAAAAAAGCGATACCTAAAAACAATACTAAGCTATATAAAAATATCGTTCGCATTAGAATGTATGGTTTTTTGAGTGAATGAAATAACCACCCCCTGCCCCCTCCTTGAAAAGGAGGCGGAGTTTCTCGAGCTCCCCTCCTAAAATTAGGAGGGGCAGGGGGTGGTTTTATAAAAAAACTCCCATGCAAAAAGGCTAAGGACGAATCCTTAGCCTTTTTTATACGGTTAGCAATAGATTATAGGCTTAAAGCCTTGCAATCTAATTACTCTTAGTTATTGTAGTTTAACTCAATACCAGTACCGTAGTGAATATCACGTACGTAGTTAATAGCAGAGAACGTGCTGAATCCAGCAGGTCCGCCAACAGTACGGAATGGTAAACCTTCAACAGGCATAGAAGCATCGTTACCACCACGTGATACAGCAAATAAACCTGTTTGAGATACACCTACACCTGAAATTCTACCACCGTTATCAGACCCACCAGCAGAGCTGATGTTGAAAGTTACAGCAGCAGTTGCATCAGAAGCAGCATCTTGTACTGTAGCTCTTACAGCAGAGTAGAAACGACCGTTTGTTCCGCTAAATGCACGGAAAGGTGCGCCGTAAATTACATCAGCAATGGATGCAGTGTTATCTATCCAGTTGCCAAAACCACCTTCTAATTCCCCAGCAACGAGGTCAAGACTTTGCCAAGTAAATGACTGGATCTGAGCTACCGCTCCAAATTCAGGGAACGCAGGTACAGGCGCAGTATAACCAAAGTTAGGCGTTGCGCTACCACCAGTGCTAAACACAGGACCTCTCAACATAGCAAGGAATGCACCTTCTTGAGGAGCTACTGTTGCAATGACTTCAATCTGACCATTCTGATCCACACCGTAAGGACTAGCACCACCTGTATAACGAACAGCAGTAATAGTACCAGCAGAGTTTACAGTTACAGCAAAATCGCTTGAGCTTGGATAGTCAGGGTGATCCAATGGCAAGTTGCCACCGCTTACGCGGATAGAAGGATTCACAGCATAACCTAAACCACCGTCATTTACGATTACATTGAACGCAGCAGGAGTCAAGTAAGAACGCAATGAAGCGTTAAATGCTTGCTTAGCAGCCGCAGTACCTGTTGGTACAAGTGTCCAAGTAATGTTATCGGCAGCAGGGCTGTAACCAGAACCAGCATCAAGAATTTCAAGACCTACAACACGATTGCCATCAAATACAGGCACACCTACTGCAGGAGTTCCTCCACCTGTTGGTGTAGAGAACAATGCATGATATGTGTTGTTACCTGGAGTAACAGCAGCTAAATCAGCTACATCAGGGTTAGTTGCACGACCAGTAATAATACTACCGAATCCAGTGCCGTTAATATCATAAGTATCAACACTAGAGCCACCAGTAAAGAACTCAGCGTCAAGTGTGTTACCAGCAATATTACCACGACCGATACGAACTTCAGTAGGACCTGAAACGTATCCAGTACCGCCACTAGTTAATACCATAGCGACAACACGGCCTGTAGTTGGATCCATGAATACATCAAAAGTAGCAGCTACTTCTGGTGCACCACCTACAACAGTTGCTCCAGGAACGAATACATACTGATCACCAGGTGAACTTGCTCCACCAACAGCATCCATCCAAATTGCGTTAGGAACGTCAAAAGGAGCAGGACCGCCAGCTACGCCTGGATATGCAGCATTAAGTGCTAAAGTACCAGTAAGTGGGTCAAAAAGATCTTCGCCACCAACCTCGATAGGCAAAATAGCCTGCGTTGAGTTGTACTGGAATGGGTTATCATTGAGCTCATTCAAAGCACCTGTAGTCCAGTTGTTAGACGAACCTACAACTTCAATAGACTGTACAGTACCCAAGTCATCACCACCAGAAGTTTCCCAGTCGTAAGTAAATTGTAAAGCAAGGTTAAGACCTGTAGGAACATCAGGAATAGCAGGTACAGGAGGGAATCCAGTCCAGCGTCCGATTTCGTTAGTAGGGTTAGTAGTAGTAGCATTGATGAAGCCAAAACCACCATCAATTACGCGTACGTTACCAATTGCGTTAGAAGCAGCTACGATACCGCCAGTACCAGTGATACCAGTACCGCCAACACCGTTAGGTACTGCACGATCAATTACTACTTGAGGCGCAGAAGTATAACCAGCACCTACGTTAGTAAGTACGATAGCTACTACTGTGCGCAAATTACCTTGTGCACCGCCGAGTTCGTTACTCAATACGGCGTAACCTTCAGCAGGAGTAGTAGGATCACCACCTACGAATGTAACAGCAGGAGTGAGTACATCACCAGCCTGTGCGTCAGAGTTTACGTTTACATCAGCGAGGTATTCACCACCATTCAAACCAGGTGTACCAGGCACAAGTACTAAGTTAGGAACGCCAGCAAAGCCAGGAACAGCAGCAGCATCAACGCCAGTTGCGCCTTGCTGTACTACTAACCAGTTTACTCTACCAATAGCGTTATCAAAAGGCGTAGTACCATCAACGTCTAAGTTGTAAGGTACGTGCATCAAAGAACCATCAGAAGTAATGTTTACTGAAAGTGTAGCATTTTGCTCAACCATAGAAACATTAGACCAGAATGCACCAGATACAGGAAGGTATCCAGACTGTCCGATGTTAGTTTGAGGCGATCTACCAATATCATTACCTGAGTTAAAATCAAGTGTACGATCAACTGAAGATTCAGAAGTATTAGGTGTATAAAGCGTACGACGCGTTACATAATCACCGATTTCAAGAAGTCCTCTGTTAGGCTGTCCGATGTTTTCCAAAGGAAAATCTTCTAAAAGATCACCGTCATCACCTACAAATCTCCAGAACGTGCGGTCAGCAACGAATTCAGAGAATTGCATACGAATAGGGAGGCCAGAAGCAGTAGCTGAAGCGAGGAGGGTATAGTCGCTATCACCATTCAAACGCGCTACTGTAGTAGCTCCTTGATAAGCGATTCGCTGTATAGCACCAGAGTTGGTAGCTACGCCGTCCATATTAGCACCTTCTTCGTTAGCTTTACGGATATAACGCTCCATAAACTCGTTATTCGTAAAGATATTCGCTGTGAATGTTACATCATCAGGATTATCTACTACGTCAGCTACGAGTTCAGGTGTGTTGTTCGTAAGGTCAGTTTCAACAAAAGCACGACCGCGAATACGAGCTACGTCGTCGGGGTCTGTAGTTGGGCTATTAGGGTTGTTGAAAACAGGTACTACGTTACCTACGAGGATAGTAGAGCCGTTTTGTACACCACCGTCAGGCGTAAGATTCACTGTGTAGCTTACGTTAGTAAAAGCACCATCAGGAATATTTACGTTTACAGTAGCTTCACCGCTATACAATTCGAAAGTAGCCATACCCGCTTGGTCTGTATTTTGACGGCGAACAAATGCGTAAGCATCTGTACCTTCACCTACAAAACCTTGTGATACTGTAATTTCAGCACCTTGTACACCTTCTACTTCATCAAGACGACCTGCGCCGAATGCAGAAGAACCGCCAGGTACGACAGTTACACTGTAAAATACTTTACCACCGGCGTTTACGCGGGTGAGTGAGTCGATCATGCGACGTTGCCATTCGAGGCGGAGCGCTTCATCAACTTCTTGTACGAGAGCAGCTGAATCTTGTGATCTTTGCATTGCAAGGCGCTCTCTTTCAAGATCGAGGGCATCTTGCTCAGTGAACTCTTCGCGATTACAAGAAGCAAATGCGAAAAGTGCGAGCAGAACCGCTACGAACTTAATTGAATAAATAAAAGATTTTTTGTTCATAATAAACAATAGAGTTTGGAGTAATTAATTATCTTTCCATCACACACTCTTTAACTTGTGGCTACAAAGCTACGCAAGTTATTTCAACTATCCAAACAAAATCAAAAATATTTTAGTTTTTTTTTGTAATTTTTTTTCTAAATTTTTTTTATTCCAATAAAATGCTTAGATTTGCACGTATTAGTATTAAATGGTACGTGTAAACCTCAAAACAGAAAAAACGATTTGCACTTATGAGAAAAAATTGGAAAACACTTAACCCCTCGTTGGCGCGCACGAGCAGATTATTCGCGCTATTAGTATGTCTTTGCGCCATTGTTAGCTTTGGCAGCGTACATGCTCAGGAAGATCCAGATGCATCAGGCGGTACCTCATCAGGTGCAGCAGGTGAAAATGGTGCTGGTTTTATGATCGGTATCCGCACAGGCGTAAACTATAACAAGTTTATGATTGCTGGCGACGGTTCTTCGGAGGTAAACCAACGCCGTGTTGGATTTGTAGGTGGCGCATTTGCTACTTATAACTTCAGCCAGTGGATTGGTGTATCAGCAGACGTACTCTTTTCGCAGTATGGCGCACGCCGTGTAGCTTTCCAAACGGGTAATGTAGCTGGTATAGCAAACTACACAATGGAAAACATTGAAGCCAACCTTTTGGCAGACTTCAAGCTTCCTGTAATTTCTGTGTATAAGCCTAAGTTCTATATCGGACCATCGTTTAACTTTAACATGGGTTCTGGTGTAAACTTATCAGCAAACAGCGGACGTAACATCGTATTTAATAACTACTCAAAATGGAATACTGTAGATCAGTTCCGTCCTGTTGAGTTTGGTATTATCGTTGGTGGTGGTCTTGACTTCGACCTCAAGTTTGCTACTTTGAAAATTGATGCTCGCTATCGCCGAGGCTGGACTGACATTAACACACATAATGTAGCCCAGAATCAAGCATTCAGAGGCAGAACTATCCACAACAACACTTTGAGCTTTACAGCTGGTCTTGGTTTCAAAATCTAAGATTAGTTGAATTAGGCTACAGTAGTTAGTGAGTCTTTAGCATACATATATTATATACGTATATAATAGGTATCGCTTCAACACAAAAGAGCAGTATTCGCAAAGGCGAGTATTGCTCTTTTTTTTAGGAATTTTTGTGAATGCAAATGCTTTGTATTTGCGTAAAAATGCGTTTTTTTGAGCTAAGATTATCTTCAATAGCAATTTAAGGTAACCGCTCTGCCAAAACCATGAACACTCATTTCTACTAATCAAAATCAAGTTTTTATGTTAAGATTTATCATCATATTGGTAGTATGCCTATTTTGTAGTTTATCTACACTCTATGGGCAGCAGGCTGCAGATAGCGTTCAAGCCCCTCTTACGGACGAGCCCGAGTTCAAACTTTCGAAAGCTGCACGTATGGCAGTGCTTTCAGCCGCAGTGCCAGGGCTTGGTCAGTATCAAAATAAAACAGGCTGGATGCTTAAAGTTCCTGTTATCTATGCAGGTGGTGCTACGCTTGTTTGGCTTACTATTCAAAATCATAGCGATTATCGTATTTTTAGAGAGGCTTATGTTTCTCGTAATGATGGCAATGCGCTTACACAACCAAGCGATTTTTTTGAAGGACGCACCGACGATCAACTTCTGCGACAGCGTGATAGATTTCGTAGGGATAGAGATTTTTATATGATACTTACAGGAATTTTCTACTTACTCAACGTCGCCGAAGCAGCTACAACAGCACACCTCAATGAATTTGATGTAAGCGATAACCTCGCCCTGCGTATCAAACCCAATATTGAACCCATAGCATACAGTCCTTATAACAGTGCAGGCTTCACCCTGACATTTTACAGAAAATAAATAAATAAATAAATAACAAAGCCTAAGCACTAACAGCGTGCTGTTAGTGCTTGTTGGTAAATGTCCAGCATAGCACTATATATTTTTTCATAGTTTCGTGGGGTTTGCAAACTCCATGCTATGGAAAAATGAGCTTAACAATAACATGGCTTTGAGATATGTTATTTCTGGCTGGCGAATGCCTAGTCAGTCGTATGGTAAATGTCTATTAGTATGATAGATTTTATATCTAATTTTCACATCATCATAACCCTCAATACTTATGCGCATAGCATTGATAGGATACGGAAAAATGGGCAGAGCCATAGAGCAGATTGCCTTAGCACAAAAAGATGAGATTACGATAAAAGTTTGCCCTGAAGGTTCGCCCCTTGATCAACTCACTGCCGAGCGTGCTGATGTCGCCATTGAGTTTACCAGTCCAGATGCGGCGGCGGCACATATTAGCTACTGCCTCGAGCGGGGCATTCCTGTAGTGAGTGGTAGCACGGGGTGGCTCTCCGACTTTGAACGCATCAAAAACTTATGTCTTGAACAAGAAGGTGCATTTTTCTATGCTTCTAATTTTAGTATAGGCGTTGCACTTTTTAGAAAAGTAAATCAATACTTGGCAAAACTCATGCAACCTTATGATACATATAATATAGGTATGCAAGAGATTCATCATACAGAAAAGCGAGACGCACCTAGTGGTACTGCTGTTACGCTTGCGGAGGATATTTTGGCATTACGCCCTGAAATTAAGTCATGGCATCTCACATCTGAACAAGAAAAATCTACTAAGGCGTATAATAGCCTTCCTATAGAAGCCTTGCGCGAACCCGATGTAAAAGGTACGCACGAAATTTGTTATCAATCCGATATTGATCGCATACGTATTATACATGAAGCCCACTCAAGAGTAGGCTTTGCTCAAGGTGCTTGGCAAGCGGCACATTGGCTCAAAGACAAAAAAGGTATTTTTGGTATGGAAGATATGCTCAATATGCAAATTCAATCATAAAAATCGTAATTTTGAAAAGAAATTTACGACTTTTGTAGTAAGTGTATTCAAAATAGCCTTAGAAATAAGAGACTATGCTAAGTTGTGTTTGCTGGGGAGACCAAACACGGCTATAATAGATATTGAGTAGCGAATTTTAGAAATAACATTTCTGGCAGAAATGTTATTTCTAAAATTAAATAGCTTTTAAATACCTATTGATACACACTTTTGAGCACCTGAGTAGTTACTGATATTTTAGTTTCGAAGCTGTTAAAAAAATAATGTTAAAACCAAGTACTTATATCTTGCTTTTAGCTTTCAACCACCCCCAGCCCCTCCTAATCTTAGGATGGGTGCTCCAAACACTCGCCTCCTCCTTTTCAAGGAGGGGATTAAGGGGTGGTTAAAAATGCTTAGCAAAGCTATGCATGCAAAAACGCATGTATATGCATTTAAAAGTTAGTTTTATTGCGTTTTAAGCCCTATTTTTAAACAGCTTTTTCATAAACATATCATTGATTGATACCTAATATTGCGCAAACAGTAGCTTTAAATTTAGCATAGCCGTGTGCAAGACCGCTTATTAGCTATATCAGTCTTGTGCTGTCTAAGTTGGATATGATTTTTCAAAATTTAGCCTAATAAATAAATACCGATGGGACTTTTTAAGAAAAAAGAAAAAAAACAGAAAAAAGTTTGGTGGCGCGAATGGGGCGATGCTGCTCTTTTTGCTATTGTCGTGGCAACGCTTGTGCGCTGGCTACTGATGGAAGCCTTCAAAATACCGACTCCTTCGATGGAGCAATCGCTTTTAGTAGGAGATTTTTTATTTGTGAGCAAATTTCACTACGGTGCGCGCACGCCTAAAACACCACTTCAGTTGCCTTTGACCCACCAAAAGATATGGGGAACGGAAAAAAACTCTTATTTGGATTGGATAGCATTACCACAGTTTCGCATTCCTGGGTTTGAAGATCCATCACGCAATGATGTTATTGTTTTTAATTACCCGCCCGAGCTTGAGCACCCAAGCGATTTGCGCACGAATTATATCAAACGCTGCATTGCCGAAGCAGGCGATACGCTCGAGATTCGCAATCAGCAAGTATATATCAATGGTAGCAAAGGCGAAAATCCAACGCACTTACAAACAAGTTACTTGCTGGCAAGCAATATGCCCGTAGCTGATAAGGCTTTTTATAATAATCATATTTCTGAATACCAGCCTATTAGCCTGCAAGCTGCTATGGAGTATTTCCCTGCACCTATTCCAGCGCAACTCGCTCAACTCAAAGAAAAACACGAGGGCTATCAACTTTATATGATTCATGCAGAACCTAAAGATATTAGCAAGCTCAAATCTTTTGATTTTATTTTAGATGTGCTACCGATTATCTATCCTAAAGGCAGCCGTGAAGGAGATATTTTTCCCAAACATAAAATGTTTGACTGGAGTCAGGATAATTTTGGTCCGCTTTACATTCCTAAAAAAGACCATACCATTGAACTTAATGCCGAGAATATTATTCTTTACGGTCAGACTATTATAGACCACGAAGGTTTGAAAAGTGCAGAAATCAAAGACGGCAAGCTTTTGATAGATGGTAATGCTGTCTCGGAATATACATTTAACCAAAACTATTATTTTATGATGGGCGACAACCGTCATAATTCTTCTGATTCGCGCATGTGGGGCTTCGTACCTGAAGATCATATCGTGGGTAAAGGATTTATGATTTGGATGTCTTCAAGTCCTCACCCTACGGAAGGCGGTGTGCGCTGGGGACGCATAGGTACTATGATTAAGTAAATTTAGGTTATTTGAGCAAACAATTAAACACAAATTGGGATTAAACAAAGGTAAGTTTTTATTGTAACTACTCATGTCTTGTGGACTCGGTTTGTGTTTGGTGAGGGCACCAAACACGGCTATAATAGATATTGAGTACCGAATTTTAGAAATAACATTTCTGGCAGAAATGTTATTTCTAAAATTCAATAGCTTTTAAATACCTATGATACCCACTTTTGAGCACCTGAGTAGTTACTTTTTATTTAATCCCAATTTTTTATGCTTAAGATTTCACTTTACAGCCTTTCGCTGCTTTTCTTGTTTTTGATGAGTAGCTGCGAGGAGGCAGACGTAACCCACGGAGGGCCTACGGGCGATGATGCAACTATTGCCTTGAGCGCGCAAACAAGTATAAGCGATGCGGCGGGGAATACCTATCAAGTGGGTTTTGACCAAGTAAGTAGTAATAATCAAGACCCTTTTGTGAGAAAAACGAATCGCAATGGGGAGGAGCTTTGGCGTCTTCGCTATGAAAATACGCCTGTAGATGGTCGCGCTTTGCTTGTAGCCTTAGATGCTGCCCAGAATCCTTGGGTAGTTTTTTCGGTAGATGGCGGCAGTAATGATGGTGGCTATATCACGAGAAAAGAATTAGATAATTCAGAGGCTTTTACCAATGTTTTTCAAAATAGTTATGGTCGTGGTGGCGGTCCTAAGGTCTCTGTACTTGCTCGTTTGAATCCTGAAAATGGAAAAATACAGCGTGGCACTTTCGTTACCGCACGCCTTGATAACGGCAATACAAATACACTTCGCATCGTAAAATTAGGTTTTGTAAGCGATGGCAGAACGCCGGCCTTCGAGATTGAATCAGCGGCTTGGCCTCCTGGCGAAGGTAGCAGTTTCGTACGAATGCCTAATCTTACAAATGATGACCGCATAGATGGTGCTTTCAAAATTTATTATGAAATGGATACTAACCTGAGTGCCATCCGCACGGCAAGGCTACTTGTTGAATAAGTTTAAGCATGAATATTATGCCTCATAAATCGCATTTTTAAGGACTAGTTTATTGCTGATGCGTAAAAAATAAGTGCTTTACCTAAATTTTTTGATAAAAAAAGATTTGTAATTTGCTTTTAATCAAATAAAAAAGTATCTTTGCGGTTCTTTAAAAGTCTTGTAGTCTCTGAAAAATTGTTGAAAACTATGTCAAAAGTATGTGATATTACGGGCAAACGCCCACGGGTAGGTAACAATGTTTCGCACGCTAATAACAAAACTAAGCGTCGTTTTTACCCCAATTTACACAAAAAGCGATTTTATATCGCTGAGGAAGACCGTTTCGTAACACTCAAAGTTTGCACAAAAGCCCTTCGCACAATTAGCAAAAAAGGCTTAATGCCCGTATTGCGCGATGCAGCCGCTAAAGGTACGCTCAACAAAGCTGCCATGAAAAAGCAATCTTTGTAAGTTGTTTTATACGTTCGGTTATTTAAATTATTGTTTCTGAATCTTTAAATTTATAGCAAAATGGCAAAAAAAGGTAACCGCGTTCAGGTCATCTTAGAATGCACCGAGCATAAAAACTCTGGGGTGCCTGGAACCTCACGCTACATCACAACCAAAAATCGCCGAAATACTACCGAGCGTTTGGAGTTGCGTAAGTACAATCGTGTTTTAAGAAAATATACACTTCACCGAGAAATTAAGTAATTAGTCATGGCAAAGAAATCCGTTGCAAAACTACGTCAAGAAGGTGCGCAGAAATTTATCAAAGTAATTCGCGCCGTTAAGTCTCCTAAAACAGGTGCTTATACCTTCAAAGAAGAAATCGTGCCCGAGCAATTGGCACAAGAAACGCTTAACAAAAAATCATAGCGTATGAGGATTCCCACGTCCTATTTTAAACCTTAGAGCCGCTTTATCTTACGAAGAGAAAGCGGTTTTTTTGTTTGCTATTGTCATACTACTGTACATTTTTCCATAGCGTTATGGAAAAATAGGCTTAGAAAAATGGGCTTAGAAATAACATTTATGGCAGAAATGTCATTTCTAAGCCCATTTACGAACTTGACGTACAACACCCTATTTTGTAGCTATGGCAAAAAAGTCTAAACTTTCTGCCATATCGTCCGTAAAGAAATAATCTTTCGTTTTGACATCACCTACGAGCGAAGTATCCTGCTTTTTGAGTCTTTCGCGATTGATTCTGTTGAGCAAATCGTAAGGCACTTGTAAAAGCTGTCGAGGCAGTCTGTATTGCAAGTTTAAGATATCGAGTTTTATAATTTTCTTTACCGATTCTTTATTGGCAGCATAATAATCCCATACTTTACTGCTTCCTGTAATGCCTTTAAATTCTTCTATTTTGAAATATTGCGCCAAAAGTGCTTGCAATTCTGTTGCTGTATATTCGCGCACGTGCCAAGGATTGCGCGTAAGCGAAAGTAAGCGATTAGGAGTGGTCAGAATAAATTTTCCGCCGGGCTTCAACACTCTATACACCTCTTTGACATAAAGATTGTCATCTACCAAATGCTCAATAACTTGCTGACTTACTACAGTATCAAAAGTATTATCAGCAAAATCAGTCAGTGGCGGAATGCTACGGCAGATAAACGTATATTGTGGATACTGACGGCTCAAGTGCACTATCAAGGCTTTATTTTTATCTACGGTAGTATAATGGTCGCAATTAGCTGGAAAAAGTGCAAGTCCTTTACCTACACCGCAGCCTGTTTCGAGCATATTCCCACTTACAAGTTTGGCGGTCTCTTGGTATGCAAAAAGCAATCGCTGATTCAGTACATTGTCACTATCTATGGTATAAGCCGTTATTTCGCTTGTTTTAAACATAATTATGCTATAATCGAATGAAAAAATCTGTAATGCTTGTATTTTGAGCACTTAGCACTACAAGTGCTTGCTTGCAGCCCTATTAGTGCTAGTACCTAATTCCTACAAAGTTATCAAAAAAAGTAGATACAAGCCTGAAAAAAGCAAAGTAATTTTAGGAGTTAGCCATAAGCTACCAAAACTTTATTTGCGTATAGCAAGAATTATGCTTACCTTTGCAACCTCGTTCAGAAAAATAGACCTTTATATGAACCATTTCTTGCCTCTTACGCCACCCTGAAAGCCTTGCAATACCCTCGATAACAACACTTAAATAATATTGATAATCAATGCCTTACGCAATAAATTTTTATTGTGCTTAGGAGCTGTTTGCTATTTATTTTCTACATTCTACCTTGTATATTTTCATGAAACGATATTTTAATCTTTTTGATTTTAAGCAAAAAGTCGATTATAAAACCGAGATACTCTCGGGCTTAACCGTTGCTTTAGCCCTTGTGCCCGAGGCGGTTGCATTTTCTTTAATAGCGGGTCTCTCGCCCCTCACTGGCTTATATGCTGCCTTTACAATGGGACTTATTACGGCTATTTTTGGCGGTCGTCCGGGCATGATTTCGGGTGCGACAGGTGCAGTTGCTGTAGTTATTGTAGCTTTAGTGCAATCTCACGGTGTGGAGTATGTATTTGCTACTGCTATCTTGGCTGGTGTGCTTCAGATGCTGGCGGGTGTGTTTCGTTTGGGTAAGTTTATACGCTTAGTGCCCCACCCCGTCATGTTTGGTTTTGTAAACGGGCTTGCTATTATTATTTTTCTGTCTCAGTTAGAGCAGTTTAAATCTGGCGATAGTTGGCTTAGTGGCGAATCTCTTTATGTCATGCTGGGCTTAGTTTCGCTCACAATACTCATCATTTGGGGCTTACCCAAAATAACTAAGGTAGTGCCTGCTTCCTTAGCAGCGATTCTGACTGTATTTGCCATTGTAGTGGGTTTTAATATAGATACTGCTACTGTAGGGGATATTGCTTCTATTGAAGGTGGTTTTCCTCCCTTTCATATTCCAGAAGTACCCTTTTCTTTAGAGACGCTACAGATTATTTTTCCTTATGCAGCGATTATGGCAGGCGTGGGTTTGATAGAGAGTTTGCTTACGCTGAATTTAATTGATGAGATTACAGAATCTCGTGGCTGGGGTAATAAAGAAGCTGTAGCTCAGGGTGCAGCCAACTTCATAACGGGTCTGTTTTCGGGTATGGGTGGCTGCGCCATGCTGGGTCAGAGTTTGATTAATATTTCATCGGGTGCGCGTGCGCGCCTTTCGGGTATTGTAGCTTCTATTGCACTTTTAATGTTTGTAATGTTTGGTTCAAGCCTTATAGAACAAGTTCCAATGGCAGCCCTGACAGGACTGATGATTATGGTCGCGGTAGGTACTTTTGAGTGGGTAAGTGTGCGCGCCCTCAATAAGATGCCAAAGCATGATATATTGGTTATGCTACTGGTCATGATTATCACGATATTTTTACATAACCTTGCACTTGCCGTACTTATTGGTGTCATTATTTCAGCATTAGTTTTTGCATGGGAGAGTGCTAAGCGCATTCGTGCGCGTAAGCACATCGATGAAAATGGCGTAAAACATTACGAAATTTACGGACCTCTTTTCTTTGGCTCAACAACTGTTTTTTCTGAAAAATTTGATGTACTCGGCGATCCCGATGAAATTATTATTGATTTTAAGGAAAGTCGAATTTCAGATATGAGTGCTATTGAAGCCGTCAATAAAATTACAGAACGCTATGCCAAAGTCAATAAAACAGTGCATTTAAGATATTTGAGTAGCGACTCACGCCGCCTGCTCGATAAGGCTACCAAAATGATACACGTCAATATTATTGAGGACGCAGAAGACCCCACTTATAAGCTCCCAGTGGATTAAACCTCTTACTCATTAGTGAGTAGCATATTATTTCTAAGCAAGTCAATAGCTCACGCTAATGACTTGCTTTTTTTGATGGCTATAAAAATTGGCTTAGACAAACTTTTTTATTTTTTGCTATGTTTTTATATTGTTTGCATCTTACATTTGAAAAAATACAAAATATTATGGCTGCCCAAGTACAAACTACCACTTACACTTTTGAAGAATACCTCGCCCTCGAGCGGCGGCAAAATCTGCGGTATGCTTATTGGCACGGTGAAGTGTTGGCCATGGCGGGAGGCACAAAAAGGCATAATCGATTAGTGGGCAATATAAGGCGAACCCTCGAAGATGCACAAGATAAAAATAGTGCTTGCGAGGTCTATGCCGAAAACGTCAAACTGGAGTTAGAAGCCGATGAAATTTACGTCTATCCCGATGTGATGCTCACCTGCGATAAAGCTGATACAGAAGCCTCCGATTTGGAAACCATGATTCGAAAACCCAACCTGATTGTAGAAGTGCTCTCACCGCATACTGAAAAATATGACCGAGAGGAAAAAAAGCATCTTTATTTTAAAATCCCCACTTTGCAATACTATATTACCCTACGCCAAGACCGCCCATTCGTAGAGGTCTATGAAAGGCAGGACGACTTCTGGATATTGCGATTTTACGAAAATAAAAACGACCTGCTGAAGCTCCCCAAAATTCAACTACAAATCCGAGTAGCAGACATCTATGCCAACGTACATTTTGAGGATTGAAAAAGTTATTAACTGGAGTTACTCAATTTCAGCACTAATAACTGTAGCCTAAAACGAAGCTGGAGCTTCGTTACTACAGGCGCACAAATATCTACACTAAAAAAACTGTTAGTTATTTTTTATCAAAAATGTTATCGCTTTAAAATTGTGGATACCAAGACAGGGCAAAATTACTCGCTTACAAAAGTTATCCACATCGCAAAAAACTGATTTTCAAACATTTAAAACTTATTCACACCCCTGTGGATAAGTTTTTAGCTTTTATGTGCATACTTATCCACAATCAGAAGACAAAAACGAGCGAAACCTTTGTATAAAGGCGTTTTTCAAAAAGTTGTCCACAATTTAAACTGCTAATCATAGATATTTACCTAAGGCTATGAATTCGCACTACAAAAGTTATCCACAGCACAAAAAACTGATTTTCAAATATTTAAAACTTATTCACACGCCTGTGGATAAGTTTTTGGCTTTTATGTGCATACTTATCCACAATCAGAAGACAAAAACGAGCGAAACCTTTGTATAAAGGCGTTTTTCAAAAAGTTATCCACAATTTAAACTGCTAATCATAGATATTTACCTAAGGCTATGAATTCGCACTACAAAAGTTATCCACATCGCAAAAAATTGATTTTCAAATACTTAAAAACTTATTCACACGCCTGTGGATAAGTTTTCTACATCGGCAAATAGCTTTCCGTGGGTTATTCACAATTTAGCAGTAAAAAATTAGATTTTACGAATCTGAACCTTCTAATCTTTAAAAGTTATCCACATTCTTGGTCTTATAAATCAGTGTATTAGACATCAATTAGGTATAAGACTTTATCAATGTGGATAACTTTTTTAAACCCAAATCGCAGAAAAATAAGTTATCCACACTCAAAAATCAAAAATTTGGTATGTAAGCTGTTATACAAGACTTATCATAGGTTTATCCACACACTTATCCACACAAAACTCAAGTTTTTTTCTATTAGACCGTAGATTATGAAGTTATCCACCGACTTATCCACAGGGTTATGCTTGAGTTATCCACACACTTATCCACATTTTACGGGTTTTAATATGTTATACTTGAGTTATCCACACACTTATCCACAATCGATGTGGATAACTTTTTTCGACTTGTATTTTTTCAAAAATGTGATTGTGGATAAAGATGTGGATAACATGTGGATAAGTAGGGTCTTACTGTGGATAACTTTTTTCAAGGTATAGTACCCAAAAAGTTATTCACATCTAATCGGGCTTTATACACAAAGTTATACACAGTTTATTCACACTTCAATCTACTGATAAATAGTTTTTTATGGGTAAGATATCGATACTTATCCACTTATCCACAGCTATACAACAACAATGATTTAATATATATATAAAATCCTTATTATTGTTAGAAGTAGTGGATTTGTGAAGTAGGTGGTTAAAAAATTATAGATTGTAAGGATAATCTTGTAAATTGCAATATGAAGTATCGGAAAAGGTGTACGTCAAGTCGGTAAATCGACTTAGGTAGTTTCAGCCTTCACAGTTTTTAAAGCTGTAGTCCGAAGCTCCAGCTTCGGAAGTGGCTTATAACGAAGCTGGAACTTCGGACTACTACAGGCATTAAAGATATTAGATGTCAAATTTTTAGAAATAATATTTCTGACAGAAATGTTATTTCCGAGGTAATTTAGCAAAATTGTCGTACACCCAACGCAATCATAATTTACTAAAAATCAAAAGAATTGTATGACCCAATCAAAAAAATTAAAAGTAGGTATCGTACAGCAGTATTGTACATCTGATAGTGCTTCCAACGTCGAGAAAAGTATGGCTATGGTACGGATTTGTGCGCACCATGGGGCGGAGCTCGTCGTGTTGCAAGAGTTGCATAGAGGGCTTTATTTTTGTCAGACGGAGTCTCCTGATATTTTTGATCAGGCGGAGTTGATTCCGGGCGAGTCGACGGAGGTTTTTGGTGCTTTAGCAAAGGAGCTAGGTATTGTGCTTGTGCTTTCGCTTTTTGAGCGGCGTGCACCTGGATTGTATCACAATACGGCTGTCGTTTTAGAAAAAAATGGGGAGATTGTGGGTAAGTATCGCAAAATGCACATTCCCGATGACCCGGCTTATTACGAAAAATTTTATTTTACGCCTGGCGATTTAGGCTTCGAGCCTATCGAGACTTCTGTGGGTAAGCTCGGTGTTTTGGTGTGTTGGGATCAGTGGTATCCGGAGGCGGCACGTCTGATGGCACTAGCAGGCGCAGAAATACTTATCTATCCGACGGCAATCGGTTGGGAGTCTTCTGATACCTTAGAAGAGAAAAAACGCCAACAAGACGCTTGGATTGTCTCACAACGGGGGCATGCCGTAGCGAATGGTTTGCCTTTGGTTTCGGTGAATCGCGTAGGGCATGAGGCAGACCCCTCGGGCGCAACGAATGGTATTGAGTTTTGGGGGCATAGTTTTGTTTGCGGACCGCAGGGCGAATTTTTGGCTAAAGCCGATGCGCAGGAGCAGGTAATGGTGGTAGAAATTGATAAAATGCGTACGGAGGAAGTACGCCGTATGTGGCCTTTTTTTCGCGACCGTCGCATAGATGCTTACCAAGATTTGACAAAGCGTTATAGGGATTGAGCGCACTCACGATTTTGTAAAAATACAGAAAAATTTATTAAAAGACATGAAAAAAGTTATATTTGTATTGCTATCTACGCTATTACTCTCTTGTGGTGGCAATCAAACTACTGATGAACCTAATACAGCTAATAGCGATAAGGAGAATAGCACAACCGAAACTCCTCAAAAACATGCAGACCAAGATATTGAAAAATATAAGGAGTTATCTGACAGTTTTTGGAAGAGGCAGATTGCCTATTCGCACCGTATAAATGTCGGTTGCGATGGTACTTACATGCCTATGCGCAAACGAAAATTAACCCCAGAAGAAATTAAATTAGTAAATTCTGGTACGCCACAAGGCAAAAAGCTAAATAATGAGGTGCTTATTGCCCACTTACACAACGGCATTCTCATAGAACTCATAGAGTTAGAAGGCAAATATGCGTATGTTAAATTGTCTATCAATAATGCCGTAAAGGAGGGGTACATTCTTGCAGATTACTGCGGGAAAAGTACGATTACTGCGCTCACGAGAAAAGAAAAATTATCATATACCAGTTCAAAGTCGGTGAGCAATCCAGAAATTCGCCCTTTTTGTAAAACCTTTATTGAAGAAAAATTTTACAAGCATTTTACCAAGCAGATAGGTACAAATAGCAAACCCATAGATATTTTCAGGCAGAGCATAGACGAAAGTAGAAGCGATAGAAGTACTTTCTCTTTACTCCTGTTTTCAGTTTTTGTAGGTGATACAGAAACTAATTTTTATCAAGCAGGAGATAATGGCAGAGTGAGCGATAATATAGATGTTTTTGAAATGGTTACTCACGAGTATAAGGCATACGAATTTTTAAGTACAGACAATTTTTTCGGGGCTGACAGGCCTTCTGCACCTTTTAACATTACTGATGCTTATGTCTCTGGCGATACGCTCATTATGGGCGATACTAAACTTTACCCCACAGACCCTTATTCCGCTTTTACAAGTCATAAAGGAAGTGAGTGGTTTTTAGTATCTAATAATAGAAAAGTAAAACTGATAGATATTAGCTATATCACAGAAGGCATTCATACGAATCCTTCCCAAATAGGGCATGATTATTTTTATCAGCTCATAGAAATTTATGCCCAAGACTTACTCGAGTATCCTGAGGGTTATCTCAATAATTATTTTTAAAAATGAAAGCTGGGGTTTTTAAACACCAGTACTTTTTTATTCAGAGCACTAACATTTCTCAAAGAAATGTTAGTGCTGAATGGTAAATGTCTAGCTGTATGAAGTTTTTTAAACAAAAAATAAACCTATAAGTTGATATTATGAAAATAGTTCGTATATTTGAAAATCTATTTGCTTTTCAATATGAAAAAGAAGCATTAAATGAGTACGATAAACTTTTTGAGTTATGGAGTGATGTGGGGTATTTAGAACAGTTTGCAAGGGATAATATCGATGATATTCCAGATAAACTCTTTTTTGATGAGAACTTAAACGCTAAAGTTAGTCGTTTTATAGAATACATACTATATCAGGTAGATCAATTAGATGATACGCTAATTCGCCTAATTGAACATGGGGATTTAGACCATTTTTTTAGTCCACTGCATAATCAAGAATATCGTATTGTTGAGTTATCCTTGCAAAAGGGAAAACTGTCTTTTTTACGGATTTATGCTATACGAATTGAAAAAAACATATATGTTATAACGGGAGGCGCAATAAAGCTTACTCAAAAAATGCAAGATCGCCCTCATACAAGCAAACAACTCGATATATTGAAGTCTTGTCGTAGTTATTTGCAAGAAAATGAAGTTTATGATTCCGAAAACTTTTTTGAACTTATTACACCATGATGACCAATAAAGAAAAATTCTTAGCTTTAGTTTCTGATGAAGCTACACCAACGCTGCGCAATACAAAGCGCAGGATTCGTAATCGTGCGATGCTGAAAGCTTCGCAAAAAATAGCGATTCGTGTGCTCGCTCGGTTGCGTGAACTAGAATGGACACAAAAGGATTTGGCAGAGCGACTTGAAGTCTCACCGCAGCAAGTCAGTAAAATTGTCAGTGGTAAAGAAAATTTGACTTTACAAACGCTTGTACAGTTGCAAGAAATCTTGGATATTGAATTACTTGTAAGCCATGAGCCAAGACAAACTGTCTCTACGGAATAATAAAAGGTGCTTCAATTTGAGTAAGTGTCAGTGCTTTTTTATTCAATTATAGAAATAACATTTCTTTAAGAAAAAATGGGCTTAAAACTAACATTTCTCAAAGAAATGTTAGTTCTGAAGCACACACACAAAAAAAAATCAAAAAAAAATTATGATTCGTTCGATAGAAATAGAAAACTTCAAGTCTATTGTCAAGCTCAATTTGCCATTAGGAAATGTCAATGTATTGATTGGAGAAAATGGCTGTGGCAAGACCAATATTTTAGAAGCTATCGGTGTAGGGGCTGCCAGCTTGAGCGGACGATATGGTGAGGAGTTTCTCGTCCCACGTGGCATTAGAGTTACGGATTATAAATTTATGAAAAGTGCTTTTGATACAAAACAAGCCAAAGAGACTACCGAACTTGCTTTTTATGACGAGCACAAGGAAGGATTTAAAATTAGCCTCCTCGATGATAAAAATGCAATTGTAGATTTTTTATCTGAAAGCATGAGCGAAGAGCACAAACAAAAAATATCAAAAACACTTGAAGCATTACACATTTACAAAAAAAGAAATAAAAATGGTGGTGAGGATTTGAGTTATCTCATCAACCAAATTAATAAGGATATAAAACAAGAAACAAACAACCAGGGCATGCTGCTCGAGCGACATATTAGTTCTTTTCTTTGCTATGCGCCGGAGAATTATTTTTTGCGTAGATTCGAGGAAGAAGGGCAGGTTCGTCCGATAGGTATTAGAGGGGAGGGGCTTTTCAAACATCTTACAGAACTTCATAAGCAATCGCCTGAGGTGTTCCAAGCTATTATTGAGCATCTTTACCTTATAGATTGGTTCGAGGGTTTAGAAATTCCACAAGATTTGGCTTTTACCGAAAAGCGTCTCAATATTCAGGACAGATATATAGGTACGTTGGAGTATATTGACCAGAGAAGTACGAATGAAGGATTTTTATATCTCTTATTTTACTTTACGATTTTGATAAGTCCGCAAACACCGACTTTTTTTGCGATTGATAATATCGACAATGCTTTGAATCCTAAATTAGGTAAAGAACTTATCAAACAAATGACAAAACTTGCTGTAAAGCACAACAAGCAAATTGTACTTACTACACACAATCCAGCCGTATTAGACGGCTTAGATTTGACTGACGAGCGTCAGAAACTTTTTACTGTGTATCGCAATATGGAAGGGCATACCCTTATCAGTCAGAAAAAAGCAAATCCTAAACTACAAAATATGCGACTTTCAGAGGCTTTTATCAGAGGATATTTAGGAGGGCTACCGCTCAATTTTTAAATCGGTTAGAGAATAGAAAAAGATGGAAACACAATTAACTATTGGTATCATAAGTGAGGGTATAACAGACCAAGCATTACTTAGGGCGATTATAACAGGTTTTTTAGAAAATCCTAACGTAGAGTTTACTCCCTTGCAGCCTAAAGAAAATGAGTCGGGAAACTGGGATAACGTTTTCAAATACTGTGCTCATGAAGAGTTTCAAGAGGCGGTGAGTGGTTATTTAGATTACATAGTAGTACAAATAGATACGGATTTTATGAGAACTGGAGAAGTGCCCCCAAGCTATTATATCGATATAAGCCTCGAGAGTGAGGTATCTCAAATTGTAAATCTTTTCAGAGAAAAACTAATTGAACTTATGGGAGATACATTTTATCAGGCTCATAAAAATAAAATTTTATTTGCTATATCCGTACATGAGATTGAATGTTGGTTGCTTCCAATTTATTATACTGCACAAAAAAAAGCCCGTAAAATTACAGGTTGTATAGATGCCTTGAACCAAGTACTTCCTCAAAAAGAAGGATTTTATATCAAGTCAAAAAACTATCGTCATTATCAAAAAATGTCAAAAAAATTTCTTAAACCCAAAAAACTAAAAGCATATAGCAAGCAGAATGAGAGTCTTGAGCTTTTTTATCAAGAAATGCAACATAAAATCAGCTTTTAAGATTTAGTTATATACTTGTTCACACTAATATACATTTTTCCATAGCGTTATGGAAAAATGGGCTTAAAACTAACATTTCTCAAAGAAATGTTAGTTCTGAAGCACACACACA
>JAFIER010000113.1 GCA_020832465.1 Bernardetiaceae bacterium
GAAATGTTATTTCTATAACTACCTAAGTCAATTAAATGCTTTTACACCTCAGTTTAAGACCAAAACTCCCAAAAATATTTAAATTGATAAAATATACGCTGAATAAGTCTTAAATCTTCCGTTTCTATCATAGCCTCCCCTTGCATTTGTTGGGAGAAGCTAATAGATTTGTTATAATTGGTGTATAAGCCCTCTGGCAGTGCTATCGTTACAAGATACTGCCCCTCACGCGCTCGTGGCGATTTGGCAAGCACAACGCCCTCTACAAGCCCAAACTCCTCTGGTGCATAGTCATTGAGCGAAATGCGCACACGTTGCCCTGCGCTTACTTTGCCCACACCCATAGCATTTACATAGGCATAAGCTCGAATAGCGGAAGAGTCTGGTAGTATAGTAAGCAACTCTTTGCCCGCTTCGACAAACTGCCCACTCGAGGGCAGTTCGAAAAAAGAAACCCTACCCGCCATAGGTGCACGCACAACATAACGTAAATCCCAAGCCTGGAAAGCTGCTTCTAAATCAGAAGTGCTTTGTCTGAGCCGTTCCCAAACATCGCTGCGTTGCTCTGCATAAATTTGCTCGACTTCTGTTATGCTGCGCTCGAGTTGCTGTACTAAAACTTGCTGCTCGAGCATAGTCATACGCATACTTTCAAGTGCATACTCCGCATCTACATAAACCTTTTTACGCTCTAAAAATTCATTTTTAGCAATAACTTCCTCTTCAAAGAGTGTTTTATCTGTTTTGAATTGAGTAGAGGCTATTTCATATTTTTGTTGTAAGAGTTGTTGCTGTTTCTCAAGTTGCGCCTGCATAGTGCGCTGAGTTTGAATTTGCTCTTCTAAGCGCCTAATTTTTTGGGCATAAAAATTATGATTTTCAAAAAAACGGTAAGCCTCGAGCTGCCTGACCCAATTGCTATAAGCATTTTGAACCTCTCCTAAATTGATATTTTCATAAATCGCAATACCCGCAGGAAAGCTTCGTTTGCCTTCATTTAATTCCTTTTTAAAGGTCTCGAAGCCCTTGCGCACCGCTGATACAGCATCTAAACTTACTTCGCTACGCAGTTCCATCAATACTTGGTTTTTTTCTACAGATTCACCTTCTTGTACGTGCAAATACGATAGATTGCCACTTTCTCGCATTGATACCGAGGCGGGTAGGGTGCGTGTGTTTAGCTCCACGGGCGCACGCACAATATCGGGATAGCGCACAAACCAAGACATGCTCATGAAGCCTATAAGTACCAAAAAAAATATCATAATCCCACGCCGAATAAGCCAAGAGGGCATGCCAGAGAGTAGGTCTCGTATCTCTTCGCTGCGTATTTCTATGTCTTCAGATTTCATATTTATTTTTTATAGTTTTGAGCCATACTGCATAGACATTTTTTATCCAGAAGTAACATTTCTTTGAGAAATGTTACTTCTAAGCCCATAGTAGCATAGATTTTAGGCTTACCGATAATCGTATAGTATATAAAGCACTAACAGTTCTGCCAGCGCTGTTCGTGCTAAGTTTAGTATTTAAAGTTTGATATTTCGTAGTCTCAAACTATTGAGGACTACGGAAACCGAACTCAATGCCATAGCCGCCCCAGCAATCATAGGGTCGAGCAGAAAGCCATTGATAGGGTAAAGTACGCCCGCTGCAATCGGTATTCCGATAAGGTTATATATAAATGCCCAAAAAAGATTTTGCCTTAACCCTTTAATGGTTTGGCGAGAGAGCGAAAATGCTTTTGCAATGAGTCGCAAATCAGCTGTAATGAGCGTAACTTTAGCCACGTCCATGGCAATATCAGAACCTGTGCCCATAGCAATGCTCATATCAGCTTGTGCAAGGGCTTCAGAGTCGTTGATGCCATCGCCAACCATAGCGACTACTTTGCCTTGTTGTTGCAATTTTTTGACAAAATCTGCTTTATCCGAGGGCAGTTGCTCAGCTTTAAAGTTTGCGATTCCGACTTCTTGTGCTACGGCTTGAGCCGTTTGTAAGTTGTCGCCAGTGAGCATATATAGCTCAATGCCTTGCTTTTGCAAAGTCTGGATAGCATTGGCTGATGATGGTTTTATTTTGTCAGCGATAGCAAAGGTAGCTAAAACGCTTTGCTCATCGGCAAAATACACCACAGTCTGACCGCTGGCTTGCCATTTTTTTGCTTTTTCTGCAAGCAAATCAGGGGTTTTGATGTTTTGTGTATCTAAGAGTTTACGATTTCCGATAAAATAAGTTTTGTTTTCTATTTGTGCTTGAACGCCCATACCCGTAAGGCTTTCAAAATTATCGAGGCTATGGGCTTTTATTTGTTCTGAAATTTCAGTGAGCATGGCAGTGGCAAGTGGGTGCTCCGAGCGACTTTCCATCGCTTTTATAATGGATTCATACTTTGCTTTTTGTGCAGTTTCACCAGCCCAAAAAGTATGGCTTACACTGGGCTTTCCTTCTGTAATCGTACCTGTTTTGTCTAAAATAAGTGCATTGACTTGACGACCGATTTCAAGGCTTTGCGCATCTTTGACTAAAATTTGATTTTCTGCGCCTTTGCCAATACCTACCATAATTGCCGTCGGCGTAGCTAAACCCAAAGCGCATGGGCAGGCTATGACAAGCACGGCAATAGAAGTGAGCAACGCCTGACTAAAAGCATTATCATCAGCTACAAAAAACCATACAATAAAAGTCAAAATAGCAATTATCAGTACGATAGGAACGAAAATACCTGCAATTTTATCGACAAGTTTTTGCACTGGGGCTTTGCTGCCTTGTGCTTCGCGCACACGTGCAATGATTTGAGAGAGTAAAGTTTCTTTGCCTATTTTTTCTACTTCGAAGCGAAAACTTCCTTTTTGGTTGAGCGTACCGCCAATAACGGCATCTCCTTTTTGTTTTTCAATGGGAATAGGCTCGCCACTAATGAGGCTTTCATCTACAAAAGAACTGCCTTCGCATACATTGCCATCGAGCGGTACTTTATCGCCAGGGCGTACGAGCAGTATGTCGCCTTTCATAACCTCCGTAACGGCGATTTCTTCTACCTGCTCACCGCGCACTCGGCGTACGGTTTTGGCTTGCAAGCCCATTAATTTTTGAATGGCTGAAGAGGTATTAGATTTAGCCTTCTCTTCGAGCATCTTGCCAAAAGATATAAAAGTTATGATGACAACAGCCGCCTCATAATATACGTGTGGCGTTATTTCTTTAACAGTCCAAAATTCAGGATAAATCGTATTGAAGGCACTAAACACAAAGGCAATTCCTGTGCTCAAAGCTACAAGCGTATCCATATTGGCTTTGCCATTGCGCGCTTGCTTGTAGGCATTGACAAAAAAATGGCGACCAAAAATAAAAAGTACGGGCACGCTAAGTCCCATGGATAGCCAACGACCAGCCTCCCACTCCATAAAAAACATACCGATAATAAATACGGGAATTGTAAAAAAAGCAGAGAGCAGTGTGCGTTTTTTTATAGTTTGATAGCGTGCTTCTTGCAAATTGCTTTGCATTTCGTTTGGGTCTTCGACATCTAATAGCATATCATAGCCCATATCTTGTAAGGCTTTTTTCCATTTTTCGGCAGAAGCACCCGCTTTGGGCTTGATGCGTACGGTTTCTGTAGCAAAGTTTACCTCTGCCTCTTCTATATCTTCTTGTTTTTGTAAAATCTCTTCTACACTCGAGACACAGCCCGCACAGGTCATACCTGTTACGGAATAGGTAGAAGTACTGTTATTGGATTTCTTTTTTTTAGGATTTTCGCTTATAAATTCTAATATTTTTGACATAAGTATATGCAGAATGCTTTGATTGTGATTAAAATTGCTTTTATTGCTTTACTCAAGCCATGTTCATAAAAACACGCAAAAAACAAGGTTGATTTAGGTCTCTTATTTTTTCAGGGCAAGTTAGCAATAACATTTCTTAAAGAAATGTTATTGCTGAGAATTTTATAAATAGGCCTGTTGCTTTAGAAGGCAATAGATTCAATTTTGTTTATTTGCTGCCCTTCAGAACCTACGAAATGTTTTTTTAGTTTCTAAATCGCATGTAGGACTTTCAAAAGTCAATGCTTTAAATCATATCTTTTGATTTTAGAGACTGATATAGATTGTTTTATACCCAGAGTGGTTATTATAACAACTTTTAGGTAGTACTGTCTTATAGTTTAGCACTTTACAGTGGTTTTAAATATAAATTTTTTATATAAAACGAAAACTTTTTTTTTAACCTTTCGTTTATTTTGTTATATTCGGAACGTGTTTTATCTGTTATAAATAGTGAAATAATCTTTTAACATAAGTTGAGTTATTAAATAGCAATATCATGAAAAATACTGCTCGTATCGGGGGTATATACCTACTTTTAATGCTACCTATGCTACACCTTACAGCTGGTGGTAGTGTAAGATTCGATTCTTTGGTGCAGGTCGTTATCACACAGCAATCGTATGAGAGCTATGAAAATTTTATCAAGCACGTAGATAAGCATTATACGCTCTCTGAAATCAAAGATTTCCAATCTTCATTTCGTTCACACAGCAAAAGTATTTGCTATGCTTTATTTGCTTTAGCACATAAAGATAAGCAAAATTTATCTTATTGGAAAGCGCATACGCATTATCAAGAAGCGTTGGATTTAGCACAAGCTAAAAAATGGAGTTTTGAGCAAACACTTGCGCATTTTGAGCTATCTGTAACATATATTGAGTTGAATCAAGAAGATAAAGCCCTTACTGCTGCTTTAGATGCGGCTACGCTTGCAGAAAAGAATCAGTATTATTATTTTACACATCGCATCTACTACCTCATTGCCCGTATATATTATCGCATCGATGACTTTGAAAATGCGCTTTTTTATTATCAAAAATCTGATAAGCAACTAAAGGAGCGAGATATACAAAGTCAGTATCGGCATAGTTTGCTCAATAATTTAGCCTTGTGTTATGTAAAGCTCTCCAAATATAAGGAAGCGATTAGCATATACGAAAAAGCGGTAGCCTTAGCAAAGAAGCATGACGACCAAGCCGCACTTTTTCTTATTTATGGAAATATGGGATATGCCTATAAACAGCTCGGAAATTACGAAATAGCAGACTCATTGCTTACCGTAGATTACAAAGGCAGTTTAGCGGTAGAGAGCTATGGCAGTGCGCTTAATGCTTTAAATTTGCTCACTGAAATTGCCATAGAAAATAAAGATTACGAAAAGGCAAAGCAACTCGCTGATACAGCCTATCAAATAGGATATAAATATAGCTTAGGCAAATCGCTTATTCAGACATTTAAAAACCTCGAAAAATTAGCATTGCAACAGCAAGATTATAAAACAGCACACGCATACTTAAATCAATATCTTTTACTCAAAGATTCTTTATTAGCCAATTACACACGCATTGATAAAGTCAATAAGGCTGATATCGCTTATCAAATTGCTAAAGAAACCTCCAAAATCGATGTATTAGTAAACAAAAATGAGCGCAACAACATCATGCTGGCAGTGGTCTCTATTTTGTTAGTAGTGATAACTATGTTTGGAGTGTTGCTCCACAAAAGAAGTCGTGATAAAGAGAGTTTTAATATGATTTTGTTACAAAAAAATGAAGAAATTCAGTCTCAAAATCAAGCATTAGAAAGCCAGAATAACCGAATAGCCGCACAAACTGCTGTACTTAGGAAGCATGTCGATAAAATCCATAAGCTCAATCACGGCTTAGAAAAGCAGGTAAGTGTCCGAACCTTAGAATTGCAAAAAACGATTAGAAAACTCTCTGAAACACAAAACGAACTCGAGACTTTTATGTACAGAGCCTCGCACGATTTGCGCGCGCCAATAGCAAGGCTACTCGGCTTTATAGAGCTTATAAGGCTACAAAACGAGGACGATTCGCAATTGATGTATATGAAACTAACCGTAGATAATATGGATAAGATGCTATCCAAACTTGTTAAAATACATACCTTGCTCACCTCGCCACCAGAAAAAACAAGTTTGAATATAGATGAAATCTTTTATCAAGCCTGTGAGCAGGTTAAAAGGAGCGCAATAAATATCAATAATCAAAATATTGATATTATATATGAAAGCGAAGTCAAACAAGATGTATATACCGATGAGGAGTGCTTAATGCTTGTTTTTCAATGTTTGCTTGAGAATGCACTGAATTTTAGCCAAAGTAATACGACGATAAAAGTAGCTGTGCAAGTCAAAGAAAAACAAATTTACTGTAAATTTATATCTAAGGGAGACCCTATACCCGATGCTGAACGCGCTAATATTTTTAAAATGTTTGTAAGAGCTTCGGAGCGTTCGCAAGGTAATGGCTTAGGTTTGTATATGGCAAGAAAAGCCGCTAGGCTTATTGAAGGGGATTTGCTGCTTGCCGAAGTCGAACCGACAACTTTTATTTTGCGTATTCCTTTTCAACAAGAACCTTTAGAGGTTGCAGAAGCGGTAAAAAGAGGGTAGAATTTGAAATCATAGCAGAAGATATTTAACAGTATTTAAGATTATGCAAAACTATGCCTAAAATACGGCCTAAAATTTGATTTTTAGGCCTAAAAATCGTAATTTACAGACTTCAAAAAAAGCCGATTTTTTCTGCTTACTATCATCTTATTTATCTTACCAAAAAACATACAAAATTATGGCAGAAGACCTTTTGCCCTTGAATGGCACAGACCACATCGAGTTTTATGTTGGCAATGCAAAGCAAGCCGCATATTTTTACCAAAACGCATTTGGATTTGAGCTTATCGCTTACGCTGGACCCGAAACAGGACTTAGAGATAGAAGTTCTTATGTATTGAAGCAAGGCAAAATTAGGCTTGTGCTCACAGCAGCCATGAATAGCCAGTCCGATATCGCAGAGCATGTTAGAAAACATTCAGATGGTGTGAAAGCACTTGCGCTTTGGGTAGATGATGCTGAAAAAGCATTTTACGATACTATGAGCAGGGGCGCAAAAGCCGTACTCGAACCCAAAAAACTCTCCGACGAGCATGGCGAAGTTGTCATTGCCGAAATTCAAACCTATGGAGATACCGTTCATAGGTTCGTCGAGCGCACAAACTACAAAGGCGTTTTTATGCCCGGCTACCAACCCAAAAAATCATTGCTCAAGGTAGAACCTATAGGGCTTGAATATGTAGATCACTGCGTCGGAAACGTCGAGCTTGGTAAAATGAACGAATGGGTAGAGTTTTATGAAAAAGTCATGGGCTTTAACCTACTTGTTACTTTTGATGACAAAGACATCTCGACAGAATACACAGCCCTTATGTCAAAAGTAGTTTCTAACGGAAATGGTTATATCAAATTTCCTATCAACGAACCCGCAGAAGGTAAGAAAAAATCTCAAATAGATGAGTACCTCGAGTTTTATGAAGGGGCAGGCGTGCAACATATTGCCGTAGCTACCAACGATATTGTACATACCGTAGGCGAACTGAGACGAAGAGGCGTAGAGTTTTTGTACGTCCCTGATAACTATTATGAGGACCTTACAGAGCGAGTCGGTGAAATAGAAGAAGACCTTGCACAGCTCAAAGAGCTAAATATCCTCGTAGATAGAGACGACGAAGGATACCTGCTACAAATCTTTACAAAACCCGTAGAAGACCGACCTACACTCTTTTTTGAAATTATTCAAAGACAAGGGGCGCAATCTTTTGGTAAAGGAAACTTTAAAGCCCTTTTTGAAGCCATAGAGCGCGAGCAGGAGTTGCGTGGCAATTTGTAAGTATTTTATCATACTACTATACATTCTTCGGCAGCCAGAACTAACAGTTCTCTGAGAACTGTTAGTTCTGTTTGTTGAGTTTTATCAACCCAACGGGAATAAATCTATGGAAACTTTTTTGGCGCAAGCCGCTGCCCGTCTTTATGAAGATTTAGGGGAGCGACTCAGTAAAAGCTATATTATTTTGCCCTCGAGGCGCGCTTGTCGTTATTTTAAAATGGCGCTATCTGCCAATAGTGAAGGGACGCTTTTTGCACCAGAAGTTTTGGCATTAGAAGACTTTATGCTGCGTATTGCTGATTTACAAATACAAGACTCTACCCGTCTCCTTTTTGATTTGTATAGAATTTATAAGCAGTTCGATACAGCTACTAACCATACATTAGAAAATTTTGCCCCTTTGGGCATCTCTATTTTGCAAGATTTTGACCGCATTGATAGGGATATGGTAGCTGCTGACAAACTTTTTGATTACATAGATAAAGTCAAAGCTTTAGAGCGATGGGGGCAACTCTACGGAACAGAAATTAGCCCCAGTGCTGATAGCCGATTAGACGAGTATTTTAAATTTTGGGATTACTTAGCCCAAACTTATTACGCTTTTTCTAAAATGCTCCTCGAGCAAGAGCGCGCTTATCCAGGATTGGCTTTTAGAATAGCTACTGAAAAAATAGCGCAGTTTGTCAAAGATAATGACATAGACCACGTCGCTTTTGTCGGTATGAACCGTTTGCATAAAAGTGAGTGGGCGTGTATCCAACAGCTTCGCAAACAAAAAAAACTTACGCTTATTTGGGACGCTGATGCCCTTTATATGAAAGATAACCAGCACCAAGCAGGGAAGCACATCAGGCAGTATATGAGCGCAGAAGAGAAAACAGACTGGGTGCGCAATATGATTCGTGAAAATCCTAAAAATATCGAAATCATAGACTTGCCCAATACCGTCGTACAGACGAAAGCCGTAGGTGCTATGCTACAAGAAATTTTAGCAGAGGTCAGTGCAAAAGGTAAAAAATCTGTTGAAGAGTTTTTGAAAAAACGCAATCAAGTAGCCGTTATTCTTACTGATGAGACTTTGCTCACTGCGCTTTTGCAATCACTACCACAAAGCGATATGGCTATCGAGCGATGTATCAATATCACAATGGGTATTACTTTGCAAGATACGCCTATTTTTACGCTCGTACAAAATATTTTTAGCATGCAAGAGACGCTAAGTCGTGGTAAAAACACTCATGCCATTTACTACAAAGACCTTATGCGGATACTCGGGCACCCCTATCTGCAAAATGAAAAACCGCATACAATCCTCGAAGAAGTACAAAAAAATAATCGCATTTATACTTCTTATAGCAAATTATGCAAAGATGAAACACAGGGCGAGTTTTATCAGCTTGTTTTTCAAGATTGGAATAAGGATTGGCAGTTAGCACTCACTTATTTTCAGCAACTTACAGCGCATATAAGCGAATATTTTGAAACGCAGGAGGGTTACGACATCGAGAAAATTTATTTTACCGAACTTTACTTGCTTTTGCGCCGCTTTCGCGGAATTTTTGAATCGGGCGAATTGCATAAAAATGAATTAAGTATTCGCACTTTCAAAGAGTTTTTTATAGAGTTGCTACGTGAGATAAAAATACCCTTTACGGGTGAGCCTATTGCGCCGATTCAGATCATGGGTTTGCTCGAGAGCCGTGCGCTGGATTTTGAAAAGGTCATTTTAGTCTCTTGCAATGAAGGAATTTTTCCTCGTGGTAAGGTACTCAACTCTATGTTGCCTATGGATATTCGCTTGCAGTTTGGCTTGCCTACGCATAGCGAAGACGATGCTACGGCTGCTTATCTTTTTTATCGGCTTTTGCACCGCTCGAAGGTAGTAAGTTTGCTTTATAGCCATACGGCAAGTGGAAACCGCCCCGCCGAAAAAAGTCGTTTTATTCAACAAGTAGAAGAGGATTTGAAGCATAGCCCCGCCGTCAAAATCAATTATAAGAGTTTGATACTCCCATTGCCCAGTAGTTTGGAGCGTTTTCAAACTATAGACAAGGACCCATCTGTAGTAGCGCTTGTCGCTCAAAACCTCGAAAGTAGCTTTTCCCCTACAAGCATTAGCAGTTATATGCGAGAGCCTTATACTTTTTTTACTGAAAAAATATTGAAAGTATATGACGGCGATGAGATGGAAGAAAATATGCTCAATAATACCTTCGGTAAGATGCTGCACGGCACAATGGAAAAACTATACAAACCCTTATTAGGCAAGCAGGTTAGTGCAGAAGAGTTAGAGCAAATTGCTAAAAATGAAGTACTTATACAAAAATACCTCAAAGAATCCTTAGAAGACGATGCCAAAGAAATTATACAAGATAGTGGTAAAAATTATTTGTTCAAAGAAGTATCGGCTTATCTAATTCCGAAACTTTTGCGCGAGGACGCTAAAAATACGCCATTTACGCCTATTCTACTCGAGCAAAAACTTCAAACACCAATTAAGCTACCTCTATCTGATGGCAGTGAAGTTTCGTTATCGCTCATGGGAATTGCCGATCGCATCGACTTAAAAGAAAATAATGTATATGTCATTGATTACAAAACAGGTGCATATTTGCCTTATGCACTCAAGGCGAGCAAACTCTCAAGCGTACTTACTGACGTGCGTTATGCCAAAATTATTCAATTGCTTTTGTATAAATATTTGTTGTGGAAAAATATCGATGCGCAAAAAATTGCGTTTCTCAATAAAGAAAATATTATTGCGCAAAGCGTAGAATCTTATTTTATATTTTTTAGAAATCTTACGGTGGGCTTATGTGGTTATAGTATCAAAGATTTGCCCGAAGATAAGGAAGAGTTTTATATAGAAATAGAAAAAATGCTCGGTGCGGTAGTAGAGGATATGCTAAATCCGAATAAAAGTTTTGATAAATATCCCGTTTCTATTGAATTTACTTAAATTTACGCATAGTCAAAAGTTTGGCATAAACTTTTCAACAATAATATATAGTTTTAACTTTATATGGGTGTACGACAACTTTGCTAAAGATGCCCAGAAATAACATTTCTTCAAGAAATGTTATTTCTATAACTTGCTAATTGTCAAGAACTAACAGTTTTAGAAAAACTGTTAGTTCTCAAATTATCTAAGTTAATTGACCAACTTGACGTACACCCCTTTATATTGACTGTCATACCACTATACATTTTTCCATAACGTGGGGGGGCAAAATCCACGCTATGCAAAAAAGGGCTTATAAATAACATTGCTCAAAGAAATGTTATTTCTGAATGCAAAATGTATAGTAGTATGTTTTTGACTAATAAATGTAGAGTATGTAGTATGTTAAGTGATTATTTTCGTCATAAAATACAGATTCATAAACACAAATAAAAAATGACTATCAGAACCTTTTTTTTAATCGTAGTAACGTTTTGGCTCTCTGTAGCTACGCTTGAGGCACAGGATTTTAACTTTAACCCAGACAAGCCCCGAGTCAAAATCAATAAAGGCAGTCGTTATACGCGTACAAATTTAGTGAGTTTGCAACTTGTCGCTTTTGATGCCATTAAAATGCAGGTTAGTAATTATGAAGATTTTAGAGATGCTTTCTGGATTCCTTATCAAGGTAAAGTATATGGATTTAAACTCCTTGCCGAAGAGGGAGACCGCACGGTATATGCACGCTTTAGAGGTAAAGATGGCAGTATTTCAGAAGTCGTACAAAGCAGTATCCACTTAGACCGTACGCCACCGCCTAATCCTAAAATAGAAATTATAGCTGAAAACAAAATGCTCAACGATACTTCAAGGCTGGTAAACCTCAAACTCAGTATTGATGAAGAGGAAACCTATATGATGGTAAGTAATAGCCCTCATTTTTTTAGAAAAAGATGGCAAGTTACAAGAAAAGAAATTGAAAAATGGGAACTCGATGGAAAGCTCGACGGCGAAAAAACAGTATATGCAAAGTTTAGAGACCGCTCGGGTAATGTTACACAAATCGTAAGAGATAAAGTTACTGTAGATACACAAGGTCCTGTAAGGGTTAATTTAATTATAAATGGTGGCAACGAGTTTACGACCCATCCAGAGCGTAAAGTCCAACTCACACTCATGGCTATAGATGTGCACGAAATGCTTATTTCTAATCAAAAAGATTTTACTGCCGCAGAGTGGCAGCCTTTTAAAAATAAAGTAGATTGGCAACTTACAGAAGGTGATGGCGAAAAAAATGTATATGCAAAATTCAGAGACAAAGCTAAAAATGAATCTGGTGTAGTCTCTGATAATATTTATTTGGATACTACACCACCAGAAAATATTAGCCTTACTATCAATGATGGCGCAGGCAGTACGAGCCACCCCGATGGTATTGTACAGCTCACACTCAATGCGGACGGAGCTACTTTTATGATGATTAGTAACGACCCCAATTTTAGACAAACAAGGTGGCAACCCTATGAAGAACTCGTTTCTGACTGGAAACTTTTTCCCGTGTCAAATGGCACGCGCACTGTATATGTAAAGTTTAAAGACGATGCGGATAATGTGTCAGAGGTTATAAAAGCTGAAATTGTAATACTAAACTAAGGCATCTTTGCTAAATAGGATAGTAAAAAGGGGGTATGTCAAGTTGATAAATAGTTAGTTGCAGAACTAACAGTTTTGCGATTATAGCAATAGTATTTCTGTCAGAAATGCTATTGCTGAGCTAAATTTCTAAGCCCAGCTATTGGAAAAGCGATGGATAACTTTATGTAAATTTTTACGTACATGAAAGCATCGTTCTAAACTTAAAAAATAAAAAATGATACCCAGATTGATATGTTGTATCCTATTGCTTGCATTGCTTTGCTCTTACTTAGGAATAGCCAAAACACAAGCCCAAGGTTGTAGTGATGCAGGGTTTTGCACTATGGGCGCACTCAAGCCAGACCAAGATTTTACACGCCAAAAACCATTGCATTTGCGCAGTATATCTTTCGGACAGTACATAGGCTATACAAAACTCGACCATGTAATTATAAACTATCAAATAGAGGCGGAAGTGTTAATCAAAGAAAAGTGGAACGTCCATGCTAAACTCCCTTATGCCATGGTTAGTGGTGCATTAGCTAATACACATGGTTTAGGTGATATCTCGCTGAGCCTTAGTTATAATATCATGAGCAACGAAAAATATCAACTCAGTGCCATGCTCGGTACTAAAATACCTACAAACAACGCTAATCTTACGAATCAGCAGGGCCTACCCCTGCCTTCTTATTACCAAACTTCACTGGGCACTTATGATGCGATTGCAGGCATGTCTTTGCTCACAAGGGATTGGCTTTTTGCCGTAGGCTATCAAATGCCTCTCAATAACAACGAAAATGCGTTCTTTTGGGGGGCATGGAGAGATACAGAATTCGACAATACTACCATCGATAGATATGGCGTATCCCGAGATTTAAGAAGAGGAAATGATATGATGGCAAGAATAGAAAAAAATTTTAGATTCTCGCGCTTTAACTTTAATATCGGAATTCTTGCTATCTATAGGCTCAACGAAGATGAAATGACCTCGCCGAGCACGGGTGAGCGCGTACAAGTAGAAGGTAGTGATGGTTTAGTAGCATCTGGACTTATTGGAGCGGGCTATCAGTTCTCTACACGGACAGCTTTGCGCACCGTAGTCGGATACCGTCTCAACGAACGGCAAGCTCCTCATCAAGATGGACTTACACGAGTTCTTGTCAATACCATACATTTTGAATACCGTTTTTGAGCAATAGTTTGCAAATCGTCGCAAAGATTATGGATATTTAACGATGCTTTGCTAAACATATTTTTCCATAGCATTGCATTTGAAAGCTCCACCGCGCTATGGAAAAATGTAGTGTACTACGATGATATCTGGGTAATAAATAATAAGTAAGGGTACAAAAATAACAGCCCTTTTTAGTTATTTAATAAGCTCATAAACAAATAGTTGCTGAAATAATAAAAAAGCACCAGCGCTTAAATATGTTTCAGCGAAATATGATTGCTAAGGCTACCTTCTCCTTCTTCTAAAACTTGCAAGTCATGGTTCAGGCAAAAAACAAAAAACTATGAGTTATACATTGTTAGTATTTTTTGAAACAAAACCTTATATTTAACGTTCTTAAACTTATCATTACAGCTCAATCAAGATGTCGAAGAAATATTTATATGTAATTGTTTTTTTGTGGTTTTCATTCCTTACTACATTCGCTGTAGAGGCACAGCCTATCGTGCTCGATAGTACGTTTTTGCGTTACGATTTACGCGCATCTGACTTTTATTTATATCAAGATAGCGCACATTTACGCCGTGTAGAATCCATTCCACAAGGAGTTTTTAAGCCTGCTAAAGATGACGTTCCGAGTTTTGGATATAGAAAAACATCTATGTGGGTGCGTTTAGAAATAGAAAACCAAAGTGCTCATGAAGATTGGATACTGCATTATAACTGGGTTTTTAGCGATACCGTTGAGCTGTATGTACAAGACGCAACGGGGGCGTGGCAACTCAAATATTATGCTGGCTATCTTGTGCCATTTCATAATCGCCCGTTAGACTACTCCTCTATTGCTTACCCGCTTTCCTTAGCAGAAGGCGAACGCGCCACCTTCTATCTGCGAATACGTTCGCGCGGTCCGCTTGCTATCCCGTTATATATCAAACGTGCACCTGTTTTACAATCCGAACAGCGTGTGGTTGATATATTTTATGGCGCTTACTTCGGTATTTTAATCGTGATGTTTTTGTATAATTTTGCGGTTTGGCTTTTTTTACAAGACCGAAGCTATTTGTATTATACCTTTACGATACTTTGCACACTTTCTATTTTTGCAGGTATAAGTGGTTATACGGGTCAGTATTTATGGGCTGACACTCCTATTATCAATGGATACTTTTCCAAGTTATTCATGGGATTTATTGTCATAGCGACCATACTCTTCGCTAATGACTTTTTAGAAACTGAAAAATATGCGCCCGTATTTAAAAAAATATTTCGTTTTATGATTGTGCTTGCCTTTATAGGTATTGCACATACATTTTACGACTTACAATCATCGCTTACCAATCGGATTATTAGCCTGCATACGCCCTTATTACTTGCCGTAGGAATCTGGACGTGGTACAAAGGCAATAAAGCCGCTCGTTTTTTTGTCCTGGCTTGGTCTTTTTATATCGTAGGCGGACTGATTATTACGCTTTCCAATAGCGGTACCTTGCCCGCTACGGGGCTCTACCGACACCTCGCTGAAATAGGCTCGGCGATAGAAGTAGTATTGCTTTCGCTCGCATAAAGCGACCGCTACCGTATGTACAGAAAAGAAAAAGAAGAAGCACAGCAGCGTGCCTTAGATATTGCAGAAAAAGCAAAAAACGACGTAGAAGAAAACGTAAAAGCAAGAACCAGAGAACTCTCTGAAAAAAATGAAGACCTTGTCGCCTCAGAAGAAGAAATCAGACAGCAAGCCGAAGAGTTAC
>JAFIER010000284.1 GCA_020832465.1 Bernardetiaceae bacterium
AAAGAGAACCTCGGAAGATAGACTAAAATAGCATTAAATGGTTTTGTTAAAAAAAGTTCTCTAAATAGGTGGTTTGGTGTTTCGAGGTGTTTCCATTTTCGTTGAACGACCGCCTCTTCACGCAGTTGTCGATAGCTGAGTCTTGAATTTCCCGAAGACCTCCGTGTCTGAGGATTATAAATTCAAGACGTTAGCGTTGGCACGAGATTGGTGGGAGCGATAGCGACCAATGCAATCGCAGTGACACGACAATTGTCCCGAGCCCTTTTCCAAGAAAACAAGGGCGAAGGGAGGAACCGTGAAGAGGTGTGTTCAACGATGATGAATATCCCACAAATCCTAAAAAACAAGATTAAAGAATATTCCTTCTATTGACCACGTAAAATTATTAAATTGCCATATTCGATGTGCTTATTTTGTTAATCCGCTAAAATAAATGGTTTCGCGTAATCTAAAATTTCGATTACGGATAACCTTCATTTACGATCTTTTTCGTTCCTTAATCTTACAATTAAATAGCATGTATCCATTTCCTAGAAATTTTAGCATAGAGCCCTTTTCTTTCGGATATCTTTTCTAATGTTAAACCTATCTCATTTGTGCTCTTTTATCTCGTAAATGAATAGGCAGATTTAATCTAGGTTTCGATCTATATACCTCCTAAAAGATACAAAAGAGAACCTCGGAAGATAGACTAAAATAGCATTAAATGGTTTTGTTAAAAAAAGTTCTCTAAATAGGTGGTTTGGTGTTTCGAGGTGTTTCCATTTTCGTTGAACGCACGAGAATAGCCGCAGTTGCCGATAGCTGAGCCTTGAATTTCCCGAGTGAGTCCCCGAACGAGGATCAGAAATTCAAGGCGTTAGCGTTGGCACGAGATTGCTGGAAGCGATAGCGACCAATGCAATCGAAGTGACACGGCAATTGCCCCAAGCCCTCTTCCAAGACTACAAAGGGCGCAGGGGTGAAATGGCTATTCTTGAGTTATTCGCAGTTTCTTTCATTCATCATTTTTTGGATACTTGATCCCTAAAAGTTGTGAATGAATTCTTTTTCCTAACTTAATAAATTTATTTATATCTGCATTAGAAATTCCAGCTGAACTTCTCTTATGTGTTAAATCGCACCTTAATCCATAGAAATAGCTTAATTGAGTCCACTCCGCAGGCTTTATAAGACTTCCACAATGATTTTTTACTTCTGCCACTACCAAATGACGTTTTTCGAATATAGATGTTAGTTTTGTATTTGAATAGTGTGTAGGAACCTTATAGGTCAAATAGTCCTTAAAAGCTATTTCAATTGAACTATCTACAAGAATGAGGATTATTCTATTCTTTGATTCAAATTTCTTAGTTTTTAAATGCTCCGAGACCATTATTGATTCATATGTTCCTATTATCCAAGGTTCTGCACTAGCCAGTTGAGAATTTAATAATTTTATTCTATCTCCAGAACTTTTTTTCATTTTTGGAATAGGAGGTAAATTCGTACTAATAATTTCTGATACAGATTCAATTTCGTTTGCAACGATTGTACCTTCATTAAATGGCTTTAACGCCGTTTCTCTTTCAGGGAACAAAACTCTTGATGCAGAAGCATAATGTTTTATTGTTTCAATAATACTATACTAGTAAGCAAAAATAGCTTATGTTTTGTATCTATGCCACTTTTACTACTATTCCATGGCATTAATTTAGCTGGTCCACTGATTTCAATTATTACTCTTGCTAAAGAAATAGAACCATGTGGTACGCCTACTTTCCCTTTTGTGAAACCAACATCAAATGTTTTTAACGCTCGCGCTATAAGTCGATTATTGCAATAAACATAAACTCCGTATTCTCCATATCCCGAATCCCCTCCTTCAGTAATTAACCCACCGGTTAAAGAAAAATTGATTAATTCCCCATCCATCGAAATTTTATTTCTAAAAGACTTTGGAGGAACGGTTGGATTATATGACCATTTGTCATCAAAAAGAATTCCTTCTATTTTAGTTCCGTTCAATGTAATTATTAAATTACGATTTTTTATAAACTTTGAATATACTGCAGATAAATGATGCTTTACATTTTTTACGTCCTCAGGGGAAAGAGGTTCTCTTAATCTAGATAGTTCTATTTCAGTTGTTCCAGGTTCTATATTATTTGTAAGCTGATATACTGGAAATTTCCAATCTGGATCTTCTAGCCACTCTTCAGTAATTTCAACAGAGAAGGTTTGTTTTTTTTTGAATCTAGTTTTAATTGTCACATGTTGTGATAGAGCGACAACCGCTCTTTTTGAACCAACTCCAAAAATTCCAATAATTTCGCTACTAGGATTGTTTAAAGATTTTCCAGGACTAACTATAAAATCCAATTCTTCTTTTTTTATTCCACCAGCATTATCTTTAATTTTTAGTGTCTGCTGGGCAGTATCAATAACAATTACTATTTCTAAATTAAAGGATTTTCCTTTATTTGTCCAAATATCAATTGCGTTGTCAATTAATTCGCAAATTGCTATTTCTGCGTCGTAATCTGCTATGATTGAACGATAAATATTTTTACTTGGAGTAGCATCTTCGCTAGATATTTGTTGTTTCATTTTTTTATTACCAGTTTAAAGAAATTGCGAATAACGCACGAGAATAGCCGCAGTTGCCGATAGCTGAGCCTTGAATTTCCCGAGTGAGTCCCCGAACGAGGATCAGAAATTCAAGGCGTTAGCGTTGGCACGAGATTGCATCGAGACATAGTCGAGAAATGCAATCGCAGTGACACGGCAATTGCCCCAAGCCCTCTTCCAAGACGACAAAGGGCGCAGGGGGTTTCCGGCTATTCTTGAGTTATTCGTCGGATCTTATTAGTTTCTTTATCCGTATAATTATATAGGACATTCTATATAACATTTAATAGAGTGTCTAAATAAATTTCTCAATTCCAACTTCAAGAATTCTTGAAAACTTTTTAGCCATATCTTTACTAATTCCTCTTTTCCCTCTTTCCATTTCGGATATATTTGAGGGTAAAACTCCTACGAACTCTGCTAGCTTTCCTTGGGAATACCCTTTATTATTTCGATATATTTTTAAATTATCACCGGGGGTTATTTGATTTTTAATTTCTTTATACCATTGTGTATTTTTAACTTCTAGTGATTCATCTAAATTTTTAGTTTTATTTGAAATTTTTAACTTAGTTCCAAATTCTTTCTTTAAAAAATTAATTACTTTTGGTGGTATATATTCACCTTCTACAGTAATGTTAATATGGGGCGTTTTCACGACTGCCTGCATAATATACCTCTATTATGTTAATTTCTACATTAGATACGTCTTCTTTATCTTCTTTTTCTATAAATTCCCAACAAACCACCCATTTATATGTCAAATGGCAATGATGAAGATTTTCTCCTAAAGAACTATAATTTTTCCATTTAGATTGAATTGGACCTGTTTTTTCTAAATCATCAATCAAGTTTACAAATTTCTTTTGCTCTAAAATTGGCATTTTCTTAACTGATTCTTTTAATTTTTTATTCTTAAACCTTACTTTAAAAGTCACTAAGTCTATATAGCCACTTATAGGCTATATAGTCAATTATTTTTTATCATATTCAACTAAGTTTTTAAGAATTCTGTAATAATTTTTAAGGATACAAATTATGATTTCTTATATTCGTGCATTTTTTTTTAATTTTTGATCTGACGAATAACGACCGAGAATAGCCGCAGTTGCCGATAGCTGAGTCTTGAGTTTCCTGAGGGAGTCCCCGACCGAAGATCAGAAACTCAAGACGTTAGCGTTGGCACGAGATTGCTTGAGCGAAAGCAAAAATGCAATCGCAG
>JAFIER010000197.1 GCA_020832465.1 Bernardetiaceae bacterium
CCGAATATCCGCATCTTATCAAAATGAGGCAAATTCCAGCCTATTCAGCCTCTACTTTAAGCGACACACGACAAGGTAAACGTAAGCGACAAGCTAATATTCCCTTAGTCGAACTCTTAGAATCCTATATACACTACCTCGGTTATAGTTGGGACGAGGCGCAAAATAGTTTCCAGCTCAATAATGAAACTTCCGAGGCAGATTCTTCCTCAGCGGAGACTACTGCTATGCCTCATAATTTTACGAACGTGGAGGGCAGCTACACTGTATATCACCTTTCACATAAAGGAACTTTTGTCTTTAAAAATATACTCAAACTCGATAAACTCGGAAATGTATATATCGAGGCGCAATACGATACAGTATTTACGGGAAAAGCTCATTTTTTTGGCTACGGATACTTGGCTTTTAATATCACTACTTGTATCAAAAAAGAAATTAGCACACCTTTTTATTTTCAAATTTTGGCAAATTTGGGTGCTTATCGCGATGTAGCTCCTGTATCCCACTTTGTAGCCGTTTCTACAACAGTTACTATTGCGGGCGAGCCAATGCTCAATAAGCGTGTATTTGTCAAGAATAACCCAAGGACAAAAGTAGAACCAAAGGCTTTTGATTTGAGCCTACCCAAAGTGCAGGAAGAAATAGACAAAGATAGCGCTTTGCCTGGGCTTGCTCAATTTTTAATACAAGGGAGTAGCCTTGAGTCGCCTCATAGTGTAAATGAGCCTTTAAGTAGGCATCATGAGCTTTTAAATCAAAATAAAACACTTAACACAAGTCATAAAACAGTATAAGATATTTTAAATCAAAATAAAACAGTATATTATTTGAGTTTAGCCACAAAAAGCCTTAGTTTTGTCTAAAGGTACAAAGATATGAACTGTGCATTCCTACTTATCTTTGCCACCTTTATCTTCGAAAATACACAAGCTATGAAGAGCTATCATTCTTTTTTATAAGTACTTTCAACATATTTTACTGAAAAAGCAAAAACAGCCTAATCCATATTGTATGGAAAAGGCTGTTTTTTTGAATACTGTTCTTAGTTAGTTTTTAGCTTTTTTATTTCACTTCAACGGAGCGTGTAGCCCCCTGTTTTTTATTTTTGAGTGGGATATGGATATGCAAAATTCCTTGATTATAATTAGCAGTTATGGCATCGCCATCAGCTTCATCGGGGAGTCCGAATACGCGCTTAAACTGTTGAAAACTATATTCTCTGTGAGTAAAACGCACAGTAGGATTTGCTTTTTTATTGACAGAGACACTCAAAATATTTTTATTCAGTTCGACTTCAAAATCTTCGCGTACAAGCCCTGGTGCAGCGAGCATAATACTAAATGTATGGTCTTCGTTTTCAACGATATTGACTGCTGCGTGGCTAAGTCCGTTGCTATTTTGTACTAAATCTGTTAGGCTTGAGAATACACCATCTAAAATAGAGGGATTTCGGAAGCTACCTTTTATGGGTATCATAATCAATCTGAGTTTTATAAAAGCATAGAAACAAGCATTGTTTCTATGCCAAAATATTGAATTTTCTTTCGTTTATTATTAGCTTATACGTACAAGAGTTGTTATAGGTTTATAAAAAAGCAAAAAAGACAAGAATTTTTTTCTTGTCTTTTTGTGTGTAAATAAGGGTATAAACAGGCACTTGCTGAAATAATAAAAAAGCACTGGTGCTTATATGCAAATATTTTGGGAGCACAACAACTTTGCTAAATTAGCCCAGAAATAACATTTCTGTCAGAAATGTTATTTCTATAAGTTAGACTATACTTTATCTTATCCTTTAACTTTGAGTTTTTGCCCAACTTGCAAATGATCAGATTTAAGTGCATTCAATGATTTGATTTTTGCTACGGTCAATCCGGGATAGCGTTGTGCAATTTTCCAAAGCGTATCACCACTTTTTACAGTGTAGTAGTGAGAAGCGACTTGGTTATTATTTTGATTTTGCGTAGTGTTAGGCTTTAGGGATAGCTTTTGTCCACTATTGATTTTGGTTGTGCTTAGCCCGTTCCACTGCTGTAAATTTTTCACTGAAATATCATACTTCAACGCAATATGTCCGAGTGTTTCTCCGGTTTTTACGATATGATAAGTAGCCTTTTTGGATACTAAATTATTTGTATTAAGACTTGCAGCGGCTGTGGGTTTAACGGGCGTTCCGTAGCTTGCCGTAGTTGCTTTTGCTGGTGCTACGTATTTGTTGCTTGCCGAGGCGAGCAGTATATCTTCTTGTTTTTCTTGAAAATAAGCGAGTCTGTTAGTAGGTATATTCAAAGGATACTCTTTTGCATTAGCAGGGATTACACCTTGCTTTAATGCGGGGTTAAGCTCGAGCAAATCCTCGTAGCATACGTTAATTTCGTCTGCTAATTTTTTCAAATTGATATATCTACTCATACTTACACGCTCAAACGGAATGCCGTACTCATACCTATCACTTGGAATGCTATGCTCAGTAGGGTAGTTAAAAAGATAAGCAAAAGATACATAGAGCGGTACATAATTGCGAGTCTCTCTTGGTAGGAAGTCATAGATTTCCCAAAAAGTAACTTTTCCTGATCTTCTTTGTGCCTTTTTGACATTGCCAGGTCCGCAATTATAAGAAGCGAGTGCAAGTTCCCAGTCTCCAAACATTTGATGTAAATATTTTAAGTATTTACAAGCTGCAATAGTAGATGCAACGGGGTCCATGCGTTCGTCTATGTAATAATTTCGCCTTAATCCGAAGAGGTCTCCTGTACGTGGCATAAATTGCCATAACCCGACCGCCCCCGCATGTGAACGTGCTTTTGTTTTAAAAGCAGACTCTACGACTACTAAATATTTTAGCTCGTCAGGCATATCATATTCTGCCAAGATTTGTTCAAAAATTGGAAAATATACATTTGATCTTTTTATCAAATCAGCGGTATATTTAGGATACCTAACCGCATATTTTTCTATAAAAGTACGCACCTCTGGCTTAAAATTAAAGGCTACATCTCTTTCAATAAGGGCTAAACGATTAGCTAATGTTTCATCAGTGAGAGCTAAAAAGTCTGTTTGCCCTGCACTTGTCATAGCATCTAAGAGTAAAATACTGGTATCAGCATAATCAAAAAGCATATCTTTTGATATAACGATACCTTCATAAGCCTCTTCGTTCAAAACGTCTTCGAGCGGTCTTTCGTATTTTACATTTCGCCCTGTCATAGCAGATATAGCATCAGCATAAAACTGCAAAGCGTCGTGCTTGCGATTTTGTAGGGCTTTTAGGTCAGAGAATGTAGTAACATCATGCCAATAATTGGGCATCTCGATTTGAGGCTGTGCAGCTAAATGTTGGTGTGTATAATCCAAGGGGCGATAAGCGCGCTGCCAATTCAAGCTAAAAAGTGGTGTATTTTCTTGCTTTTCAACCTTAGATTTAGAATTTTTGACTGAAAAATCCTTGTGTTTGGTAGTCAGTTTTTGCAACGCAATCGAATCATCTTGCGTAATAATACTACTGGATAGTGGAAGCTTGTCCAAACTTTCAGTAAGCGATGGCGATAACATCTTAAGAGACTGCTGCGCCCACACCCCCGTAAGAGTACTTAAGCTAAGCATGCAAGTCATTAAGACCTTTTTGAGCATCATAGTTATGTGTATTTTGAGTAAAAGTCTAAATTATATTATTATATCATTTTGATGTAATATCGGATAATTTGGATTTGAATTGTAATTTGCTTGTACTTACCTACTCGCAGCAAAATCTATGTATTTTTTTTAGTTTATAATAGATTTAGCTACGTGCTAAAAATTGCTTATCAAGCTGTGTGAGACATATATACGAATATACGCCCAATAATAAGCAATTTTTTAGACAAAACATATTTTTGAGCAATTTTTTAGAAAATTAACTTACTACATCTTAGGTTTTATTTGCCTTTTTTGAGTTTTTGCAAATAATTCGTAAAAGCGAGTAGTTGTTCTTCTTCAAACTCATTAGCCACTACCTGCAAACCTATTGCCAAACCTTCGCTGCTTTTCGCTTGAGGAATAGAAATCGCTGGCAGTCCAGCTGTTGATGCGGGTACGGTAAAAAGATCTGCCAAATACATATTGACTGTTTCCCCCTTAAGCTCGCCGATTTTGAAAGCGGTATCAGGTGTAGTCGGCATGATCCAAAAGTCGTAATTTTTAAATACTTCAAGCATTTTTTCTCGAATCAAACGACGTACTTTTTGTGCTTTTGTAAAATAAGCATCGTAATAGTCTGCGCTCAAGACAAAAGTACCGAGCATGATTCTACGCTTTACCTCCTGCCCAAAGCCTTCGGTGCGTGTTTTTTTATAAAGGCTCTCCAAATCTTGTGCATCAGGACTGCGATACCCGTAGCGAATGCCATCAAAACGAGAGAGGTTTGTACTTGCTTCTGCCGTACTCAGGATATAATATACGGGGAGTGTATAATCTAAAAGTTGAAAATCTACGGGTTCTACGCTATGCCCTTGCGCTTTGAGCGTTTCGATGGTATCAGCCATCATTTGACGGATTTCAGGATTGATACTTTCGTCATCAAGCGCACGTGCTAAATAGGCAATTTTACGTGGTGATTTATCCATAGCATCTATGCTTTGACTATAAGCAGGCACAGTTTTTTGAGAAGCCGTACTATCTACATCATCTGCACCAGCTATAATTTCTAAAGTAAGTGCCATATCTTCGACTTGCTTAGAAAAAATACCTATTGTATCAAAGGAAGAAGCATAGGCAATAAGTCCGTATCGCGAGATGCGTCCATAAGTAGGTTTAAGCCCTATGATATTGCAAAATGCAGCTGGCTGCCGCACGGAGCCTCCCGTATCCGAACCCAAGGAGAGCAAACACATACCCGCTTGCACGGATACTGCAGAGCCCCCAGAAGAGCCGCCTGGTACGCGGTCGGGGTGGTCTGCGTTGCGCACCGCACCAAAAGCAGAATTTTCGTTGGAAGAGCCCATAGCAAATTCATCACAACCGACACGACCGATGATGATAACGTCCTCTGCCAAAAGGCGAGTTACGACCGTAGCATCAAACTGCGATTCAAAGCCCTCAAGAATTTTACTCGAAGCCTGCAAACCGTGCCCTTTATGACAAATGACATCTTTGAGGGAAATTACCATACCAGCAAGCCGTCCTGCTGTGCCTTCTGATAATTTTTTATCAATTTCTAAAGCCCTATTTTGTGCTTCTTGCGTATATACTTCTAAGAATACATTAAGTTCGCTGTTTTTCTGCTCAATAACTTGCAAATAATGCGACACTATGGCAGATACAGTCGTCTTTTTATCGTGTAATGCCGTCCGAATGGAAGCAAAAGAACTAAAATCTATCATGAATATGAGGTAATAAGTCCGTGTAGCTCGATGCAATGAGCGTTAAGCAGATATATTTTTGTATATCAAAGTTGCAAAATAAATCATAAAGACTTTCCAAAGTTTTTAGGCATTGAAAAGTCTATATATTGCTTTGAAAATAACGTTTATAAAATTTTTATTAACAAATTCAAAACTAACAGTTCTCACAGAACTATTAGTTTTGAATTGCGAATATAGCGCATCTATCTATGAGATGATAGCATAGCACAATTAAACATTTTTCTTAGGTTTGTCTTCGACGCTCTCTTCTATAGAGTCTTTCATCTCTTTCGTAGCGTCTTTAAACTCCCTAATGCCTTTGCCTAAGCCACGTGCTAACTCGGGAATGCGTTTAGCACCAAAAAGAAGCAATATAGCGAGCACTAAAAGTGCAATTTCGCCACCGCCAAGACCGCCTATGAAAAGTAAAATACTATTGAAATGTATCATAAAATAAAGTAGTTTAGAATGTTACGCAAACTTACAAAAATATGTGCAAACAAACTGCATTTGCGTTTTAAAAGTTTCTAAAAAAGCCTATTATAGACCTGATTTGCATATACTAAAAAAACGTTCCAAAAAACAACCCCGCGTAAAACAACTTGAGGACTATAAATTGCCTATAAGGTTTAAGTAAACACTTAGCTAAACCAATGGCTTACTGCTTATGCTTTTGCAAAGTATATATGCAATAAGGAAACAAAATTTAACAAGTTTATGTTTTTTTTAAAATGGAAAGTTGTATATTGGCACATACTCCTATGTAAAAATGAGCTTAGAAATGTCATTTCTGGCTAGCGAATGTCTATGTAGTATGATATTGGCATCATATTGCAAAAGTTTTACCAACAATATCACAAGCTTTTCACCACAATCAAAAAAAAGAATTATGTCAATAGATACCGATATATATGACCTCTCTACCGTCATGACAGCTCAAGAACTTATCAATGATTTGATCCCCCCGCTTAAATCTGGGGATACTGTGAGCAAAGCACTTGGCTGGATGGACGGCTTTAGACTCTCCCAACTCGCTTGGGTAGAAAATAACCGCTATATGGGAATCGTTACAGAAGATATGCTCTTCGAATTGCAAGATCCTCAGGCAAAAATTAGCTCCGTAGAGCCCGAATTAGCCGATGTATTCGTATATGGCAACCAACACTTTTTTGATGTCTTCAAAGTCGCTGATGCGGCCGGCTTGCGTATAGTCGCTGTGCTCAACGAACAAAATGAGTTTGAAGGCGTAATTAGTGTCAAAGATACCATTTCCGTGCTTGCAAAAACTTTTGCTACACAAAGCCCCGGTGGTATCCTCGTGCTTTCTATGGATTATTACGACTACTCGCTTACGCATATTAGCAGGCTTATCGAAGAAAATGATGCTAAAATCCTAAGTGCACACGTAGAAAATGACCCTTATAATCCTAAAAAAATAAAACTCACACTCAAACTCAATATCATAGACCTCACCCGTGTGCTTGCTACACTCGAGCGTTTTGACTATCGCGTGATTGCAAAATTTGATGACGCACCTACTTTCAATTTAGAACAAGAAAGATTAGATTTACTTTTTAAGTATTTAGATTTATAACACCGCTCCTTGTTAATGACGAGCAGATAGTCAGTATTATTCCAAAATAATTGTAATACGCTATCTATTATCCAATAAGACAAGAAGCCCAAAACGAGTAGAAAATTGCTGAATAAAATAGCCATACACAGTCGTGCTTTTGAGGATAACAAACTACCTTTTATCAAACAAATATTTTCAGAAATTGATAAAAGAGGAATTCCTATCCTTATTTCAGAAGCCTTTCATGAACACCTTATCAAAATCAATTTTGTGCCTAATGTAGAGGGCATATATCATAAACCCGAAGATTTAAAAGGTACGGATATTATGCTCAGTGTCGGGGGCGATGGTACATTCCTCGAAGCCGTTACCTTTGTACAAGATATGAAAACTCCAATCTTGGGTATCAATACAGGTAGGCTCGGATTCTTAGCAACTACACCGCGAGACCGCATCAAATACGGCATAGATGCCCTCTTTGAAGGCGCATATAGCATAGACGAACGCACACTTATTCAGCTCGAAACGGATAGAGAAGACCTCTTTGGCGGTGTAAATATTGCACTCAATGAATTTGCTATTTTAAAAAGAGATAGCTCTTCTATGATTGTAGTGCATACCTATATAGATGGCGAATACTTAAACTCCTACTGGGCAGACGGTTTGCTTATTGCAACTCCTACGGGCTCGACGGGCTACTCCCTAAGTGTGGGAGGTCCTGTTGTAGTGCCACAATCGCATAATTTTATTATAGCTCCAGTAAGCCCACACAACCTCAATGTGCGCCCCCTTATTGTACCAGACGAAAGCGTCATTGCTTTTGAAATTGAAGGCAGAAGCAAAAACTTTTTAGTATCCTTAGACTCTCGTTCCGAAAAGGTCGATGCCAGCATTCAAATGGCAATACGGCGTTGCAATTATCCAGCACGCCTTGTAAGGCTCAACGGTGAAAATTTTCTAAATACACTACGCCTAAAACTAAACTGGGGCGTAGATGTACGTAATCATCAATATCGATACCGTTAAGTCTCTCCTGATTGGTGTTTGCAAAGGAGAGCAAACACGGCGTAGCGACTTCTGAACTAACCTGTCTGTCGGAAATGTGTTAGTTATAGATAGAAAATGTCTCCTACTATGAATAAATTATAAAAAAATAAGACTTTCCCTGCAACTTTTTGTCAATTAAAACAGTAAAAAAGGTATGATTTCTACGCTTAAAATCCATAATCTACTGTATAATATGACTTCTTATCCCTCTATATTCGCTGTTTTTTTAATTTGCATATTTTTTTGCAGTTTATTTATCTCTTGCACACCTCCTGAATCAGAGGAGCAAACCTTAGTCAAACGCAACCTCGAACTTTTGGATAGTATTAAAAATCGTAAAGCACAAGAAAAAGATTATTTAAACAACCTACCCAGTACCTCTGATATCGATACAGTCTATGATATGCAAAACGTAGCACTACCCGCTATTCCAAAACGTTAGGCATGCCTATGCTTAGTAAAAAGCATGTTCATAAAAATAGGCTATCCCCAAAAAAGTCTTAGCAATAGTATTTCTCATAGCAATGTTATTTCTATATGGAGATTGTCCAGTAGTATGTAGTCGGTTAGTAACCGACGAAATAGAGAGTCGCAGTATCGCTTTTCATAAATTAAGTTGAGGTAAGTGTAAGAAAATCAAATTACAAACGACAAACATTCAAAACAAGTCATAGGTATAAAACATAGGACTTGCATTGTCATACTCCTATACATTTTTGCATAGCGTGGGGTTTTCAAACGCCACGCTATGCAAAAATAGGCTTAGAAATAACATTTTTCAAAAAAATGTTATTTCTGGATAAAAAATGTATAGAAGTATGTTGCATTGTTTTTAAATTCACTGAACGTAATTTATTGATTAAAACACTATAGATATGAGCGAACAAAACTCAGGCACTAATGCTAATGGTGCACCTCAAAATGTAAGGCGTGTTGTAGTCCGCCAAAAAAAGGGATTTGGTAGTCATTTACTTGGCTTTTTAAAATATACCTTAGCTACAGTTGTGGGTATATTTGCTTTTTTTACTTTGGGTTTTCTGCTGCTCTTAGGCTTAGGCTTAAGTATGAGCAGTAGTAAAGATGAGGTTATTACAAAAGATTCTATCCTCAAACTCAGCTTTTCTACACCTATCGGCGAGGTCGGCGAGGATAATCCCTTTGCAGATATAGACTTCGATGTTCCTATGACAAACTTTGCAAGTACTAACAGCATTATAGAGATAAAAAAAGCCTTAAAGCAAGCGAAAGATGATAGCAAAATCAAAGGCATTTATTTAGACTTAAGCATGGTGCCGAGTGGTTGGGCCATGCTCGAGGAGGTCAGAGAAGCGATACTTAACTTTAAAGAATCAGGTAAATTTATCTATGCCTACGGCGAGATGTATGACGAGAAAGCCTATCTTTTAGCATCGTTAGCAGATTCTGCTTTTCTCAATCCACAGGGGTTTCTTGAGTTTAATGGCATTTCGGCAAATGTTATGTACTATAGCGATATGTTTAAGAAAATTGGGGTCGAGCCCGAAATTTTTAGAGTCGGTCAGTACAAGAGTGCCGTTGAGCCATTTTTGCGTAGTGATATGAGCGAGGAGAACCGCGAGCAGCTTACTTCTTACCTCAATTCTATTTGGGGGATATACCTTCAAAATATTGCTACAAACCGCAATCTCAAAGTAGAGGATTTGGCAGAGGTAGCTAAGCACATGAAAGTTCGTAAAGCAGGTGATGCTATCAAATACGGACTTATAGATGATACACTTTACTACGACCAAGTAGATGCGGTTTTGCGTAGCCGTATGGGCATTGAGAAAAAGGATAAAAAATTGCCTTTTGTCTCTTTGAGCAAATATCAAAGAACATATAAAAGCGAGACATCAAGCAGTAAAAATAAAATTGCGGTTATCTCTGCAGAGGGTGCAATCGTATCGGGCAGGGGGAAAAAAAATGAAATTGGTTCAGATAAAATTGCTGCCGAGATTCGTAAAGCCCGCGTCGATGAGGACGTAAAAGCCATTGTGCTTCGCATCAACTCGCCTGGTGGTAGTGCCTTAGCCTCCGACGTGATGTGGAGAGAAGTGATAGAAGCCAAAAAAGTCAAGCCCGTGATTGCCTCTATGTCTGACCTTGCCGCCTCAGGTGGGTATTACATGGCCATGGGTTGCGATAAAATTGTGGCACACCCCAATACAATTACAGGTTCTATCGGTATTTT
>JAFIER010000145.1 GCA_020832465.1 Bernardetiaceae bacterium
CCAGAAATGTTATTTCTAAGATTGAATATGAAACACCTAATAGCGTAATTTTTTAGCTATTTTGTGCCGTTAGGCACTCAATATGGGTAGAAAAACAATTGCCAATAACCCTCTGCCCCGATAGGGGCTGCATATTAAACGTCTGATGAATTTTACCCAAAAAACGCAGAAAGATTGTATTCTGTTCCATTAAAAAAAACAGCACTCACATTTGCCTAAGTTCAAAACCCAAGCTATGGAAAAATTTATAGTGGTATGATGAATCTCTAATTCCTAAGTCAAAACGAAATATAAAAAATTAAAGTTTCTTAGCAATCATACGACAATTGCTGTTATAACTTGAACAACAGTTGCTCAGGCAAATTAGAGTTTATTGATTTAGATGTCAATTGTGATTTATCGTTTTGGATTCGATATTTCATTTCTGTATTTGAGATACTGTCTTTGAGTTTAATATTGGATAGTAAAGCTTCATACACCGCATTTCGATTTGTTTCTTTTCCACCGAGATGATAAAAATGTTCTTTTGTAGCTATATAGCAGTTTTCCCAAACTGAAAACACATAATCATTCGTTCGATACTTGTTACTCAGCCACGTGGATAAAATAAATTTACATTTTGACTTTTCTAATCTGCTGTGTAAGATAATCTCTTCTTCTTCTGACCAGCTATCAAAATAATCAACATGTCTTCCAATATAGGGAGGGTCTGCATATACTAAGTCAGAACTTTTCAGTTCAGATAGCGTTTTTTGAAAATCTTGATGTCTAAATTCATAGTCTCCTTGTGCTATAATTTGTGATATATTAGAAACTTGATTTGTAATCTTTGTAATTAAAGATTGCGCAAAACGATTAGGCTTTTTACAAAAAGGGACATTAAACCCTCCTTTTTTATTGAATCGCATCATACCATTAAAACAAGCACGACTCAAAAAAAGGAAATCGAGCGGATTGCCATTCTCATTAAACCTATTCCTAATCACGTAATAATGCGCTCCTTCAGTATCTAATAGTTTCTTACCCTCTTCTGATAGAAAATGTTTTACGACCCCACTTGTAATTTCTTTGCGCTGGATAGCTTTATAAAAGTTAATAAGATGCGGATTACTATCACAAAGCAACGCTTTGAGAGGGCGGACATTAAAAGCAACCGCCCCTGTTCCCATAAAAGGCTCAACCCAGCGGTCAAATTCTACTGCTTCCACATTTGAAGAAATCCACTCGACAAGTTTGCTTTTAATGCCTTGTGATTTTATTGGTGGGACAAATATTTTCATTTTTTATTTTTTCGTTTTGATTTCATTGAATTTATTTTTCCGACTTCTATTCCTTTGAAATCAAGAAATTCTGTCAGTCTTGTTAAGTTTTTAAAGCTGCCTGCTTGCTTAGGGTCAGGAACTTGTAAAACTCCTTGATTGATCCAATACTCATCAAATATTTTTTCCCCCAAGTTCTTTAAAAACTCCGTTTCCTTTTAAAATATCGTCTATATATTGAATACTTCCAATATTTGCGGTATTCCCACTACCACTTTTATCGCTTGCAATTTTCCATTTTTCTTCTGCAAAAAAAACTAAGTCTTTGATGACAGAGGTAACTTTATCTAATTCGTTTAGCTGAAAGATTTTTGTCTCGTCAATATCAGTAGATAGTGCTCTTGTGTATAAAACTCCTAGGCAAATATGAGCAGCATATTCGGCATAAGGGAATTGAATATTTTTTGTACTTGTTCTTTTTCTAAAATACTCTCCATGCGAACCAAGCGTAAAACCATTACAAAAGCCTGCATACTCTTCTAAACGATAGGTAGTTTTTATATCAACAGCGAATTTTATATTAGGGTTTTCTTTGTTGATAAATGATAAGTCAGGATACCAGTTTTGCATTTCTGCAAGAATAACTTCATAGCCATTTTCTTGAGCAAATTCTTGAAACTTAGGAAAAAGTTGAATCTCAAGTATTTTAGAAATTATCTTAGTATCAGAAGATATAGTATAAATATTTTTTTCAACATCGATAAACCCCTTAATTTTCCAATCGCCTACATTATCAGAAATATATGCAGTAAGTTCGGTAGATAGCAATTTAAGTGCTTGCAAAAACTCCTTTTTTATGTCTTCCATTTGATTTTTATGTTCGTATCAGTTCGGATTTAGCACTCACAATTTTACCCAAAAAACGCAGAAAGATTGTATTCTGTTCCATTATTCCCTAATGCGCCTCAAGCCAGTCCATACCTACGCCGGCATCGGCGCGCAGGGGGACTTCGAGGGTGTAGGCATTTTCCATAAGCTCGATGAGTTTGGGTTTGACAAGCTCGAGCTCCGACTCGGGTACATCAAAAACAAGTTCGTCGTGGACTTGCAAAAGCATCTTGGTTTGTAGCTTTTCAGCTTTGAGCCAAGCCTGAATATTGACCATCGCAATTTTGATAATATCAGCCGCACTGCCCTGAATCGGTGCATTGATGGCATTGCGCTCCGCAAAACCGCGCTGCATGGCATTGCGTGAGTTGATTTGTGTGAGATAACGCCGTCGCCCCAGAATTGTCTCGACGTACTCCTGCGCACGTGCTTGCTCGATAATATCGTCCATATACTGCTTAATAGCTGGAAATTCCTCAAAATAGGCTTTGATAATTTCGCCCGCTTCTTTTGGCGGAATGTGCAACTGCTGCGCCAAACCAAATGCCGAAACGCCGTAAATAATTCCAAAATTTGCTGTTTTGGCACTGCGCCTTTTGTCCGAATCGACCTCCTCGAGCGGCACTTTGAAAACCTTCGCTGCCGTAGCAGAGTGAATATCTTTGCCTTGTCGGAATGCCTCTAGCATCGTTTCGTCTTTGCTAAATGATGCCATAATGCGGAGCTCGATTTGCGAATAATCTATCGCTAAGAGTCTGTGCCCTTTGGCATTCGGAATAAAAGCTTTGCGCACTTCTCGCCCTCGCTCGGTGCGTATCGGAATATTTTGAAGGTTCGGGTTGGCAGAACTCAAGCGTCCCGTCGCCGTAACTGCTTGATTAAAAGAGGTATGAATGCGCATATCTTCTTTGCGAATCAGCGCAGGTAGCGCATCGACATAAGTAGATTTGAGCTTTTGAAACTGCCGATAATCTAAAATATATTTGATAATTTCGTGCTTATCAACGAGCTTGAGCAGAACTTTTTCGTCGGTTTTGTACTGCTTAGATTTCGAGGTGCGCTTGGCTTTGGGGTCTAATTTCATTCTATCGAAAAGCACTTCGCCGAGCTGCTTGGGGGAGGCGATATTGAAAGTCTCGCCTGCGGCTTCGTGGATATTTTTTTCTAAGCCTGCAATATCGTTTTCCAAATCCTTAGAAAATTGAGCTAAGGCTTCGGTATCGATACTTACCCCTTCTCGCTCCATTTCGGCAAGCACAGAGACGAGCGGTATTTCTACCTCCTCGAGGAGTCGTTCGAGCTTTTGTGCTTTAATTTTGGGTGCAAGTATTTCGTATAATCGGAAGGTCAGGTCTGCATCTTCGCAGGCGTAGTCGCAAACCTGCTCGGGTTTGAGGTCTCTCATATTGCCCTGATTTTTTCCTTTTTTGCCGATGAGCTCCTCGATTTTTACAGGTTCATATTTCAGATACTTGAGCGAAAGTGCATCTAAGCCATGCCGCTCGTCGGGCTCGAGGACGTAGTGCGCAAGCATGGTATCAAACAATTTACCTTTTGGCAGAATCCCGTAATTACTCAATACTTGATAATCATATTTTAAATTTTGTGCAATTTTCAAAATATTTTCAGCCTCAAAAACAGGACGGAATTCCTCGAGTATGGCAATAGCTTTCTCTCTATCGGCAGGGATTGGGACGTAATAGGCTTCGGCATTGCGGTAAGCAAAAGACATGCCTACTAAATTGGCATCTAAAGCTTCGAGGTTATCGGTTTCGGTATCGAAGGCATAGGCATCTTGCGCAAGCAAAAACTCGATGAGCTCGGCACGCAACTCGGCGGTATCAATCAAGTGATAATTGTGCGCTGCGGTATGAATATTTTGAACTGGGTCGTGTTCATTATGTGCCTCAACTTGCGCTTCTTGTTCGGCTTTTTGGGGTATAGCACTATGGGCTGCACCGCCAAAAAGTCCGCCTTGCTCTCCAGCGGTGGTTGGTGCTGTAGCAGGGGTGCGGTTGGTGGTTTGCGTGTTTAGGCTTTCGCCGAATAGGCGTTTGTTGAGGGAACGAAACTCGAGTTCGGCAAAGATTTTTTGTAATTTTTCTTTATCGTATTCTTCTTTTTTGAGCTTTTCGGCATCAAATTCTATGTCCATATCTACGACAATGGTAGCCAGTTTTTTGGAAAGCAAACCCTGCTCTGCAAATTCTTTGACTTTTTCTTTTTGTTTGCCTTTTAGTTTGTCGGCATTGGCGATAAGCCCTTCGACGGAGTCGTATTTTTGGAGCAGACTCATGGCAGTTTTTTCGCCGATACCAGGAATACCGGGAATATTATCGGAAGCATCGCCTTGCAAACCGAGAATATCTATAAGCTGTTCTGGGCGTTTGAGTTGCCAGCGTTCGCAGACTTCTTTTACGCCCCAGATTTCAGTTTCTTTTTTGCCTGCATAAGGGACTTTGTAAAAAAAGATATTATCGCTCACAAGTTGTGCGTAATCTTTATCAATCGTAACCATATAGACTTTAAAGCCTTCTTTTTCAGCTTTTTTAGCCATGGTACCGATGATGTCATCAGCTTCAAAACCGTGTTTTACGATAAGTGGAATTTGGAATGCTTCGAGGAGCTGCCCGATATAGGGAATGGCAGAACCAATTTCTTCGGGCTGTTTGTCGCGCTGCGCTTTGTAAGGTTCGAACATTTCGTGTCGAAAGGTTGGTTCTTTCGAGTCTATAGCGACGGCAATGTGGGTAGGATTTTGTTTTTCGAGGATTTCGAGGAGCGTATTGGTAAATCCATAAATTGCACCTGTATCTAAGCCTTTGCTTGTGCGGCGTGGATTGCGACTAAAAGCAAAATGTGCCCGATAAATCAATGCCATTGCATCTAATAAATACAGCGTTTTTTCTGTTTGTTCTGCCATGTAAGAATTTGTGTTTTGTTGATGGTATTTCCGCAAAAGCAGACTTTGGTCTGTTTCATAAACAAGCACTAACAGTTCTGGCAGAACTGTTAGTACTGAAGATATATTTACATTTTTTCGCCTTTAAAACCTGCCTTTTCAAGCAGATTGATAATTTCTGTTTCTGAAAAATTATCAGTAGTTATGGTGAGGGGTTTATTGGGGTTTTTTGTATCGACTTCCCATTTCTCGATGCGTGCTTCGCCGTCGAGGTGTGGCGTAACTTTTTCGATACAGCCATTGCATTTGATATTAGTTTTGAGTGTGATCGTATTCATAGAATATAGTAATTTTTATGATGCAATTTATAAAAAAGATGCAGCGTATAGAGCTACTTAAAGTGAGTTACAAATATACAAAAAAAAACTGAAGGCTATATTTTATTTAGGGATTAGGTCTGGGGGGGAGGCTATAAAACGCTCCTTAGGTTTAATTTTACATTATTGATGGGCTTATCGTATGAGCTAAAAAACTCGTACCGTGATTAAGTACGAGTTTTTTATTGTTAAGATTTAGCTAATCAGGATTTTGCATATAGCCATAGCCTACGGCAGTTTTTGCGCCGATGCCGTGCATTTCTAAAGAGTCTCTTAGTAGGGTTGAAACTGTGGAAAGTATTGTGCCACTTTTACCGTTTAGAGTCATACTTTCATTTTCTACTCCCTTTTTTAAGCCTACCAAAAACTGAAATCTTAAATCTTTCACAGTTAAGAAAATTACAGGATTAGGGCTTTGCCAATCCGCAGGAGGTAGATTTTTATTACCATAATAATCGGGATAGTGCGGATTCATAATGTCGGCTTTGATTTTATCTCTTGGGCTTTCGCAAGGATAGGCATCAAAGAAAATGATACTGCCACTATGTTCTAATCCATTCCCTTTTGTATCTTTTAAAGCTACATCTACTTTTTGGGTTTGGTACTCTCCTTCTTTGCCATTAGCTTTTGGTCTGGGATTGCCTTGCTCATCAAAAAGAACCTTATCTACTTTATCAGGGCAACCAAATATTCTGCAAAAACTTTTATTTTGCAAAGCTCTAAATTCTGCATTGAGCAAAGGTTCATTCTCAGCCTCATTTTTTCCAAAAACAGTAGTAATCACAAAACTACGCAATGCTCCTTTCACAGCACTTGCAGGAATATAGGGAAAACCGTAGATGTGATGTAAGGTAATTGAAGTTTCAAAAACAGAACCACTACCCAAACCTATCGCCAAACTCCAATCGGGCTTGAACTGCAAATCATTTTTGCGATTGGTTTCATAGAGTTTAGGCTCTAGGTTTCCTGCTGTTAGTTGCAGAGCATTGAAATGATGGCGTTTGCAGAGGTTTTGGTAAAAACTTTCTGTGTTCCAATGTTTAAATACATCAAATATTTCTTTGTATTCCGTGTCGTCTGAATGAATACTCTCATCACTTATTCTTTTGATGTCAAAACTATCAGCTACTTTTTTACTACCTCCTCTCCTTCCAGTTAAAAATAAATCCTTGGTAAAAAAGCGTTTTCTTTTATGCAAAAAAGAGTAAAAGTTCAATAATCCCTCATAGTCAGGAGGAATAGAGTCATTAGTAGATTCAGTTTCTTGAGCTAAGGGTTCTACAGGGTTGTATGAAATTACTCTATCTACTTTATGTCCCTTAGTACCTTGTGAAACTTCTACCTCAAGCTCATCACCCTCGTTTGGATTGCTTGATTGAAAACTCCTAAGTTGATTGAAATGTAAAAATATTTTATCTACATTTTCACTTGAAAGGAAGCAAAAACCTCTTTCACTCACTACTGATATAATTTTTGCCTTTATTCGCTTACTTGAGTTGTTTTTCTCTTGCCATGCTTCTAAGTTCATTTTTGCCATAGTTTTAGTCTGTTTTAGCGAATCTTCTCAACCAATTAAATAAGGCTAAGACTTCGGTGGTACATTGAATTAAAAAACGAGTATCAGAAGTCATTAGATAGTTTAGTACCTTTTCTTCATACTTACCTTTTGCAGGCAACTTTGAGTTGTCTATCAATGGATAAGCATCTACTCCTGGTGGCAAGTTCTGCCCTGTAAGCCAATCGCAAATATGCTTTAAAACATCTCCTTTACCCTCTCCTGGTTTGGAACAAAAAAATGCCATTGTGTTTAATAAACCATTAGTTTTGATATAGGTAGGGGTTTTCCCCACTTGTCTTCCATAGTCTTTACCTTTGCTACTCGCACACTCCCAAGCAAACTTAGCTCTTGCCTGTGAGATACTTTTCATTTGTGATAACTCAGCCATTATTTTTCCTCCTTTCCATTGGTAAGTTTTGAGATAAATTTAGTTCTTACGATGCCTTTGCCTAGGGTGGCGTTGCCTCCTATTTGTACGATGTTTTTATTAGCAGTCAAGCCTTTTCCAAAAAAATCTTTTACTCCATTGGCATCAAGTTTATCAGAGTTTGCCCTGAACTCATCAGCAAACATTGCTACAGAATACATCACACTTTCAGCAGGTAGATACTCCTCACTGAATAAAGCTCTGTCTTGTACTGTACCCGTAGCATTATTGATTTTGGTGCGAGTGATGACTTCGGTGGTAAGGGTTACAAAATCACGGAAATCTTTATCATCTAAAATGATAATGTCTTTTTCCATTTTTGTAGCCCAATAGCTTGTATCGGTTGCTCCAAATAAGTTGTCTTTTAACCATTTGGCTACTTTATCAACATTACCATTTGCAGTATCTTGAGTGATGTCTGTAAAGACAAACTCTTCTAAATAGACTTTCCTACCATTGATAATCTCTGCTTTTGAAGTGGTTTTATTGATATTTTCCTTGTCATTAAAATCTACATTAGCAAATTCAGGTTTTATGTCCGCCAAAGCCAAATCACTAATAAACTTCTTAATCACTCGTGGGCAGGTAACCCAAGCAAATACTCCATAAAGAGATTTTACAGGGAATAAAAGTAAGCGAGCATCTGTTAGAGACAATGCTCCTGAGAATTGTGTGTCTTCTCCGAAAAAATCTTTTACCTTATCTTTGTCTTTGGTTAGAACTCCATCTTTGTCATAACCAAAAGCACGGTGTACTTTTAGTCTATTGTCGTGAGTTGCTTCAAACTTGAAAGCACTCTCGAAAGCCTCTCGCAGAGCACCTTTTAGGCTTGATGCTTCAATTTTTGGAAAATTGGTATGCCTTTCCCGCTGGATAGGCAAGTCGACAATTCCTAAATCCGATCCACTCCCCACATGCATGGGAGTCTCAGTGATTAGAAATAACGGTTTTGCGTTTTTGTACATATTTTTATGGTTTTAAGTTTTCAATCAATAAAAAGTGTTTTTTTAATTGTTCTGGGCTTGGTAAAAATGCTTGCCATTTTTCTGGTAGTTCCGTGCCAACCGTGTAAGTAGCTACTCCAATAGGCTTTGAGCTGTCTTTGAGGGCATACTCTACAATGGTTTTGTTTTTGGCTCTGCAAATAATGATACCAATAGATGGGTTTTCATCTGCCTCTCTTACCGTATCATTCAGGATATTCAAATAGAATTGCATTTTGCCCGCCATTTCGGGGGTAAAGTCGCCTATTTTTAGTTCAATGGCCACCAAACAGCGAAGTTTTCTGTGGAATAGCAATAAATCAATAAAATATTCTTTGTCATCAATCTCTATTCGGTATTGATTCGCAATAAAGCTAAAATATCCTCCCATTTCTGCCAAAAACTTACGAATATTGTGTACAATTTTTTGCTCCAATTCAAATTCCGAATGTTGGTCGGCAAGTTCTAAGAAATCAAATTGGTATTCGTCTTTGAGGGCTAATATGGCTTGGTGTTGATATTTTTCGGGCAGCGTTTTGTCAAAGTTGTGCTGATTGCTGAGGTACTTTTCGTAGCTCTTGTTTGCTATCTGATGGATTAGCACATCTTTTGTCCAGCCAAATTTCTTGGTCATCAGTATATAAAACTCACGCTGCTGGTCGGTTTTACACTTTTCCATAATAACCACATTATGCGTCCAGCCAATTTCTGCCACCAATGGTGGCAGAATTGTACTTTGATAATAAGTTTCGTAAAACTGCCTCATTCTCCATAGATTGCGAGATGAAAAGCCTTTGATACCCACAAACTCCGCTTGCAGGTCTTTTGCGATTTGTTCTACTACCGATTTCCCCCAACCTTTTTCGCTTTGTTTTTGCACAATCATTTTACCTAAATCCCAGTTGAGTTGAATATGCGCTTGATTCACCTTTTTCATCGCCTCGTACTGTGCAGAACGAATACGGGACTTGACTTCGGTGATGAAGGCTTGGTAGTCGGTATTTTGGCTTAGGTTTGGCATTGATATAAATTATGGTTTTAGTTTTTTAGTATTGTTTTCAATCAAAAGTTTTTCTCGTTCCAGTTCGGCAATTAACTCAGCTTCTGTGGGCAAAATATTTGACTACGGTTTGGTCTTTGTGTGTGCAAAGTATTAGACCAATCGTAGGATTATCGTCTTCGTTCTTATATTTGTCTTCGTAAAGGCGCACATACATATCCATTTGCCCAATGTCTTGATGAGTTAGCTCGCCCACTTTGAGGTCGATAAGTACAAAACATTTCAGGATATAGTTGTAAAATACCAAGTCAATATAAAAATGCTTGCTTTCGGTACTGATACGTTTTTGCCTGCCTACGAAAGCAAAACCTTTGCCCAGTTCCAGTAGAAATTCGTTGAGTTTGTCCATCAAAGCCTGTTCTAACTCACTTTCCCAATAGGTTTTGTGGTCTTTGAGTTGTAAAAATTCCAACACATAGGGGTCTTTGAGAATTTCTTCGGGTTGTAAGTCTTTGGTTTTTTCTTGCATTTCGGCAATGACAGCTTTCCGCTCTTTTGAAGAAAGTAAACGCTCATAATACAAGGATTTGATTTGTCTATCCAATGCTCTTGTACTCCAATTATTGGCAATCGCTTCTTGGATATAAAACTCCCTTGCTTTTTCGTTTTCTACCCGAAGCAAAGCGCGGTAATGTGTCCAGCTCAATTCGTCACGCACTGCGTGGCGAATTGGGAAAGCCAAATAAAATTGGCGCATATACTTCAAGTTTGTTGCCGTATAACCTTTGCCAAACTCTTCGGAGAGCTGTTGGGCAAGGCTTGAGAGCAACTTTTTACCATATTCAGCACGTACATTGCCCTGCTGTTCGTCCTCTACGATATATTTACCAATTAGCCAATAAGTTTCCACCATTACTGTATTGACAGTAACAACCACTTTTTGCTTTGCCTCAAGAATGGCTTGGCGAATGTTTTGGTAGAGGGTGTTAGACATAGGGGTTTAAATTTCTTCCCAGTTTTTATTATCATACAAATATTTAGTCCAGTCCTTTTTCCAATCCTCATAGTCAAACTGTAGAGGATTTTCAATCGGAATGGTTAAACCTAATGCTCTAAATGACACATTTAAGGATTTTAGCTCTTCGTCTTCTGCAAATCTCTTGCGAAAATACTTGATAGTCGAGTTATTTTTTAAGCTATCGAAAGAAAATCCGTTAATTTTTAATCTATAGACTATATAAAGAGCCTCAATAGACTGGTATTCAAAGGATTTTCTATTAGGGTGTTCAGTAATCCTTGCTTTTAAGTGCCAAAAATAGTCTTCTTTACAGGGCTTATCGTTAGTATAGTAGTCATTATTGTGCTGGAATGCTTTCACCTCAGCAAAAACGAGACTGCTACACAGTCGTTGCATACATATATCAATTGGACCTACTGTTATTTCATTACCCTCAATAGAACAATTAAAAGTATCTTTTCGTGTATCCTGCTCAGCTTTAAAATATTCTGGGTATTTTGATTTAGCAGAGTTAAAGTATTCTATTAGACCTTGTTCAATAAGGTCACCAAATAAACTATCAAGGGTTATTAAGGATTGCAAAAAAACACCAAACTCTGTTTTACTAATCCTACCTGTAACTGATTTTAGCAAGCCTTTTTCTATAAAATCACTATATAGAGATTTTATAGATAACAGAGCGTTATAGTTAGCTTTAAAATTATCACCCAGACGATATTTTAAAAACTTGGCAATATTAGGATTGTTAAAAACTTGGCTAATTTCATTGTAAGAAAAATTTAATTCGATATCTGTTTTTTCTTGAATTTCATTAAAAAGACATTTTGCTTCAGAAAACAGCTGAATATACTCTCTCTTCAAAAATAAACCAGTAGAGTAAAACTTATTCTTAAAATCGAATGGATAGGGTGCAATAGATATCAGTTTACTGCTCTCCTCATAAACATAACTAATAGTAAAACCTTGTATTTGAGCATAAGAAGTTAGAAAAGGAATTACACCTTTATAGCCACCAGAAATGTTTATGATAACATCTGCTTTATCTAATTTTGTAGCAATATTATTACAATAGGATATCAATGCGTCAATTCCAAAGTTTTTGAAGTCATCAGCATTATCTACTTGCAGTTTTTCAATAAAACAGATTTCTATGTCTTGAATTGTTGCGATAGCTCCCCCACTATTCTTCAATTCAGGCTTAGGAAAAGTAACTCCATCAACTGTGTATCCCTCAAAAAAAGCCTTCACCAAATGTCCTGCACTAATGCAAATAGCCGTGTCAGAGCAAATCAAATAGACTTTGAACTCCGTATCCGTGCTTTTCTCTATGATTTTGCAGATAGATTTGATTTCGGCAGAGGCATTGAAGTTTGGTATATTTGAGCCAGCTTCATAATCCCAACCGCCTTCAACAGCATAAGTATCTTTAAGCCAAAATTTTTTAATGATTTCTTCAGGCGTTTTGAATGAGTCTAACCCTTTCAAATTCGTATAATCTGATGCTTTATGTTCACCCTTATTCAACTCCTTGAATTGGTCTGGAGAGATTTGACTTACTCCGTTAAAAGTATCCAAACATTCTCTTACTTCTTCGTTACGAAAATTCGTATAAACAGAAGTTCCAACAGTAGTAATGATATGTTTCATATTTTTCCCAAGTAAAAAAGTCCAAAACCTTGTTTATGATATTCAAAGTCTAAAAACTCATCGCAAATAGAATTTTTGGCGAATATTGTTTTAGGATTTACAACTTGTCCGTTTTTTGTTTTGAAGTAATAAACACTTCCCGCTGGTACAGCCTTACGCATATACTTGGGCTGTTTTTCTACCATATTAAAGCCCCCGATATTTTCAGGCTTACCAATGGCACAATGTGTAAGCACTAAATCAACATCATTGTAGTTGCCTTCTAAGGTGTTTTCGTCAAGCCATTCAGGTAGCCATCCTTTTTTAAAAATGGCAGGCGTAAATAGATAAAGTTTAAATTCACTCGCTTCAAAATCAGGGCTATTATATTCAACATTGTCTTTAGGAATGGTGCTATCTAAGACTGCTGTTTTGCCTTCGCCGCCCAGTTTGATAATTGCTTTTTGAGTTTTGAAATTATCTATTGCAAACTCTACATAAAATTTGATATTGCCCATTCTACGTAAGGTAATACGATACAAAGCCCCATCGCTTGATATATTGGTTTCATTGTTTCGTGCAATCCCAATTTTAGGCTCTTCTTTGAGAATCTTGCTTAGTAGTTTTACTTCATAATCGTTTCTGCCTGCTACTAGATAATTATCAAACTGACTTTTAGTAATAATGCTACCTGCAATTTCTTCTACTTGTTCGCTATATGTTAATATATTGGACAATTTAGAAGATGAGGCGGATGTCTGTTTATCTACTTCTTGAGGTGATAGCTTATTGAGCTTGAAAACACCTTGCATAAACTCCTTTCTTTTTTCAGGAACAGTTCTTTTAACATTTTTATCATACACTAAGTCTAAAGGTGTAGGGAATATTAAGTCAATAGTTGAAGAGCGTTCGCTCTCACCCAAATAAATTTTGGTAATTTCTAAACTCTTACTTGGGTCATTCCCCGTATTCGCCTTCGCAAACTCCTTCATATTTTGAGCAAAATATGCACTCCGCAACGCCCCATAAAACACACTCGGCGGAGGCGGGAAAATGCCGCTTGCCCATGTGTCGTCGCCCATTTCAAAGGGTTTACCATCTCGGAAAAAGAGGGTGTCTAAGGCTTCTATTTGGATTATCATCATTGTATCGGTTTTAGTGTTACATCGTTCGTTCTACACAAGGGGTTGTGTAAAAAGTCTCCTTTTTTAAAAAATAAAGAGTAAAAAGAGCTATATTGTGAAATACTACAGCCACAACACACTCCTCTTACTCTTATGGACACAAATATAGTAAAAAAATCTGAGATACGTTTTAAAGTTT
>JAFIER010000147.1 GCA_020832465.1 Bernardetiaceae bacterium
GAAAGAGGGGATATAAGGGTGTAGGTCAAGTTGGTAAATCGACTTAGGTAGTCTCAGCACTCACATTTTAAAAAATATAGCCCGAAGTTCCAGCTTAGGAAGTGGATTATAACGAAGCTGGTGCTTCGTTACTACAGGCGCACTAAGGTTTTTTTGAAAAACCTTAGTGCGCCTGTATGTGAGGTGTTGTGTTAGACTTTTAGCGTCTCACCTTCTGTTTTGGCAATGATAACAGCGCCACAGCTATCGCTCCATACGTTTACCGTAGTTCTACACATATCCAAGATTCTATCTACGGCGAGAATCAGCCCGACCCCTTCAAGTGGGAGTCCGACTGCGGTTAGGATTACAGTAATCATAACTAATCCAGCCATAGGTATGCCTGCTGCCCCAATAGAAGCAAGCAATGCCGTTGCGACAACGAGGAGCTGATCACCTACTCCTAAGTTGATACCATAGGCTTGTGCAATAAACATCGCAGCGACGCATTCATAAAGTGCCGTGCCATCCATATTGATTGTTGCACCGAGAGGTAGCGTAAAGCTCGATATTTTGTTTGAGACTCCACTTCCATTTTCTACGGAGTGCATAGACATAGGCAAAGTTGCGCTAGAGGAGGAGGTAGAGAAAGCCATAAGTAATGCAGAGCGCATAGCTTGAAGATGCCTCCAAGGATTTGCCTTAGCTACAATACGAATATAAAGAGGTAGAATAACAAAAGCATGAACGAATAATGCCAGTAAAACTGTAATCATATACTTACCCAGACGACCGCCCACGGCAAGTAGTGCGTCGTTATTACCAGCCTGCTCTGCAACGACTTCGGCCACGATACCAAAAACACCAAAAGGTGTAAAAAGAATGATAAACATGGTAATTTTCATCATTACGTCAAACGCTCCGTTGAAAAAATTGATAAGTGCGTCCTGCTGCTTATTGTCTTTAACCTTAGTGATGAAAAAACCAAAAATAATAGCGAAAAAGATAATAGAAAGCATGTCTCCCGTTCCAAATGCTTTAAATACATTTTCAGGGACAATGCGCAAAAGCGTTTCTGAAAAACCTACCTGCGTAGCATCAACCTCGCCTACGGACTGCTCAAAGCCCAACTCTGCGCCTACACCTGGACGTATAACATTGACAAAAAGCAAGCCTGTAAAAATAGCTAATACACTGGTAGACAAGTAATAAAGTATTGTTTTTGTACCTAAACGTCCTAAATTATCTCCAGTACCTAAATTTGTAATTCCAGAGATAATTGAACTTAGTATTAAAGGTACGATGACCATCTTGAGCCCGCGTAAAAAAAGTTTACCCATCCAAGCGACATATTCTACACTCTCATGTGCGAAGTATCCAAATAAACCGCCAAGGAATAAAGCGATTAAAATCTGCCAATGTAAAGCCAAGCCTAGAAAACGAGGAGTAGCACTCATAATGTTGTTGTTCTTTAATTCTGTTTTATACTAAAAACCCTCGAGGATTTTCAATGACCTGTGAGGATTATATATTTGAATCCGAAAATTAAGAAAAATTAGTAGTAAAACAAAATACTGCGTCGTTATCAAATAGCTGCCGTAGTTCAAGAAACGTCTTAAAAGCATACCAACAAGATTTCTTTGCAGCATATTATTTTTCAAGGCATGTTAATAAATATCAAAAGGCAAGAAAAGGTAAGCATACAGCAAGGTTCTTATTTTTTTTGGGTCAAGGCTTGTAAATGATATTTCATGCAGAAATATAGTTTCTAAGCCTTTTTTGGATAAGCCTATCTATAAGATTGTTGTGTATCTACCTACCTTGAATTTTAAGAAACTGATGCCAAGTTTTGAAATCTGACCATATCTCGTCATCAAAATCTGTGGGTTTGTTAGGTCGCTTGCCTTGATTATTTTGCATCATACTCGAATCAAAAATAGCCCAGCCAGAGTAGTAAGCAAATCGCGTAAAGGCTGTGGGGAAATCATTGTTGGATTTAGAGGCATTTAGGTGAGCTTCTAAGGCTATAAAGCTGACTATTCTGCGTTCTATTTCTTCTTGCTCTTCGCTATAAGTTTCTATAAAAAACTTATCTAACACGTACTGCTGCGGTTCTTTTTTACGATAAAAAAAAGAATTATTGTCATATTCATAACGTAAAAATGCCCAGTCTGAGCTATTGATAAGCAAATAATGCGGTTTTTTATGGGTTGATTTTTTTTCTCGATAGGTTATTTCGTATAGCAAATCATTGTTTTGCTCATAGATTTTATGGATTTTGAAGTTGTATTTTTTCAAATCTTTTTTTGTAAAAATAATTTTTCTCAGGTCATAGTTTCTGATGTTGTGCTTTTGATTGTAAAATAAATTGATGTATGAAGGGTCTATTGATTTTGGAGAGCCATAGAGTTTGCCTCTAAAATTGTGGATAGCAAAACTCCATTTGCTTTTACGTTTTTTTTGGTACAAGCTAATAATTGTCTCACGTTCGGCGTAGGGATAATCGCCATTTACAAATTCTTTTTCACGTAAAAAGCCTTTGTAAAGCACCGATTTTTTGCCATAATTTCGATTGACTTTGCGCAGAGCACGCTTCACGATATCTTCGGCAGTAAGAGGCTTATCGCTCACGATTATTTCAGAAATTGCGCATGCTGACGATTCAAGTGCAATATGTAACGAATCCTGTCCTATGGCTACTTTTTTGTTGCGATAAGCGACATGAGAAACGGTAATAGAATCTGGTCGCACATTTTGAGGCAATACGAAATAGCCCGCAGTATCTGAGATAGCAAAAGCCATTGTATTAGCTTTGTAATAAATGTGTGCACCAGCAATGCCTTCTGCTGTTGTTTGATTTGTAATGACACCGCTAATAGGAGTTTGCGCTTTAACTGCGCCCCAAAGAGTGCATGATAGAAATAGTAGGCTGAGATACAAATATTTTTTCATTTTTTTGTTGTTGCTTAAATTCTGGGGGTTGTATTTCAAGTTTGTAAATTGGCTTAGATGGTATCCAGCACTAACAGTTTTTTGAAAACTGTTAGTGCTGGATACCATTATTAAAGTTGTCGTACAGCAGTTTTAACACAGTTGCGTTAGTTATAAAAAAAAGAGACAAGGCATTTTATTGCGCTATCTCTTTTTAAGTTTTGCCTATTTTATTCGAGGGTGTGATAGGCTTAGTTGTTAAATATCAGACATTTAGACTACTTTACTATCTACCCTTCGTATTTTCTTAGAAGTACAGATGCGTTATGTCCACCAAAGCCAAAGGTATTGCTCAAAGCTACCTTTACTTCTCTTTTTTGGGCTTTATTAAATGTAAGGTTTAGGTCTGCGCTAATTTTCTCGTCTAGTTCAAAATGATTGATTGTAGGCGGTATAATACCTTTATGAATGGCCAGCAAAGATGCGATAGTTTCGGCTACACCAGCAGCACCGAGCAGGTGCCCTGTCATAGATTTTGTAGAGCTAATATTGAGTTTATTAGCGTGCTCGCCAAAGACATCTACTATGGCTTTAATTTCTTGAATATCACCTAATGGAGTTGAGGTTCCGTGTACGTTTACATAATCTACTTCTTCGAGTTTTATACCAGCATCATTGATAGCATCGAGCATGACCGACTTTGCGCCTAATCCTTCGGGGTGTGGTGCTGTGATATGATAGGCATCAGCGGTGAGTCCTCCTCCAATGACTTCGGCATAAATAGTGGCTCCTCTTGCTTTAGCGTGTTCGAGCTCTTCGAGGATAAGTGCTCCTGCACCTTCTCCCATTACGAATCCATCTCTGTGCTTATCAAATGGTCTTGAAGCGGTTTTTGGGTCATCATTTCTTTCAGATAGGGCTTTCATTGCGTTAAAACCACCGACCCCTGCGGGCGTTATGGTAGCTTCGGAACCACCGGTTACGATAACATCAGATTTACCCAATCTGATATAGTTATAAGCATCTATGATAGCATTTGTAGAAGAGGCGCAGGCTGATACTGTTACGAAGTTAGGCCCTCTGTATCCGTATTTAATAGAGATGTGGCCGGCGCAGATATCTACAATCATTTTAGGGATAAAGAAGGGGTTAAACCGGGGTTTTCCGTTTCCTGTGGCGAATCCACCGACCTCTTCTTCGAAAGTAGTTATACCTCCGATACCAGACCCCCAGATAACGCCTGCACGCTCTGGTGCAATATTTTTACCTGTTTCTAAACCAGCGTGCTCTACGGCTTCGGAAGCAGCTACGAGTGCATACTGTGTAAAAATATCCATTCTGCGCGCTTCTTTGCGGTCTATATGGTTTAGGGGATCAAAGCCTTTGAGTTCGCAGGCAAATTTTGTTCTAAAGTGGGTCATATCAAAATAAGTAATTTCTGCGGCACCACTTATACCTTTTTCAAGATTTTCCCAATATGTTTCTAAGTTATTTCCTATAGGCGTAAGTGCGCCCATACCTGTTACGACTACACGTTTGAGTTCCATAATATTACCTACAATCTTTATAATGTAAATGTTAAAATATTTGTGTTTGTTTGTTTGTTTGTTTGGTTCTTGCCCTAAAGTCATAAAGACTTGAGAATAGAGAAAAATTGAGCATAAAGGGAGTTTATTTGACCTTTTATTCAAGTCAGTAGCTCTTCTTTATCGCTTTTTTGATTTTCATATCCTCAAGTCTTTACTATGGCATACTAAATCTTTTACGAATTAGCTTTCAATTGCTCTTCAATGTAAGCAATAGCCTGACCTACTGTAGCTATGTTTTCAGCTTGGTCATCGGGGATACCGAGGTCGAATTCTTTTTCGAATTCCATGATTAACTCTACGGTATCGAGCGAATCCGCTCCTAAATCATTAGTAAAGCTTGCTTCAGGAGTTACCTCTGAGGCTTCTACGCCAAGTTTTTCGACGATGATGTTCTTTACTTTTTCTGCAATTTCTGACATTTGAAATTTATTTTTGAGTGACTAAATAGAAAATAAGCACGAAATACATAAGTTTATATATTTTCGGCTATAGAATCAACTGCTTTGCAAATTTAGATGCAAGTTTACACAATTTTTTGCAAATCCCAATATTTTAAAGCGAAAAAAGCAAAACAGATTATTTACTCGGTTGTATAATCAGCTAATGCAAGCAGTGCAAAGTAACTGATTCCAAATAAGTTATCATCTTTATAAGCTAATTTTTGTGTATCAAAGGAAAATTTAGAAAAATAACTTTCCTCGCTTTTTACAATATTTTGAATATGTTGCTGGACGAGCACCTTATTTAATTTTTTATTGTTCAACACAAAATCTTTCTTACTTCCCAGCTCACGGAAAAACTCATCATTGGATAGGCGCAGGTACAGGTGCATCAGTCTCCTTGTCGGCGAAGGCAATCCAAAATTAAACAAGCTATAACCTGCTATATATTCCAAGATAACAGGTATCAAATGTTGCTGTGCGCTATTTTGATACCATTGAATTGCTTTGAGTTGGCTATTGAGAAACTGTGCAATTTTTTGCTGATAAGCGGGTTTGGCAATGCCAAATGTGGACTTTGTAGCATAAAAATTATTATTCAGTTCCTCGTCAGAGGCGTTATATAGGTTTTTAAGAATTTTCTCAACTTGTTTATTTTTTTCGTTTACAGTACTTCCATCTTTACTAAAAAAGTTTTGATGTGCCTGCTCTATTTGGCTTAGTATTGTGCCCTCTGGTGTCAATAAATAATCAATTTTATAAAGTGCATTGAGAAGCACGTAAGAAACCGCACCATCAGCATTTTCAGCCCATAGCGGTTTTGCTTGCTCGAAAGCTTGCTCGAGCCATTGATGAAAATAATGTTTTTTGATGGCGACCTCCGAGGGCGCAAGTGCGATAACGTGGGGATCGTCTGCGGATTTCAAATCTCGGAATTCCTCGAGCAGTAGGTCATCTTGCTGGTCGGCACGTGTAGCAATTTCTCTTAGGCCATTGTATAGCTTACCGGGGAATCCGTCTTCTGTAAGTGTTGTAAATCTCATGCATATTGCGTCATCGTTGAGTGAAAATGCGCTATAAATAAGCTCATAGTTCATTTCCATGAGTTTTCTATGCAATGCTAAATTTGGATTAGGCGAAATAGCTACCCTTACTTGGCCAACGAACTCCTGCCTATTTGCATATCCCTGAATTTGTTTCGAGCCTTGATAAATTGAAAAGCGAAGGGAAAAATCTTCTTTGCCCTTTTCTTCAAAAGAAAAGCTCACGTTTTCCTCTTCGTCATCGAGCAGGTAATGAAAAAATTCTATGTAAGATTGCAAATAATTTTCTTGTTCGAAGTGCATAATAGCACGGTCCCAAGCATCGTGTTTTTCTGGCGATTTGTGCGCATCAGAATAGCGTCCGAAGCGAACTGAAAGTTCCTCGTCGGCAACTTGTGGATTGCCAAAAATAGAAGAAAATATTCGTTTAAGCATATTTTATTTTTTGAAATCTACCCTTCAAGCACAAAGCTATGAAAAAGTAAACTTTATTAAGCACTTTATAAAAAATTGTTAAGCCAATTTCATACCTCTATACATTTTTCCATAACGTGGGGGTTGCAGCCCCCAGAGGCTATGGAAAAATGAGCTTAGAAATAACATTTCTCTGAGAAATGTTATTTCTGGCTGCCGAATATCTATGTAGTATGAGCCAATTTGTACACTACACTGTGTTTTTATAGTTTCAGAACAAACATTTTTTGTGCGATATTATTTTTAAGTGTTACGGACTTTAAACTCCTATCAACGGCAATCGGATATAAAAAACAGTACCTTCGCCTACTTCTGTTTCGAACCAAATTTCACCTCCGGCGTGTTCAACTCCTCTTTTAGCTACGGCAAGTCCAATACCTGAACCGGTGGATTTAGTAGTAAAATTAGGTAAAAATATTTTAGATGCAACCTCTTTATCAATTCCTTTTCCGTTATCTCTAATGGTTATGAGGACTTCCTCTTGATCACCTTGTAATTCTATATGAATATGGGCTTCTCTATCAGTAGGTGTAGCCTGTATTCCATTGATAATCAAATTTGTAAGAATACGCCCCATGAGCTTGCTATCTCCTCCTACGATAAACTCGCCTTGGTCTATGCTTGCACTTAGGCGCACAGAGCCGTCGTTTTTGTAAAGCAAAAAGCTATTTTGTAGTACTTCTGATACATCAAATTTTTCATTTTTAGGGATGGGCATTTTGGCGAAAGCCGAGAATGACGATGCTATATCGCTGAGCGTATCAATCTGCCCTATGAGTAATGATACGGATTTTTGCAGTGCTTTGTTTTCTTTCCCCAAAATTCTATCCAAATGTTGTAGTGTGAGACGCATAGGAGTGAGCGGGTTTTTTATTTCGTGTGCGACTTGCTTTGCCATTTCCCTCCATGCTGATTCTTTCTCACTGCGTGCGAGAGCGGCCTTGCTTTCCTCGAGTTTCAAAAGCATTTGATTATACTCGTTTACGAGGAGACCTATTTCGTCCTTAGAGCGATATTCTAAAGGTTTATTTTCTTGGCTCAATGAAGTTCGCTGTATTTTTTGCGTAAGCAGCTTCAATGGCTCTGTAAGAATGCGAGAGGCGAGGTAAGAAAATCCCAATAGTGCGATAAACATTCCTGTAAATACGTTCATTATGGTCGTCAATATTTCTATAATTTGCTGTTGGGCGCGCTGCTGGGATTCAAAAAATGGAAGTCCGATTACGCCGATAGTCGTTGCTGATTGGGGGGAGCGTAGGCTTACATAAGCGGAGCTAAACTCTAAACTACCGACGGATTCGTTCAGGATAGTGCGTTGCTGATTGCTCTCGAGTAGGCTCGCTACCGCCTCTGGATTGAGCCGCCTAATAAGCAAGCCATTGTCATAAATGACGGGCTGGCTCGAGACCAGCAGTTTGCCCTCCGCATCAAAGAGGTTAATCTCTGTTTGGGTTAGCTTGGCAATCTCGATGAGCTGCTCGAGTAGCCTATCACGAGAGAGTTTGCCCTCTATATAGCGTTCTAAATCTAAGGTCAGGTTCTGACTCACGTTCTCGGCTTTTTCGTAATAAGCCTCTATGATTTCGTTTTTATTTTCAGAATTTAGCACACTGATAATCAGCACACTAATAAGTAAAACGGGCAGAAAAAATGCCATATTCAAATAAAGCTGAATGCGCCCTGTGAGGTTGAGACGCAGGCTACGCTTCTCTACGGCGAGGCGATATATGGCAGTGAGGCTCAAAGTTGTGAGCGTCAGAATCAAAAACAAAAAAGAGATATTCGAGAACACACGCTTTAATGGATATACAGCAGAAGCAATGACAATAAGTTTGTCGTTTTTGCTCAGTATCAAATAAGTTCGGCTTTGATATGAAATCAATGCTTTATCTTCGGTTTTATAATTTAAAAATTTTTCATACAGGGCTTTGTCCAATTCAAAATTGCCATAGCTATATACCATTGCTTCGTCTGAAAAAATAGCATAACTAAAGGCATCTTTACCAGAGGGCGCGGCAAAGCGTTGGTCTAGAAGCAAATTAGGATATACGCTATTGGGAATAATTTTTTTCAATCTTAGGTCTAAAATAAGTCTACCACCAGCAAGGCTCTGCTCTGGTTCGATGTGCAAAAAGCATAAATAACGCTTTGTTCCACTGCTAATGTCATTGATAAAAAAGATATTAGGATATTCCGTTGCCAGCTCGGGGATTGCCCATTTTTGTTCGAGCGAATCGTAATGAGCTACGCCCTCTTCGTATGGCGTACCGGCACCATTGAATAGCAATACACTCACTTCGTATTTATCAAAATAATTACCGAGGTAGAAGCGTCTAATTTTTTTAGAAATAACATCTTTTTGTAGCAAAGGGGCTATCATACGACTTCGAATCAAGGGGTCTTCTTCGATGCGCTGCAGTGCTTCGTGCATGAAATACTCGCCTGGTAGGTCGTTTTCTACCAAAATTTTATCAGCAAATTTTTCCTTTGTAATTCTATCCCTACGCTGCTCAAACTTATAAATTGTATAAGCACCCAAAATAGCACAAAGCATAGAAAAGGCAAATAAATACAAAAAAGTTTGATAGCTCAAACTGCGCTCCGAGAGCCTTACTGGCATCAAAAATCCAATCCACATATAGATAATATGCAAACTAATAAGCCATACTATTTCGTCCCATGAGAAATCAAAAAAAGAAAACAGTGGCGTAGCAAAAATCATCAAAGCCGTCCAGAATAAACGTCTCACACGACTCACGCCCGCACTCTCAGCAGCATAAAAAGCGGCGTGCATGACCAAAAAATAAGTCAGCGAAACAAGCATAAAAATAGCATAGCACACAATGCGCAATAGCGAAAAATCAAGACTTTCACCAATATCTAAGGAGAGTTGGGAGTTGATATATAAGCTTTTTAGCGTAGAAAAATGATAGCCCAAGGTCAGTAATCCCAATAAAAAATAAAAACTCAAACCCAGCTCCTGCCACCTATAAGATAACTTACGCAAATAAGAAACAGCCAAAATGCGCCGCCCATACCGACTCCAGTAAGCTGCCAAGAGCAATAGAGCTAAAATATTGAAAAACAAATCGCCTAATGAAGGGGCAAACTCCGAAGAGGCGTAATAATCAGAACGAAAGAGCGGAATATCCATGCCCGAAAAAGGCAATTCAAAATAAAGCATCAAACCGCGCAAAAGTAAAAGGTTGGAAGCCATGACGATAAGCCCTAAAAAAGGACGGTTTGCACGGAGCAAAAAGCCCATAGAACGGTAAAGCTGTAATACTGAAAATATAATGGCTAACCACATAAAAAATACAGCCGTGTGTTGCTGACGTTTATCATACTGATAGTCAGTAGGAAATATCAATGAAAACAGCGGTTGGTTGCTCAATCCATATACTGTATGGAGGCTCTCCGTATTGTCAATATTCAAACGTAAAACCCTTTTATTGGGAAAAATATCTAAGTTATAGCCCCCCTTAAGATACTCATTATTGATTTTGGATTCGGTAAAAAGCGGTATCAATGCCACAATATCGATATAACCACGTGGGGTCATAAGTGAGGTTTTGCGAAGCACAAAAGTACCTTTTCTTGTATCTATGGCATATTCATCAACGCCATTTTGAATATACTCGCTCGGCATTTCATACTCACAATTAGACCAATATACTAAATCTCTATCGCGATACACATATACCCAATGTTCAAAATTGCGATGCAAATGGCTAAAACGTACCTCGCCTTGTACGTCTTCAAGTGCGTTGCGTAGCGTATTGATTTCGCCATCTGCACGTTTGAGCGAGTGCTTGAGGTTGCGGCTGACCTGCTCGGTGTACTCTTCGTAGTTTTGCAAACTCACAAAAAAATACCGAAAAGATAAGCTAAAAAGCAAAGCTACAAAAGCAATAAGCAGATAGCCATAACGACTATAAATATTTGAACTGATAAATGCCATAATATGGGTTGCGAATTTAGGAGTTAGCACGCCTATTTTTCTATAAACTTAGGCGTGCTCGAACTGCATAAAGCCCCGTAATTTTGTGCTTGGGTAAATTGATTAAAACAATAAATCTGCTACTGGAAAAGCGTCTCGGAGCTGCTTCTGGGCTTCCATGCTTATATTACAATTTTTAAGGTATAAACGTTTGATTTGCTTCAAAGATTTTAATGTTTTGATATTATTTTCAGAAGAAAAATTTGCATTTGGGTTATCGCTCAGGTTTAGGCTTTCGAGATATTTAAATTTGGGCAGTAGCTCCATCAGTGCTTCATAGGCTAATTCTGGATTGCTGGCCAGGTTTAAATCGCGCAAAGCGGGTAGTGCATTGGGCTTGAGCTCAAAAGACTTTAAAGCATTTGAAGCAAGCGATAGGCTTTCTAATTTTTTGAGCGAACTGAGCTGCTCAAAAATTGCTGTAAAATCTAAATTAGCACAATTATCCAAACCGATAAAAGTCAGATTTTCTAACTTAGCCAAAGAAAAATTCATTTTGTTAATGACATTTTCAGATAAGTTGAGGTACTCGAGGCTTGTGAGTTGTGACAAATCTGATTCAATTTCTTGGAGTTGGTTATAAGAGAGATTCAAATATTTGAGTTGTTTTAGTCCGGCGAGGTCTTCTTTGAGGTTTTCAAGTCCGTTGTACTCGAGGTTGATATACTCGAGGTTTTGGAGTTTTCCAAAGCCTTCGGGGAGTTTGACGAGTGTGTTATAATACATCTCGAGGTGTTGCAAGTTTTTGAGTTTGACAAAGCTCTCTGGGAGCCTTGTTATGCTATTCATAGAGATTGTTATTTTTTTGAGGGATTGCAAAGCACCTATGCTTTCAGGTAGTTTTTCTAATTGGTTTTCGCTTAGATATACAACCTCAAGGGCAGCGAGCGTACCAAAAGACTCGGGCAATTTTTGTATTTGGTTAGCGTGCAAATCGAGGCGTTTGAGTGCGGTAAGGGCACCAAAAGACTCGGGCAGCGTATTGATTTGATGGTTAGCAAGTATGAGTGTACGGATATTTTTGCATTTTCCGATATTCTCGGGTAGGCTCTCGAGGCTATTTGCTGCTAAGGTAAGTGTATGAATTTTAGAAGCATTGCCCAAATCTGCTGGGAGCTGCTTGATTGCATTATTTTGCAACAGCAAAACCTCTAAGTTAGCGAGTTTACTAAGACTTTCGGGCAGGCTAGCGATTTGATTATATGCAAGTTCGAGGGTTTGCAGTTTTTGCAAATTGCCTATTTCTTGGGGTAGTGCGTTCAATTCATTATGCGAGAGCATTAAATTTTGCAAGGCTTTAAGCTCTGTTATGGCGTTTGGCACTTGTGCTATTTGGTTGTATTTTAAATTGAGCTGTTGTAAATTATTGATTTTTTGCCATTCTTTGCCTATGTCTCTGAGTTCGTTATGCGAGAGGTCAAGCGTTTTGATTGTTTTTATTTCAAAAATCTGCTTGGGCAATGTTGTCATTTTTGCATGTGTAATTTGTAAAGTATGCAATTTTGAGAGCTTGGCAAGTGGCTCGAGTAGTTCTGGATTGATAGGCTTACCTCCTGCTATAAACACTTCGAGTGCTGTGAGTTTGCTAAAAGTTTGTGGTAGGCTTTTTAAAGGCGTACCGAATAGGTTTATTCGGCTTAGCTTTACAAGCGCGCCGATGGCGTTAGGGAGCTCTATTAGGGGGTTATTAGCGAGGTTTAGCTCTTGCAAGTTGTGGAGTTGGGTAATCTCTTCGGATAGTTCATGTAGCTTATTATAGCTTAAATCAAGTACCCTAAGATTTTGGAATGCTTTAATATTCTCTGGCATTGCATCGAGTTTGTTATATGCGATATCGAGGTGTATGAGCTTGGGCATATTTTTTAGTTGCTCGAGGGCTTGCGTGGCTGTTTGGACTTGATTTTCATCAAAATCTAAACGCAAAACAGCAATATTTAACTTTTCCCATGCGTTACTTGTGGTGTCGATTTGGTTTGCATTGATAGCGAGCGTATCGAGTTTAGGCATTTTAGCGAGTGTCTCTGCGGCTTTTTCCATACGCATATCTGGGTTTTCTGTAATATCTAATGCCTGCAAATTTTGTAGCATCAAAAAAGCAAAAGGCACTTCTGCGAGGCTATTATTTCTCATTTCTAATGCACGCAATTTGGGCAGTGCGATAAGCTCTGGTGTAAGGTCTTGGATTTGATTATCTTTGAGGTCGAGAATTTCTAAATTTTTGAGTTTGCCAATGCCTTTGGGCACGCTCTGAAGTCTATTATTTCGGAGTCGTAAGTATTTGAGTTTTGGCAATTGTGCAAGCACTTCGAAGGCTGCTGTCCAGTTCATATTAGGATTATCGCTAAGGTCTATGCTCTCGAGCGTTTGGCATTGCTTAAGGGCGTGGGGCAACTTGAGAAAGTGAGCCGAGTGTAAGTCTATATGTGTTAGTGTTGTCGTATGCTTTATGGCATTCCAAATAGGTTCAAATCCATCAGCATCAAGACTATATACATTAGCGATGCGCAAGCTACATAGTTTGTCAAACCATAGCAATTGCTCTGCTTTTTTAATATCGTCATTTGTAAGCTCGAGTTTGCTTACCGTTTGTGCATCATTGATAGCTTCGCTTAGTGTTGGAAAAGGAATTTGTGGGTCTTTTCGTTCCCACCAAGACTGCGCCTGTAATGTTGTTTGTATTGCCAAACACAACAAAAAACCTATGAGTACTTTGATTTTCATATTTATTATTTTATGAATAGTGTAATTACCAACAAAAGTACGTATTTTTGCCTTAAATATCTTATTTATGCACTACGAACTGCAAAGATTTACCTAAAAAGGGTGCTGTCCTTGTCGTTATCAAAATGCTGTTTGTTTTAACTTTCAAATTGCATACTTAAAATATTTGAAAAAAATGCTTGCATATTGCTTAAGCGTATTCAAATTTTTAGTATTATTGAATTTTAATCGCTAAATTTAGGTATTCACACGCAAACTTATTGTTTTATGGAATTTCAAACCGATATTAGAGAAAATATATTGTATGTCGATATTTCTGGTGATTTATTAGGTATAAATCGCGAACAGGAATTATTGAATTTTGTACAAGAACAAATTCAAGAAGATGTCAAGCACTGCGCAGTAGATATTTCGCAAGTCGGTTATATGAATAGTACGGGTTTGAGTTTTTTAATTCGTTTGCTAACTCGTTTTCGTAATCAAGGAGGGGATTTAGTATTAGTTAATCCTTCTGAGCAGGCTCGTAAATTGCTTGTTATTACGAAATTGAATAATATATTTTCAGTTTGCGACTCTAATTCAGAGGCTATCAAAGCGCTGAAATCCGTATAAAACAGAACCCAGCAAGTTGTTGTTGTTCTTACGACACATTTTATTGCTGGTTCTAAAATCTAAAATGTGCTAGTATTTTATTATTTGTGTTTAAGGACTTGAAAATAGGTCTGTATTCGCATTTAGCCCAAGCAATATGTTACAATTCTTACTAAAAAGGTTGTCTTATGGTATATCAGTCATTTTTGGGGTGATAGTAATCGTTTTTTTCGTTTTCCATGCCCTTCCAGGCGACCCGGCCAAGATGGTAGCTGGTCCGAATGCCTCTACTGAAGACATCCATGCCATTCGCCAAGATATGAACTTAGATAAATCGTTGCCCCATCAGCTATTTATCTATTTCAATAATCTAAGCCCTATATCTGTGCATGAGCATAGTGTTGAAAATGCTAAAAAATACGAATACTATGATTTGTTTACTATTAGCAATTACGCCTTAGTGGTCAAAGCCCCTTATTTTGGGCGTTCTTATGGTAAGCATGGCAAACTTGTTTCTACTTATCTTATAGACCATCTAAGCGGCACTTTATGGCTTGCTTTTTCAGCTATGTTTTTTGCTAGTTTTTTTGGCGTGCTTTTCGGGATTATCGCTGCTTTAAAGCAAGGCAGTACAATTGATACATTCTTGGTTAGCCTGTCGGTGTTAGGTATTTCCGTGCCTTCATTTGTATCTGCAAGTGTTATTTCTATGGTTTTTGGATATTATTTGAGTCAATATACAGGGCTTAATTCCGTGGGTTCACTTTGGGAAACAGATTCTGTTATGGGCGAGCAACTTGTGCTCAAAAATATCATTCTACCTGCACTAACATTAGGCATACGCCCCTTAGCGATTCTGACCCAGCTTACACGCAATGCGATGTTAGATGTGCTGAGTAGGGATTTTATTCGTACAGCAAAAGCTAAAGGTTTGCGATACCGCACGGTTATATTCAAGCACGCACTCAAAAATGCGCTTAATCCGATTATTACAAGTGGTTCTACATGGCTCGCTTCATTGCTTGCGGGTGCTTTTTTTGTAGAGTATGTATTCAATTGGAAAGGTCTGGGTTATATTACGATAGAAGCCGTTAATAAATTAGACCTCCCCGTCGTGATGGGTGCAACAGTAATTATCGCTGCTTTTTTTATTCTCATCACGATTATTGTCGATATAATTTACGCTTTGATAGACCCTCGTGTTGTCTTGAAGTAAAAATTGATTTAATCAAGTATAAAAACTGACTTATGGCTAAAAAAGAAGAATGGCAAAGCATCAAAGATATACTTTTGAGCTTAGATACACAGCAGAAAAAACGCAGTTATTTTGTACAGCTTGCCAACTTACCGCATCGCATTACTTACTTGCAACCAAGCGTAACGGCTGGTGGCGAGCAGAGCAATCAAGTGCGTGTATTTGTCGAGGTAGAAGAACTTTTTTTTGTCGCTATTATCAATATTCCACACCGTCGTGGACTCAAACCCATACTCAAGCAAATTTGTAAAAAAGGCTTTGACTATTTGGTACGCAACGAAGACGATATACAAATCTATAGCTTAGAAGTAAAGTATCCTGAGGAGATTTTGAGTTCGTACCGCAACGGTTTAGAGAAGTTTTGCGACGAGTTATAAGTATAAAACAAAACCTTAGTATTCTTCTTTAACAAAGCGAACTGTATTCCCTATTTCTCATGCAATTTTCGGATATTATTGGGCTTGAAAAAGTCAAAACAACCTTAGTAGAAAGCTACAAACAAAATCACGTAGCCCACGCCCAGCTTTTTGTAGGCAACGAAGGCTCTGCCAACTTAGCCTTAGCATGGGCTTATGCTACTTATTTGAATTGTCAAAACAAACAGGCGCAAGATTCCTGTGGTTCTTGTGCAAGTTGTGTGCGTATGCGCAAGCTCGTACACCCTGATATGCACTTTATTTTTCCCGCCAAAAAGCCCGTTAAAACAGATAAAAATCTTGCTACACGTGAAGATTTTCAAAAAGCTTGGCGTAGCTTCCTTACCGAAACACCTTATAGAAACCTCTCGCAATGGTTGCACTACTTAGGCCTTGAAAATAAACAACTCGGCATTTCAGTAGAGGATAGTCGTGAAATTGTAAAAAAACTCTCGCTCAAGCCCTACGAAAAAGGCTATAAAGTAATGCTCATGTGGCTACCCGAGGTTATGAACATACAATCGGCAAATGCACTACTCAAAATTTTAGAAGAGCCGCCTGGAAAAACTATCTTTTTACTCGTCTCGAATAATCCTCAAAAATTGCTTATCACGATTTTATCTCGCTGCCAGCAGTTGCGTGTACCCGATTTTTCTGACGAGCAAGTCAAATATTATTTGAAAGAACGAGGCACTGAAGAAACACGGGCAGCACAGATAGCCGCCATTACAGAAGGTAATCTGATAGAAGCCGTACGCCTAAGCCAAGATAATAGCCAAGATTATCAAATTTGGTTTCGCGATTGGCTACGCCTTTGTTATAAAAATCAGTATGCAGAACTTATCGAGCTCGCCGAAGCATTTCATAAGCTCGGCAAGCAAGAACAAAAAAACCTTTTGCAATACGGACTCACTATTTTTCGTGAAGCTATGATTAGTCGTTTTGCTGACCCCGTTCTTATGCGTACAGATGTTACAGCAAAAGCATTTGTAGAAGGATTTGCAAAAGTCGTCAATGAGCGAAACCTCGGCGCTCTAAGCAAACTCTTCGACGAGGCTTACTTTCATACAGAAAGAAATGCCAACGCCAAAATATTATTTTTGGATACATCTATACAGCTATCTATGCTTATTCGTTAATATCCTTAGGCGTTTTAAAAAAAACAGGATTGATATGCTGTTTTTGTCTCTTTTTTGTGTTATATTGTGTTATAGTCATAATGTAAGAGTAGCGTGCAAACAATTTTTGAACCACTGTTTGTGTTGAAATTGGCAACCCTCTACGAATGATTATCGCGTTTATGCCTCAGCAACACCAGGCGTTCTGGCAGAACTCTTAGTGCTGAGGCGTAATAAGCTAGCAAAACAAACGTGATAATGTCTATGGGGGTCTATGGGGCATTTCATAATTCACTCGGAAGCATAATCCTATGTAACTAAGGCCACTACGCTCGCCGTGTTGGGGCTCCGAAGCAAACACCAACTAAGTAGTGTTAAAATGTACCCATGTCTATTGATTTACATTGATTTACAAAAATATTTACTTTTAAAGTTGTATCCTGATGTCAGAACTACTATTGCAAGATAAAACCATATTTTTAGATAAACTCTCCCATTGCCTCAAAACACCAGAGGCTCATCTTAATTATATCGAAAAAGAAACCGTATATAATAACGCCCATTTAGAAATGGCATCTACGGTGCGCAACTACCAAGGAAAAGCAAACTTTGAGCTGCGCCCACAAACCCGTATTGCAGCTGTATTGTTATTGCTATATCGGCATAAAGATGCGTGGTTTTTTCCTACTATTCTGCGCCCACAGAGTAATAATATTCAAAAACATGGGGGGCAAATAGCACTTCCCGGCGGGGGAATTGAGCCAGAAGATAAAGAGGATTTAATTACAACAGCTTTGCGCGAAGCCCATGAAGAGATTGGAGTTACTGTGCCGCGTAGCCGTGTGATTGGCAAACTAAGCCCACTTTATATCCCACCAAGCGATACGATTGTAACGCCTGTAGTTGCTTATCTTTCACAAAAACCCTTATACAAACTCGATTACGATGAGGTTGATAAAGTTTTTGATATTCCGCTCAATACGCTTTTTATAGAAGAAAACAAGAAAATTACAAATATGCGATTACCCAATGATATACTTTTGGAGGTGCCTTATTTTGATGTTATGCCTAAGCCTCATTTGCTTTGGGGTGCTACGGCAATGATGCTCAACGAATTTGTAAGCCTTGTAAAATCGTAGCCAGACATCATCATTACCCTTAAACCATAAAAATTAGGGGCTTAGTGCTGAAATACACCGCTATAAATTTTTCCATAGCATGGGGTTTGCAAACCCCACGCTATGGAAAAATGTTATTGCTAAAAATTATAACTGCCTCCTGGCTAATGTATAGCAGTATGAAAAAACTCAAAAAGGGATATAAACTACCTTTTTAGTATCAAAGAACTCTTCTTCAAAAAAATCTTGAATAGGATAAAACCTTACGTGGTGCTTAAAATCCTTAAATTCCTCTTTTAAATCCCCTCCTTTGAGATACAAAATGCCGTTTCTAAAATCACTTTCAGTGGTTGCCCTCGGTTTTTTAATAATACGCTTGCGCACCCAAGGATAAAATTTTTGAATTTCGGTAACTGCACGTGCTAAGACAAAATTATAAGAATCTTCTAAATTTTCTACACGTGTTTGTTGATATTTGACATTTTTAAGTGCTAAAGCCTCTGTAACGGCCTCTACAACTTTGATTTTTTTGGCAATAGAATCTACAAGCATAAAATCAGCTTCTGGATATAGAATAGCTAAGGGTATGCCAGGGAAGCCACCTCCTGTACCTACATCTAAGATTTTATCACCCGCTTCAAAATCTACAATTTGAGCAATAGCTAAGGAATGCAATACGTGTCTTTCATAAAAATTTGCCATATCCTTACGAGAAATTACATTGATTTTACTATTCCAATCATCGTAAAGTTTGTAAAGTGCGGCAAACTGCTGTTGTTGCTGTTCGCTCAAATTGGGAAAATATTTGTATATTAAAGATACTTCTATCATATTTTGCTTCTTTTTTTGTATATTCGAGCTAATGTATCAAAATAAATGGAAAGTAAAACACGTATTTTTAAATCATAAAAGCAAATAAAACAAGCAAATAATTTATGCAAAACGAAAACACAGTGCAAGAAGGCGAGGCTATTCGCATTCGAAATACGTCAATTTATCCGGGAGAGCATGTACAGATTAGTTTGGAAATTGCAAAATTGCCCTCGCGTACGCCTATAGAAATTCCTATCTATATTTATAGGGCAAAAGAACCTGGACCGGCACTGCTGCTCACGGCAGGTATGCACGGCGATGAGATTAATGGCGTTGAGATTGTACGCCAAATGATTGCCAATAAACTGACTATTCCTAAACGAGGGAGCGTCATTGCAATTCCTTTGCTGAATGTATATGGATTTTTAAATTTTTCACGAGAAGTGCCCGATGGCAAAGACATCAATCGCAGCTTTCCGGGAAGTCCGACAGGCTCCTTAGCAAGCCGTGTGGCGCACGCTTTTTCAGAGGAGGTATTACCGATTATCGATTTAGGAATAGACTTTCATACGGGCGGCGGGAGCATCAACAACTATTCACAGATTCGCTGCGTATTTGGAGAAGGAAATAATGACGAGCTTGCCCGTGTTTTTGCGCCTTCTTTTATTATCAATGCCAAACTTCGAGAGCGGTCGCTACGGCATACAGCGACAAAAATGGGTAAAAGTATTTTGGTTTACGAAGGGGGCGAAGCTTTGCGATTGAGCCGCTCTCCCGTACGTGATGCCATACGTGGTACGCTTAGACTCATGCACCACTTAGATATGATTGATAGAGAAGATTTGCGTGAAATGCCTGATACATTCAATCAAATTGAACCTATCTATATACAGCGCAGCCGTTGGATACGAGCCAAAGCAGCGGGAATTTTTCGTACTTATGCACGTAATGGCTCTTTTATCGAAAAAGGACAGATACTGGCAACCATTACAGACCCCTTTGGAGAGTTTAAAGTCAATGTCAAAGCTACGGAAGATGCCTATATCGTAGCCGTAAACCATCACCCCGTAGTAAATCAAGGTGATGCCCTTTTTCATATTGGATTTACACACGAATAATAAAAGGTGGTAAAGCTATTTTATAAGCCCGCCGCATCATTTTAGTGTACAATTCAAAACTACGCGGTTTGTGTTTGGTCGGGGTACTTTATTTAGACTTACAAATCTAAAAGACAGCAAACACGGCGTATTGACCCGAGAATTAACATTTATTCAAGAACTAACAGTTTTCGAAAAACTGTTAGTTCTGAAATGATCCAAGTCGATGTACCAGCAGCCTGACGCCCCCCCTTCTACCTTTGTTAATGTCCCTTATTTCTAAACCTGCAAGCTTGTAAAAATCAAAAGATTTGCGTATAATTGACTTTTCGTAAATTTATGAAAGTTGAATTTTCAAAAAACATAACAAAATTAATTGTATTATGACTACAAAAAAACTATGCTTTTTACTTGCATTTTTATTACTTTGCATACAGTCAATCTTTGCACAAAATATTCATTATAAAGTATCTTTTCCCGAGCCACATACGCATTATGTCGAGGTGCGTGTAGAAGTTTCGGGTTGGAAAGGCGAAGAAGCGCAAATGGCAATGCCAACTTGGGCACCAGGTTCTTATCTTATAAGAGAGTTTTCGCGACACGTTGAATCCGTTAGTGCCGAGACCCTCAAAGAAAAACAACCCCTCAAAGTAGAAAAAACAACAAAAAATAATTGGAAAATCAAAACGAAAGCACAGGATTTTGCATTTAGCTACAGAGTGTATGCATTCGAACTTACCGTGCGCACAAGTTTTGTAGATGCTTCTCACGCCTACCTCAATGGCACAAGTGTTTTTATGTTTTTACGCAACCACTTAGATAAAGCCGTTACTATCGAAATTGAAAAAAGAAAAGAATGGGCACATATCAGCAACGGACTAGAAATCATAGATAACGACCCTTATAAACGCAAAGCACCTAATTATGATGTATTCGTAGATGCGCCTTTTGAAATAGGCAATCAAGAAATTTTTGAGTTTGAAGCCGTAGGTATTCCACACAAAGTAGCCATGTATGGCGGTGGAAATTACGATAAAGATAGGCTCACACAAGATATGATAAAAGTAATAGAAGCCTGTACAGATATATTTGGAGAAAATCCATGCAAAGATTATACTTTTATAGTACATAATTTGGAAAGTGGTGGTGGCGGTCTGGAGCACCTCAACTCCACGACCCTTCAAGCCTCACGATATTCCTACGACTTCAATCATAAAGGTTTCATGGGACTTGTCGCACATGAATATTTTCACCTTTGGAACGGAAAGCGTATTCGCCCTGTGCCACTCGGTCCTTTTGATTACGAAAATGAAGCCTATACACGCCAATTATGGGTCGTAGAGGGTATCACTGCTTACTACGACGAGCTACTGCTTGTGCGTAGCGGTATAAATGATGCGAATAGTTATCTATACGCACTCTCACAATCTATTCAAGGTTTTGAAAACCGACCCGGTCGTAAAGTGCAATCCGTAGCAGAAGCGAGCTTAGATGCTTGGATAAAATTTTATCGCCCTAATGAAAACTCTGCCAACACTACAGTGTCTTATTACGGCACAGGTTCTATCTATGCTGCCTTATTGGATTTAGAAATCATACACCAAACCAATGGCGAAAAAAGTTTAGATGATTTGATGCGTGTAATGTATCAAAAATATGCCAAAACGTTAGACAGAGGTTATACCGAAGAAGAGTTTAAGAAAGAAGCTGAAACAGTAGCAGGTATTGAGTTAGATGATTTTTTTGAAAATTATATCTATGGCACAAGCCCCGTGGATTACAACAAGTATTTTGACTATGCTGGGCTAAAACTCGAAGTCAAAGAAGTCAAAAGCATACGCATTGGGGCAAGCCTATATGAACAAGATGCAGGACTCCTTGTCAGAAATATTAGCCGAGAAACACCTGCACATCGCGACGGGCTTAACTACGGCGATTTAATTACAGAAATTGATGAGAAGCCCATTACATCGCTAAGAGAACTCACAGCAATGCTCAATAAAAAACAAGAAAATGATGTCTTGAATATCAAACTATTGCGAGATGGCATAGCATACGAAATCAAGCTTACACTCACCCCCGTCATCACAAAAACCTTCAAGCCTGCTATGCAAGACGATATAAACGAAAAGCAAATCAAAGTATTGAAAAAATGGTTGGGTGAGTTTTAAACTCATGCAGTGCATCAATGCACCCATCTAATGGCATAGGAACATACCTTCTTATCAAGTCAGAAATAACTTTTTTTGAAAAACTGTTATTTCTGACTTAATTTCTACTCGCCTTCTCATTTAATTAAATCTTTGATAATCAAACTATTTGCAAAGTATGAGCACTCGTTTTCAGTTTATGCTCAGCACGCACACTGCTTAAATTTAATCATCACCTTGTTGTTTTTTCTGCATGGCTTTTAGCCGTTTTTGGTAGGGGTCTTCCTCGCCTGGAGGTAGTACGAAAATGCCTTCGGGTAAGTCGTTAAGCAAATAACGCCCCGCCTCTTCTCTTTTGTAATCTCTATATGCAAAAATAAAATCTAATGGATTACGATTACTCATAATGGCATACACAAAGAAGCAAAATTTGAGAATAAAAAGTATGACAAATATCAATAAAAATGTCTGCATAAATTTTGTAGTCTATAAACAAAATAAGTAACTGAAGTTACGCACTTTGAAAAATAACATTTCTTTTAGTCTTTTCCGAAGCTGGTGCTTCGGGCTATAGCATATTAGGCAACCCTCGCATTTTTGATCATAGGAGGGTTTATAGCACTTTGCCTATTCTTCTTCGCTATCTATTTCGTCTTCGCTATCTAACTCCTGCTCTTGCTGCTCTTCGGAGGTATGCGTTTTTCTGCTACTTTTAGCTTTTTTGATGCGCTCTAATATTTTATCCCCTCCTTGATTGAGCACTTCTTCTGCAACTTCGAGGGCAAGGTTTTCGCTTTCGCTTAAAGGCGCACTGCGTTTTACACGAATTTCTTTTTTGCCTGTAAGACTAATAACCCCACCATCGATGTGTATTTGTTCGTCTTTGATTTGCGCCAAGCAAAAAACAGGTACGCTACACCCGCCTTGCAATCGCCTTAAAAAATAACGTTCAGCAAGAATGCACTGCTCGGTTGGGATATGATTGATGGCCATACGCACTTTTTCACGCAACTCGGGATCAAAGCTATTAGCCACCTGTACGGCTACGGAGCCTTGCCCAGCTGCGGGTGTAAAGACCTCTGGTGATAGCTCTTCGACGATATGCTCTGTAAATCCCATACGCACTACGCCTGCATAAGCCAAGATAAGGGCATCACACTGCCCCTCTTCGAGCTTGCGCATGCGGGTCTGCAAATTGCCGCGAATGCTTGTGGTACGCACCTGGTCATAATGCCGTTTGACCGTAGCTACCCGCCTTGTAGAAGCTGTACCTACGAGCCATTTTTGCCCAATGTCCAGTCTGAAATCGTGGTTATAACTCACGACTACATCATGTACTTTTTCCCTTTCTGTAAATGCAATAAGCGACAAATCCTCGGGCAGGTCTGAAGGTAAGTCTTTTGCACTATGTACTGCAAGGTGGATAGTTCCATCTCGTAGCTGTTCTTCGAGCTCTTCGGTAAAAACACCTTTGCTTCCAATCTTAGCAATGCTTTTATGTAAAATACGGTCGCCTTTAGTCTCGATAGTAATTATCTCGGCTTGCAAGCCGCTTTTGCGCAATAACTTCTTAACATGACGTGCCTGCCAGAGGGCGAGCTTGCTGCCTCGTGTACCGATTTTTATTTTTTCTGCCAAAATACACAATTTTTAAGTGAATGATAGCGATGTTCCCAAAATGGGATTTTTGTATCTTAACGCTGTCTTTTGCGAATTTTACGAAATTAAATGGAAAGTTAAAAGAAAATAGCCAAAAAAATTTATAGTAATTTTATTTTTTTTACTTTCCACCCCTTATTTTCTGTATGCAATTATCGTACATAAAGCCTTAAAATAGGCTAATAACGCGGTATTTATCGCAAAAAAAAGCTCAAAAATTATCGCATAAGCGCTATAATTTTTTTTTTTGCTTTTATTGATTTTTAACGGTTTCTTAATGCCGCTTTGATAAGCATCTCTTCCGAGGTGATCTCCGCTTCGCTGTTTTTGAGTGCGGCTCTGATGCTACGGTCAGCCGCAATTTTAGACATGCCTAAAGCCATAAGAGCCTCGAGTGCGCCCTGGTGAAAACCTTTAGCAGCACTAGTAGCCTCTGTGCTACTTTCTCCTGCGGGTATGACATCATTGATTTTGTCTTTAAGTTCGATGACAATGCGCTGTGCTGTTTTTGCACCGATTCCTTTTACAGCCTGCAAACGCTTATGTTCACCACTTGAAATAGCATCGCGGAGTTCGTTGCTATCAAGCGAAGATAAAATCATAAGAGCCGTAGCCGCCCCTACGCCCGAGACGCCATTGAGCATTAGAAATAATTTGCGCTCCGTTTGCGTATAAAAAGCAAAAAGTGTATGTGCATCGTCCCGAATTTGAAGATGGGTAAAGAGTTTGTAGGCTTTGTCCTCTTCCAATTGTTCAGAAGTTTGTAGCGAAATGCGTAAATCATAACCAATGCCCCCCACCTCTAATATGGCTTGCATAGCTTCACGGTGTACAATTTTACCTTTTAAATAAGCATACATAGGCGTTTTTAGTCGTGGTTTTTGTTTTTGTTTATAATGCTATAAATGTTGGCTGCGTCAAAGAGCAAAGCCGTAAAAAGAATAGAGAGCGGGAATACAAAAGAATAAAATAAATATTCTGCGTAAAGCAAGCCTCCGACAATCCCGCCCGTAAGAAAAGAAACAATAATACTTACCTGTAGCAAAAACTTAGGGCTAAATTGTCGCCTTACTGTCGGATTTTTGATGTGCATAACTAAATTAGCTACTGTAATTCCGAAATCTGTAAAAAGTCCAGTCAAGTGAGTAGTGCGCACTACTGCTCCGGAGACCATAGTAACCATAGCGTTTTGCAATCCCATAGCAAAGAGCAAGCTGCCCGCTAGGACCTTTACAGTCGTATCGCTATACTCTTCATACAAAAGCCGCTCGCCTTCGTAAGCTACAAAAATAAGAATAATAATCTCGATAATCAAGGGCAAAGTATGCGAAAAGCGAGGCTTCCATTTTCCTATTACTTGTATCATAATAGCCGAACAAAAAGCACCAAAAAAGAATAAAAAAAGCCATAAAAGTTGAAATTCTATTTCGCGCGTGCGCTCTGCTACAACTTCCGTCGCTAAAAGTGCAGCATGCCCTGTTACATTTGTAGTCAATACATTAAAAGCAAACCAACTGGCAGCGTTTACACTACCCGCTGCCGTAGTAAGAAGTACTGCTAATTTTAAATTATGAGAAAATACACGCTGCTTGCCTCTTTGTATAAGCATAGTTTACCTATTCTATTTTGCATAATAAAAATTTTGATGGTTCACTGTAACTAATAAGCGTGAAGAATTGATAATGAAAATAAGCATTATACATCTATTTAAGCCTACTATACAGCTACTTTTTTGTTTGTTTTAGAATAGGATATAAAAAACTTGCTTGCTTTTTATACGTTTTGTATAAGGCAAACTAGGCCGTATTTGTTTGAATCAAAGATACATTTTAGTTTGACTAAGTCAAAATTTAAGCCCCTTTTTTAGAAAACATTAAATAAAAACCTGAAAAAAAATTATATTTGCAATTAGGCTTTTTATTAGCCAAGATAATCATCCCCCCAAACGATTTGAAAAACGCTACATAAGCTATTTTATCTATTATAATTTAAAACACAAAAACTCATGAAAATTGCAGTAGTCGGCACTGGATATGTCGGATTAGTAACAGGAACTTGTTTTGCTGATACGGGCAATCAAGTAATTTGTATCGATAATAATGCACAGAAAGTAGCCTCTTTGTGCGCTGGTAAAATTACAATTTATGAACCTCATTTAGAAGTTATCTTTGAGCGCAACATTGAGCAGGAGCGTCTTGGCTTTACAACAAATTTGGCAGAGGGCATTGCCGATGCTGAAATTATCTTTTTAGCCCTACCAACACCTCCAGGCGAAGACGGTTCTGCCGACCTCTCTTACGTGCTGGGGGTAGCCGAGGAGCTGGGCAAACTGATGACTGAGTATAAAATTATTGTGGACAAGAGCACCGTACCCGTAGGTACGGCAGAAAAGGTAATAGAAGCGATAGCTAAACACGCTGTTTGTGATTTTGATGTAGTCTCTAATCCAGAATTTTTGCGTGAGGGTATGGCAGTAGAAGACTTTATGAAGCCTGACCGCATCGTCATTGGCTGTACGTCAGAGCGTGCCAAAAAACAAATGGAAAAACTCTACGCCCCATTCGTACGTCAGGGCAATCCTATTATTTTTATGGAAGAACGCTCGGCTGAAATGACAAAATATGCCGCCAACTCTTATTTAGCCACTCGCATTACATTTATGAACGAAGTCGCTAATCTTTGCGAGCGTGTAGGTGCTAATGTAGATGACGTACGCCGAGGGATAGGCACTGATAAACGCATAGGTTCACGGTTTCTTTTTCCAGGTGTGGGGTATGGGGGCAGTTGCTTTCCTAAGGACGTACAAGCTTTAGGCAAAACAGCTAAAACATATAACTACGATTTTCAAATACTCGAGGCTGTCATGCGTATCAATGATATGCAAAGAGAAATTTTAGCTGAAAAAATACTTACTTATTACGGTTCTGATATTAAAAACAAAACTATTGCCATTTGGGGCTTAGCATTCAAACCCAATACGGACGATATTAGGGAAGCGCCCGCTATTTATATCATAGAACGACTTCTCTCGGCAGGTGCTAAAATTCAAGCCTTCGACCCCGAAGCGATGGAAAATATGAAAACACTCATGGGGCAGCGCATTGATTTTAAAGACAACCCTTATGCCGCCCTCGAGGGTGCTGATGCTTTAGCAATCATAACCGAATGGTCAGTGTTTCGTACGCCTGACTTCGAAAAAATGCAAAAGGCACTCAAAACAAAGGTCATCTTTGATGGCAGAAACTTATACGCGCTTGAGCAAATGCAAGAGGCCGGCTTTTATTACAATAGCATCGGCAGAAATATTATAGAGGCATAAACACAAATCTCAAACCTATAAGGTCTGTTCAGGCCTTATAGGTTTTGCTTAACGCTCAAGATAGTCAATAAAATCTTGAATTTTGTTGAGAATCCAGAGGTTATCAGTGCCCTGAATATCCTGCCCCACGACTTGGCTACCCGTAACAAAAATTTTGATATGAGGAAAGTCTTTTGCTACGGTATCGACATAATCCTGCACCTCTTCGAGAGGTGGATTGGTCGTAAGTACTGTAAAAAAATAATCGGGTTTATAAATTTTGTAAGCATCTTTAAGTGCCGTAAATGGTAAGTTTTGCCCGAGGTACACTACTTTATTCCCTCTTGATTTGATGAGATAGCAAGCAAAAAGCAAAGAAATTTCGTGTAGCTCATCTTCGGGAAGATAGAGCATATAGTTTTCTGCTTTGCCATTCTTGGGTGTTACCTGCCCATCAATAGCTACGATAATTTTTTGTCTAATAAGATTCGTAACAAAATGCTCTTGGGCTGGATTGATCGCATCTGTTGTCCAGAGGACTCCAATACGCATCAAAAAAGGAAAAATAATATGCACCATTGTCTGCTCAAAACCAATTTGTAGAATATTCGTAACAATGATTTTCTCAAACTGCTCTTCATTAAACTCTATCATGGCAACAGTAAGCGCATTGATTTGCGATTGATAATCTGAAGCCTGCTCAAGAGTTTGATTTACTTGCATGCAGAGCTGCTCCTGCGACATTTTTGCAATCTTAGAGATTTTAAGTCCATGATTATTGAGCAAAGCTACATTGAGCATGCGTTTCAAATCCTCAGCATCGTAATAACGTATGTTTGAGTCTGTGCGCTTTGGCGAAACAATCTCATAGCGTTGCTCCCACATACGAATCGTATGGGCTTTGATGCCTGTCAGATTTTCTAAGTCTCTTATGGAATAAATATCTACTTTCAAGGTAATATTATGTTTAGGTGATAGTCTCAGACAAATCAAAAAACTCAAATAAAAAATTTGCTATTTTCGTATATACGTACCTTAAAGACTATTTTAAAATAATTTTGTTTAAAAAAACACGTTAAAATGTTTAACAAAAAAAACAAGCCCCAACTTTTAGAAACAAGTTAGCCATCGAATCGAGTATAAACGAACATTTCTTTGGTACTTAACGTTATAAAAAGTATATTCGTGGTTATGCTTGAACTAACACGAATATTTTACACGCGTTTTAATATCTATTATTCATCAATTTATATAACGACAACATCATGACAGAATTTTGGTATCCGATAAGTTATGTTGCCCTGCTTTTCTCGGCTGCACTTTGGTTTTATCTCAAAGAGCGTCAGCTTAAAGCGGGCTTGGCAAGCAAAGGCTTCTTCTTCTCTGCATTAGTTTATTTGCTTTCTTTGTTTTTCGACGGGGGAGGCTTGCTCTATCAGCTACTTGGAAAGCTTACGCCCGACCTTGTAATTTTTACGCTTGTAGTACTCGTACTCAACCGATTTGCACCGCGCAACCGCGTTTTTTACTTTACCATTTTTGCCGTTTTTGCGGGCGTTAAAGTGCTCTTTTTCGACCCTGCGCGTGAGGCTACGGTTTCTTATTTCAATAGCGACCCCCAAGAAGTTTCACACAAATTAGCCAGTGACGGCGAGCTTTTGGTAGATATTAAACTCACGCCCGAAGCACAAAAAGCACTCAAGGCAATTATTACAAAGTATGATTTGCGCATGGAGCTTGCTTTTCCTCATATTAAAAACCCGCACCTTACTAGTCTAAACGAGTATTATACACTCGATGTGCCGACTGAGCGTCTCTCCGAGTTGGAAGAAATTAAAAACGCTTTGCGCAACTCGAATGCCATAGACCACTTAGAAGAAAATGAAGTGCTTAGCGTACCCGAAGACCAAACTGCAAAGCTCAAAACCCAACGTCGCCAGCCTAACTACGGCATTAACGACCCTGATTTAGAAAAACTTTGGGGATTTGAAGTCATGGAAGTCGATGCACTTTATAAACTCATCAAAGAAAAAAATATTAAACCCAAGAAAAAGGCAAAAATATTTATTCTGGATACAGGCGTAGAAGCAGACCACGAGGATATTGCTGCTAATTATCTTAGCGTCGATGCTAAAAGTGATTATGACAAACTCGGACATGGCACACACTGCGCAGGTATTGCTGCTGCTGTTTCTAACAATCAAAAAGGAATTGCATCTTTTTCGCCCAATAACGAGTTTGTTACCGTAACAAGTGTAAAGGTATTGAGCGACTCAGGCTTTGGTTCACAAAAATCAGTCATTGATGGTATTATTAAGGCTGCTGATGAGAAAGCTGATGTTATTTCTATGTCTTTGGGCGGTCCTTCTAACGACTTGAGCCAGCGCGCTTACAACGAAGCTGTTCGTTATGCCAATGAAGCTGGTGCAATTGTCGTAGTTGCAGCTGGAAACTCCAACAAAAGTGCAAAAGGCTTCTCACCGGCTAACTCTAAAAACGTGATTGCCGTCTCAGCTATCGATGAAGACCTCAGCCGAGCTTCATTTTCTAATTATATCGATGAAGTAGAAATGGGCATAGCAGCACCAGGAGTACAGATATTTTCTATATTCCCTAAAGGGCAATACAAAGCTTTGAGCGGTACATCTATGGCTACGCCTTATGTAGCAGGACTGCTCGGGCTTATGAAGGCTATCAATCCGAATATGGATACAAAAACAGCCTATCAACTGCTGTCACAAACAGGTAAAGAAACAAAAGATAACATCAAAACAGGGTACTTGATTCAGCCTGCTAAGGCTATTCAAGCCATTAATTTTGAATAACTTCTCATACTACTATACACGCAGCAATAACATGGCTCAGAGCCATGTTATTGCTAAGCTTATTTTTCCATATCGTGGGGTTTGCAAATCCCACGCTATGGAAAAATGTATAGTGATATGATCATTGCTAAGCCTTGATAATATTTGTAAAAATAGGCATTAGAAATACTCATTTCTAATGCCTATTTTTTGTTTGCTCACTCTTCTTCGTTGTAGGTAGGCAGCGCAATAATCGCTAAAAAAACAATGATTCTTTGAGCAGCCGATGTTGTTTTTTGATGCTTTTTGTGTAAATATCAGTTTATACATAAAAGTTCTGCTTCTAACACAGCATAAATAGCCTCTGCCTTGAGCAGGCATTCTTCGTACTCGGCAGCGGGGTCGGAATCATAGGTAATAGCACTGCCAACTTTGAAGCAAAGTTTTTCTGTCTCTTGATTATAAAAAATACTGCGAATCAGGACATTAAAATCAAAATCTAAATTTGGACTAATCCAGCCTAAAGCACCTGAGTAAGCCCCTCTTTTATGATTTTCGTACTGCTCGATGAGTTGCATAGATTTTATTTTGGGCGCGCCCGTCATGCTTCCCATCGGAAAAGCCAAGCGAAGGGCATCAATCCAAGTGTAGTTTGTTGTATCCAAACGAGAAGCTACTGTAGATATCATCTGAAAAAGATAAGCAAACCCATAAATGCCAAACATTTCTTTGACTTGAATACTGCCTGTGTGTGCTGTGCGTGCCAAATCATTGCGTACTAAATCTACGATCATCATATTCTCTGCACGTTCTTTTTCGCTTGTCGCTAATTTTTGGCGTTGAATCTGGTCTTCTTTAGCATTTTGCCCCCGCTTAATCGTACCTTTTATAGGTTGGGAAATCAGCACATCACCTGTTTTTTTGAGAAAACGCTCTGGCGATGCACATATAATAAAATGTGCATCAGACTTAAAAAGTGCTGAAAAAGGCATAGGTGAGCGTCTCATAAGCGCACGAAATACGGCTAATGGCTCGAGCTTTACCTGCTCGGCAAAAAATTCCATACAAAAATTAAGTTCGTATATATCTCCTTCGGCAATATGCCCGCGTATTTGCTTTACTCTTTTGATATATTCCTCACGGCTCATGCTCGCCTCGATAGTTATAGATTTCTTAGCAGGATTTTGGCTACCAACTGCTTCTCTATCAATAGCTTTTAATAGCGAAGCTATGTCTTCACTACTGGATATCTCTACCTGCTGATTGGTAAAGGTAAGGCGGTGCTTAGGCACAAAAAAACAGGCATCGGCGAAGTCCGTTCTATCGTTATGCTTACTTTCGAGTTTTTCTATGTAATTTTTTAAATCATATCCTAAGTATCCAAAAAGCCACTCGGTGTGCTTTGCTTGATATTCAGCTAATAGTGTAAAAGGATTTTGTGTAGCCGATATTACTTCTTTTGCCTGAAAAGCCAATACTTCTTTGAAAGCCCCCTCTGGATAGGCTTCTCCATTAGGAGTGAGATATACGGCTTGGTTAGCTTGTGCAAAGGCATAAGCCATTGCTTTATTTTTGAAGGATTGAAAGTCTTGAGAATGTTTAAAATCGATAACTTGGGTTTGATACGGCATATACTTATTATTTTTACTCATACTAAAAACTCGAGCGCATATCAAAATAAAAACCGTGCATGCCATGGTTGTTAGCGGTGTATTCTAACCTAATGACCACATCGTAGTATGTAACGATATCGACTCCTGCGCCCACGCCAACAAGCCAAGTATTAGCCAAACGGTTATCCACAAGGCTATTGTTATTTTGTGCATAGCCCATATCGAGATACACTTTGGGAAATACAGCTATGGGCATTTTGGTAAACTGCTTAGGAATCACTCCCCACGGTGATTTGAGTTGCACATCAGTATCTATGGCTTTAAAAGCTAAGGTATTTTTGGAGATAAAATGATGCTGACTTTCAATAACATTCAACTCAAAACCTCTAATTACGTCTCGCCCGTAGCCAATACCTTGTAAATTGAAATAAGGTTGCTCTTCGGCAAAAGACATTTTGGTTATTAAAGCATTAGAGGCGTAAAAGCGTTTGGATAGGGGTGCAAAATTAGAGAAAAAAGTATTTACCGTAAGCATATTGATGTCATCATATATGCCTAATCCATCTTTTCTTACTTGCAGGCGCAATTCATTACCTTTGAGCGGGTAGTTATTGTTATCGTGTTTGCGGTAAGCATAGGAATAGCCTAAGCTAAAAAAACGCTGGCGGGTCTGTCCTCTGCCAAAGTAATCTTCATTGAGGTATGCAATCGTATCTGCAATATTGCGGTCATTATAGGCTACATTCCAATAATGTTGGTCGAAGAATTGCCCTCTATAATGCAATCCTACGCCTGTATTGAATCTACTGAGCAAAACCTCATCAGAGCGCAAAAAGATAAGCGAATCTCTCAGTGTTTTGTAGTTTATGGTTTTGTTTTGCGCATAAGAAGCACTGACCTCTAATCCGAGCGTTCGTTTTCTGTTGATATAAGGAACGGCATAGCTCAAGTCAAAGCGTTGAGTAAAGCCGAGTTGTAATCGCATTCTAAGATTTTCTTTGCGCCCTCTCATATTCTGATGGCGGAGGTTAAATCCATAATGAATACGGCGGAAGTCTAAATTATGATTGCGCACCCATTCGTTTAGGTTACGGTCGGCGGGTTCCATAATGGGTAATGGAAAGAGGTAAAAACGCTCTTTAAGCACAAAAATTACTTCAAACTCATTGGCTTCAATTTCTTTGTAGTAGGCATCTACATGCGTAAAAAGTTGCGTATTAAAAATTTTATGTGCCTCCCACTCAAGCGTTTCGTGCAATTTGTCTCTGTGCAACATAAAAAAGGGCTTATCTACGATAAGTTCACGGCGCACGATATAGTCTTTTGTGATTCTGTTGCCCTCGAGCTGTACGCTTACGACCTTAATGCTATCTCGCTTGAGGTAGGAAGCAATAGAATCTGGGCGGTGATGTACATGTTCTTTGCGCTTTTTAACGGCAATAATTTTGTCTTCTTTCTTATCTTGCGATTGCTTAAGCGGTTTCCATGTGCCTTTATCTTCCTGTGCAGATAGTGCAATGGGTAAGCATAGTATGCAAAAACAAATAAATGAAAAGTAATATATAAAGTTCGTATTTGACGGCATATTGAGTAGGGGGCGTTTCTACTGATTCTTTTGAGTTCGGTTTACAATAAACAGACCCAAAGTAATGGAAAAACGTTCGCAATAATGATTCTTTTAGTATAGTTTAACGAGGTTTTATTTCTCGTTTGATTTGCGAAAACGTAAAATTAGCAACTTTATTTGAATAAAACCATAGTGTTTGACTATTTTATGGAATATTGATACTTTTTGACCTATTTATTAGCATGAGTTATGTTTCAAACTCTTATCAATTGCTACTTGAGGGCTAAATACATTTCGTATTGATTCACGCTGTTATAAAAATCATTTTTTTCTAAGAAGGCAAGCATATCCGTATTTTCAGCACTTACGTTTAATGCACTCAAACGACTATAGCCTTCGTGATAAGCTTCTGCAAGCAAGGCAGTAGCAATGCCTTGACGGCGATACGCCTTATCTACCCATAATTGCGAAATATGACTATCCAAAGTGTTGAGTGACAAATAAGCGACTAAATTTTCACGATGCCAAACATAAAAAAAACGCTCCGCTGGATTGCGCTGTAAGACAGGCAGGCTATGCTGGAAAGAAGGCAATAAATGAGGCTCAAAACATATAGCCTGCTCAAGCTCTGGCAGTATGCTATCACTCGTACTTATTTTCAAAGGAAAAATATCCTTGTACAAGATAAAACTTTGCGGTGTACGCATAAAACAGCGCAAATAACGCCGTACGCTAAAGCCCATTTTTTCATAAAAATGAATCGCTGGGCGATTGCCCTCTAAGACCTCCAAAAGACAACCCGAGGTTTGAGCGGGCAGTTCGTCTATTACCTTTTGATACATTACCTTGGCAATCCCACGCCTACGATAAGAGGGTAACAATCCCGTCCCAGCATTATAAGCTATAAGCTTGCCCTCATAATCGGAAAGTGCGGTAATAATAAAGCCTACCAATTGTTTTCCATCAAAAGCCAATACAGAATGCGCACCCACTACGCCCATACGCGCAAACCTGCGTTGCAAAATAGGCAAAGTCAGGCGCAACTCCGCCCCGTAGTTTTTAAACGAATCTTTAAAGCAAACCAATAACGCATCAAAATCGCTTGTTTGAAAAGCCCTGTACTCCATTTTCATAGATAAAAAAAGTGAAATTGTTGTTTTAATCCTTGCTTTTTAAATACCTTTGCAGTCTGAATGCTTTAAGGCACAAAAGTCAGCCTTAGCAAGATATTTTTCTTATCAATTGATTTTTACACAAAAAAAAGTAATTTATGAAATCTATATGCAAGTCCCTAAGTTTTTGTTTAATTTTTTTGATGTTTTTTGTAGCCTGTAGTGGTGAAAAAAGTAGCGAAGAGCAAGCCGATACGCAAGGCTCTACTACAGAACAGCCCGAGTATGAAGCCTATATCAAAGCACAGATAGATACTGTGCCTAAGATTTTTGGTGAAGTGCTACAAGGCAAAGACGAAGGCATGAATTTTTATCAAATTCGAGACAATGAAACAGGTAAGGGAAACGTCCTGCGAATTTCTTTTTTTAACGAAAAAGACGACGACCAAAATTACGAAGAGCTGTATTTGCAAGCACATAATATGATTATTACCGAATCAGCCCTGCCTATGATGATTAAGCCTAAAAAACAGGAAGAAAATCCTAAAAATGGCATTTTGCGTGCAGGTTATAAAATTCGTAAAAATGGGCGTTTTTTCCGAGTGTACGAACCCCGTGAGGATTTTTCTATGGTGATAGAAGAATTTGGAAAAGACTATATCAAGGGCTCTTTTAGCGGTACAATGCTTGCAAAAGACAACCCGCTCGAGCCAGATATTTATATTTCGAAAGGCAAATTTGCTATGCCTATCAAAGTTACAGATTATACAGCCAAAGAACCCGTCATGTAAAACATAGTAAGTGCACTCACAAAAATCTGGTGCATAGATACCAACAAACACTTCGCAATAACGTTCCTAAGGAACTCTCATTGCGAAGTGTTTTGTGTTATGCTGTAGAGCTAGCCTGGCGGTTGTATTTCAAAACTGCTTAGTTGCTGTGTGGGGCGAGGAGTCCCAAGGCGGCAAAAGAGTGCTCTATTTTCTAAAACTGTGTGAGTTTTGAAATTACCTGAACCGATTTAACAACTTGACGACTCTCTGCCTATAAAGAGTCAAAGTAGTTTCCAGATGTAGGTTTGCCATTGCTTTTACCTTCTTGTTTATCTTCGTTTTTTTGTGGCTTACTTTTTTGCAAATCGTCCTCTTTATCTTGATTTTCGTTAAAAGATAAGGATTCGTTTAAGACAAAATCGAGGTTTTGTTTATTTTTTTCTACCTCACTTTCAGGCTTAGCTTCTGCTGTATTTAGCTTTGTGGGTAGTGCAATAGGCTGTTTTTTTTCTTGTGTTTCGTTCGTTTCCTCTTTTAGATTTTGATTATTATTTTTTCGTTTTTTACGCTTTTGATCTATGCGTTTGAGCATACTTGCAGTAATATTCAAAAAGTTGGCTTCGGTTATGATTCCGATAAGACTTTTTTTGCTGACAACGGGTAGGCAACCAATTTTTTTGCTACGCATAATCTTGATTGCTTCTGTAATAGTCTGCTCTGGGCTTACTGTTATGGGAGATTTCATCATCAAATCATCGATACAGGCTTCACTGTGTTTTTGATGTTTGGCGGTTTTGTTGTAATGCCTGAGGATACCTCTTGAGCTAATAAGCCCTACAAGATGCCCTTCTTCATTTTCTACGGGCAGGTATCTGATGCGCTCCCAGTCCATAACATCAGCAGCAAACTCTGGTAGGTCTTTTTCACTAATAGTGATAAGGTCTGTACTCATAAACTCTTCGACGAGCATTTCAGAGGGTTCCCATTCTGTAATATCTTCTATTTCGGCAAGTTCCCAAGTATGTATAGGTTGGTTGCTTTTTTGTTTTTCGGAGGCCGAGGCTGTAATAGCAGTAATGACTTCTTCTCTGCTACTTTCTTTCATAAGTTTAGAAAAAGAGCCGAGCATCCATTGTGAGCCTGTTTGTCTGTTTTCAGTACGCGCTTCAATGATGTCCATGTACTTGCTAATTTCCTCTTTATTTACGCCTGCTTTTTGCAAACCTTCTTTTGCCATAGGAATTAACTCTTTTTTCAATAGCTCAATATTATTGATTTTTTTGCCACCCGCCCAAGTTAAATCTGCATCAACGCCATTTCTTGCAGCACGCATAAAATTAGCTTTGACATCATCAAATTCTACTTTTTCTGTAAAACGAGGGTGCACTTCGTCAAAAATATTCATAAGCCCTGTCCATAAAGCAGAGTTAGCGACTTCATCGACGACGGTAGGTCCGGCGGGGAGCACTCTATTCTCTATGCGAAGATGGGGTTTGCCGTTAGGGCTTATTCCGTAACAGGGTCTGTTCCAGCGATATACTGTTGAATTATGGATATTAAGCGCGCGGAGTTTTGGTGTTTTTCCTGCATCGACGCTCAAGATAGCATCATCTTCTATATCTGTGGTTAGCAAAACCCTAAACCTCATCATATCTTCACGGTACAAATCTAATATTGAGCCTTTGAGCCAGCTTCTACCAAACATTACTCTTGGGCTGCGTTCGCGTAAATGTTCAGAAGCGATGCGCGTATCTATTGTCTGCCTAAAAAGAGCAATACGGGTTTCGTTCCATAATCTTTTTCCAAAAAGCAAAGGGGAGTTGCTTGCAAGTGCCAAAACGGGTGCGGCTATGGCTTGTGCTGTATTGTATTTACTCACAAACTCCTGGGGCTTAACTTGCAAATGTACCTGAAAGCTTGTATTACAAGCCTCTACAAGGGCAGTATCAAGTGTGATATTAAGCTCGTCTATACCTTCAATTTTGAGTTCGTACTGCTCCTTTCCCCTTAGCTTTTTGAGTGCGTCCATAAGTGCGCGGTAGCGTTCGAGGGGGGTAAGGTTATCGTCTGTAAGGTCGAACTTACGAATTGTGGGCAAAATGCCTGTCAGTAGATAATCAATATCTAAGGCTTGCGTAACTTTATTGAGGTGCTCGAGTAGGTTTATGATTTGCCCTTCGAGCTGTGAGAAACAATCCTTAGAAAAAAGTATGGGTTTTAAATTGGCTTCTATATTGAACCTCGCCAGCTCGGTCGTGAAGCTATCATTATTAAGATGTTGCAATACTTCTAATGCACGCGGTGCGGGTTTGCCGTGGTCATCAATAAGGCATATTTCCTGCTCGGCGCCAATGCGTACAATGTCATCTTCAAACCAGTTGCCCTCCAGCATAAGTTCTAAGGCTTCAATATCTTTGAGTAGATGCCTTGTAAATTCGTTCAAATCTGATTGACTTTTGGCAAGTCTTACTTTTAAATCACCCATACGAATATTTTTAATTGATTTTTTACTAAATTGACAAACAATAAAAGTTTGTTTGCTAAAAATACAGAAAAAAAGTAAATAAACAAGATATTTGCACAAAAAAATCAAGACTTATGCCATATTTCATATTTTACCCTTGCCAAACAAGAAAAGCCTATATAGGGCTACGTTTTTTGTTGTTTTTTATCATATCCTTAGGATACTGCTCAGCGCAGCAAACAGAGGCTTGGGCACAAAGCACAGCTACTGATGCCCACTTTCTAACACTCGAACGGCTTTATGCCAAAGGAAAGCATGAAAAATGCCGAGAAAAAGCCATTCAAATAAGCCGAAAAGATAAAAAAGCGGCTGCGCCCTGGCTATTTTTATCCATTTTATCTTTTGATGCTTACCGCGATGCACAGGGCGCAAGGCGTTCGAAATACCTAAATACGGCCATTCAGTATTTGAGAAAAGCACAAGTACTGGATAAAAGCAACCAGATAACAGTACATAAAGCCGATTTTAATACCGCAATAGCAACAGCCATAACAGCAGAGGCTGATGCCTATTATAAACAAAAAAAAGAAAGTAATGCCTTAGCTTACTACAAACACCTTGACCTGCTTTTTGGTATCAAAACCGATAATTATCAGGCTATACTCCTTGCCGAACGCAAAGCAAAAGAAAAACCTAAAGCACCGCCGCCTGCGCCCAAAGCTATAGAAAAAGTCTCGAAAGTAGATAGCTTAACAGCCATACGCAATTATTTGAGCGAAGAAGCAAAAAAATATGTCGGTGTACGGTATCGATATGCAAGCTGCTCGCCTTCAGCAGGTTTTGATTGCTCTGGATTTACCTCTTTTATCTATCAAAAAATTGGCATAGAGCTCTCGCGCAGTAGCCAATCTCAAATTTTTCATGGCGAAGAGGTTGCTGATTTTGAAGATATAAAAGTCGGTGATTTAATTCTTTTTCAAAATACACAGCGCAATCGTGGAAAAGGAAGGGTAAGCCACGTTGCTATGGTCATAGCCTGCGACGAGCAAGGTTTTGCTGTCATTCATGCTACCTCTTCACGAGGTGTAGTCATTGATAGCAGTAGTAGTTCCGTCTGGGAGAGCTATTGGGCGCCACGCATTTTACAAATACGTAGAATTATTGACGGATAAAAACTACAATCGGATAGCTATCCAGCTCATATCATCGCGCTGAGGTGCCTCTCCTTGAAAGTCATCAATATATGAATGAAGTGCTTCTTTTTGTAGATTTAGTGGTTGTGTGGATAGACTTTGAATCTTTTTTATAAGATTAAGCGAGCCAATTTTACGCCGTTCGGAGTTGTGCTGGTCTGGAATGCCATCACTAAAAAGATAAATTGTCGTGCCGTTCTCGACGGATAAATTATGTTGCTCAAAAGGTCTTTTTCTGAGCTTTCTACCACCAATAGAGCGTCTTGTGCCTTTATGTTGCACAATTGGGGCTTCGGGATTAGGGGCTTTTGTGTGCAAGTTTTGTTTAGCACCGGCAAAGCAAATATCGATATGATTTTGATTTGTTTTGATGCGAAGTAAAATCAAATCCATGCCGTCGTCGTTGGCATTTTCACGCTGCCGCAGGGCTTCTTGGATATTGCTATCCAACTGCTCGAGGATTTGAGCTGGTTCGTGATAATGTTTTTCGTTAATGATTTTATTGAGCATAAAAGTGCCTATCATGCTCATAAACGCACCCGGCACACCATGCCCTGTGCAATCTGCCAAGACTATAAATCTGTAATCATCTTTATCAGAAACCCAGTAAAAATCACCAGAAACGATGTCTTTGGGTCTGAAAACAATGGCATGCGCTGGAAAAAGTTTGTTCATTCTAGCTTCAGAAGGCAAAAAAGCCAACTGTATGGTCTGCCCATAGCGAATAGCATCTGTAATATGCTGATGATTAGCTTTCATAATGCCGTAATTATGCGCATTATCTATTGCAATTGCAATATAAGAAGCTAAGGAAGTAAGCAATACTTTATGACTTTCTGAATAGGCATTTCGCTGATGACTTTGCACCGTAACGACACCTACGCATTTTTGGTCGAGCATCAAAGGCTCATAAATCAACGCATTAAAATGCGAACCTACTTGTGAAGGGGTCGCCTCTGCAAGATTTCTCTTCGAAATATACTGCTCATGTTGCGTATCAAAATCATTGATAAAAATGGTCTTTCTATGTTTGAAGCACCAAACTGCAAGACTATTCGGATCTTCTAAACGGTCATAATGGCTGGGCATAATTTCGCTGTTTTCGATAAAACCTTCAAAATGAATTTTATGCTCATCGCTTTCATATACACCAATACCAAATGCCTCGGCGGGCATGAGTGTATTTATCATTTCATAAACCTTAGCAATTAAGGTTTTGGTATCCAAAATAGCTGTTATTTGCTGTCCGATATTGTTGAGCAAACTTACATTTTGATAGGCTTTTTCTATGCCTTCTTTTTGCTTTTGAATCTCTTCATTTGCACTTTGCAATCCTTCTGATTGCACTAAAATCTCTTCTTTCTGTTGCTCGAGCTCGACGTTCTTAAGTAAAATTTCTTGCGTGCGCTCCTGAATAACCTGCTCTAAACGTTCGTTTTCTCGTTTCAAACGGCGGTTGTTCCAAACAATCAAACCATAAACCCCTGCGGCAGCAAGCAATGCGTATATCAAATAAGCCCACCACGTTCTGTACCAAGGCGGCAGGACAACAAATTCATAACTGCGCACTTCGCTCTCTACGCCATAAAGATTGCGTGCCCTGACTTCAAAACGGTAACTGCCTTCGGTCAAGAAACTGTATTCTTTTTGGAATGCACTGCTCCAGTCAGACCATTCATCCTCGAAGCCGACTAATCGATAGCGATATGTATTTTTGTCTTCTTGTGTGAGCGAAACTGCAGCATAAGAAAAACGAATCGAGTTATAATCATAAGTAATGCGGTCGGAGGTACTGCTCGGCGCGTGCCAATAAAGCGTAGAATCTTTGCCAATGGTTATCTCTCGGAAGGTGAGCTGCGGTTTTTGTTCATAGTTTTTAGTATCTCTCGAAGGGTCGTAACGGAAAAGTCCTTCGCTCCCCCCAATCCAGACTATACCTCGCTCGTCGATATAAAAAGCAACGACAAACATCTCAGGAATAGTTTTAAACGGGGCTGAAACCCACACATAGCCCCCATCTTTTTGAGGTTCTAAATACCCGATTTCATTGCCTTTTTTATTTTCGAGTGGGCATATCCATATTTTGCCGTCAGGTGTTTCTTGAATATCAAAAACTTCTTGTCCGTCTTTTCCAAAACGTGCGCCGAGTTTTTCGTAAGGTTCAAAAATATCTTTGTCGGCGTTGTATATATAAATTCCCTTTTCAGTACCCCAGACAATTTCTTCACCGAGATGAAAGGGGAGTAAGTTTTTGAGCGACGGAAAGCCCTGCTCTTCGCGGTAGTATTTGATTTCTAAGGGATTGCGCAGTGAGTCAGGATTGGGTACGACCTTGATGGCACCATTTCTAAATGTGCCACACCATAAGTTTCCTTCTTTGTCTTCTACAAGTCCTCTGATATTATCTTGCAAGCCTCCCCAAGTATTTGTCCAGCCCCAGCGGTCTATTTCCTCACGATAAGCCAACAAACTTATCGCATCGCCACCAGCTACATATATATGCTTAGGATTTTTTTTCGATTGATAAAAATCAAAAACGTGCTCTAAGGGGAGTAAAAAATTGGCTTTTTTGCCTTCTATTGCATAAATGCCACGTGATGTACCTACTAAAATTTTTGTTTTTCCGTTGATATTGAAGGATTTAATTATCCAAGATTGTCCTTTGTCTTCTTTGTTCTGAATTTCTACGGGCTGTTCGCTCTCGAGGTAGTAAATATCTTGATGCGTGGTGATATACACCATACTATCGTGATACAAGACGGATTCTACAATATCGGGCAGACCGCTGTTTTTGTTCCAATAGCTCAATGCAATTCCTCTATCGGCTTTAGCTACACCGTTTGATGTGCCAATCCATAAATCTCCTTGTGCATTTTCGCTGATAGCATAAACGTGGTTGTTGTCCAAGCCCACTTTTTTATCATAATGTTGCAATCTACCTGTTTGCCTATCTATCAAAGCCGCCCCTTTTTGTGTCGAACCTAAAATAAGACTTTGGTCTTTATCAGAAAAAAAGCTTTCATAAACTCCGTTGTTTTCCATAAAATCATTGTGTGCTTCGCTCAACGGAATAGTAGTATTTTTTTCACTATCATAAAATAAAAAGCCATCTGCGTTGATGCAAAAATAGTAAGGCTCACCCGAAGCGATAACAGAAGCGGGTAGTTTGAAATTGGGAAATACCGCACTCATATCTAACTTACTCACTTTTCCTTGACTAAAAGCAAAAAAATCTGCGCCATCACGCACGATATAGCGATTATCAAACAGAAAGCTCCCAGAAAAGCGATTGCTTATTGCGCGATACACATACATTTTTTGATTTTCTGTATGGTATTCAAAAATATGTTGGGGGGCTTGAAAATAAATTTTATTTTCTACACTTTTGATGTTGATAACAAGCATAGTCATAGGAATGCTATCTTGCGCTTCGGGCGTAAGCAAATTATGAAATTGCTGCCTGCCTTTCTCATCACGCTCGAGGTAGCCAAACTCCTGCTCACCACCTACATAAATGCGCCCGTCAGCGGCTTGATGCAAGCTACGTGCCGTACCGCCATTGAGGTTGATTTTGCGCCAAGTGTGTCCATCGTATTCTAAAATGCCGCCACCTACACCCATATACAGCATACCATCTACGGCCTCGAGTGTGGACATAACCTGTGGTTCTGCACCATATACACTCGGTAGATAGTGCTTTGCTAAAGGAGTGCCCAATTCTTGTGCAGTAACATTGCTAAATAGCAAAATTAGTATAGTAGTAATATTATATAGTAGTAGGATACGCATAACAGCGAAAATACGAAAAGAAATTTAGAAAATGCAAAGGATTGTGTTTTTTTTAACTTTTATCGTAACTTTTTTTTCTATACGCTGAAAATCAGCAGGTGTCTGCTATGCTTTTGTTTGCGTATATCAATAGCTATATTTTTTGCCAACCTTAATTTTTTGCAATTCTAACAAAACCTACCTATATTGTGTTTTTTATGAATTATGTCATTATTTTCCAACTTAGCGTACAACACTCACAAACTTCAGTCTCAGAACAACCATAAACACATATTTTATAGTATTCAAACCCATATTATTCTTATGCAAATTTTGATAAAAAATCTTGGTATGCTTTTGCTACTCGGATTTTATTTTTGTAGTGCATCACTTTTCGCACAAGATGCAAACACTTTGCGCCCACTTTGGATGCGCTATGCAGCTATTTCTCCTGATGGGGCCAAAATTGCCTTTACGTATCAAGGCGATTTGTATGTTGTCAGTAGCCAAGGGGGCAAAGCCTATCCGCTGACGCTGCACGAGGCTTATGACTATCGCCCCGTATGGTCTCCTGATAGTAAGCATATCGCTTTTGCTTCCGACCGTTATGGCAATCATGATGTATATTTAGTAGATGCAGAAGGAGGTATACCGCAAAGACTTACTCTTCATTCAGCTGATGACTACCCTGTTTGCTTTACAGCTGATGGTAAATCTGTTCTTTTCAACTCTTACCGTATGCCTGCGGCTACTGATGCAGCCTTTCCTATGGGTCGTTTTCAGCAACTCTATAGCGTGCCCATTTCAGGCGATAAGCTCCCTTCGATGCTACTCTCTGCTGCTACGGAATCTGGAAAGCTAAGCAAAGACGGCAAAAAAATGCTTTATTACGACATCAAAGGTTACGAAAATGAATGGCGTAAGCATCATACCTCTTCTATTGCGCGCGATGTTGCTTTGTACGATTTTGAAAAAAATAAGCATACGCTCCTCACTACTTTTGAAGGCGAGGATAGAGACCCGGTTTGGAGTCCGGACGAAAAGCACATGTATTATTTAAGTGAAGAGAGTGGCACTTTTAATGTCTGGAAAGCAGCTATTGATAAGCCTTCTGAAAAAACACAAATCAGTAAGTTCGAGATGCACCCCGTGCGCTTCCTTTCTATAGCCCAAAATGGTACACTCTGCTATGGCTATGATGGTGAAATTTATACCCAAAAAGAAGGCGAGCAGCCCAAGCGCATCGAAATAGAAATTCGAAAAGATGCACGCAACAACCCGCGTGAGTTTAAAACCGTAGCGGGTGGCGCAAGCGAAATGGCACTCTCACCCAATGGAAAAGAAATCGCATTTGTCTATCGTGGGGAGGTCTTCGTAACAGCCATAGAAGATGGTATGACCAAGCGCATCACCAATACGCCCGAGCAGGAGCGTTCCGTACATTTTAGCCCCGACGGCAAAAAACTTATATATGCAGGCGAGCGCAACGGCAGTTGGAACATCTATCAAGCAGAGGTAGAACGAAGTGAAGAAAAGTATTTTTACGCCGCTACACTCATCAAAGAAGAGGTGCTTATTCAAACTGAAAACGAAACCTTTCAACCGCAATTTTCGCCCGATGGAAAAGAAATCGCTTTTATAAAAGACCGCCAGACCCTGAGCGTATATAATATCGAGAGCAAAAAAATACGTACCGTTACAGATAGCTTGAGCTATTCCTATTCAGATGGAGACCAGCACTATGAATGGTCGCCTGATAGCAAATGGTTTTTAGTTTCTTATAATCCCAATGAACTTTGGATTTCGCAAGCAGGGCTTGTTGATGCCTCTGGGGAATCACCTATCAAAGACCTCACTCGTAGCGGTTACTCCGATACAAGTCCGCGCTGGGGAATGAAAGGCAAAATGATGTATTGGGCAAGCGACCGCAGCGGTTATCGCTCGCACGGAAGCTGGGGCGCAGAGTCTGATATATATGCCATGTTTTTTACCAAAGATGCTTGGAATGAGTTTACAATGAGCAAAGCCGAGTATAAACTTTGGAAAGAACTCAAAGACCAAAATAAGGACAAAGAGGAGGACAAAGAGGACAATGACAAAAAGAAAAGCAAGAAAAAGAAAAAAGATGAAGACGAAAAAGACAACAAAAAAAGCGATGCCCTTGCCTTCGAGTGGGATGGCATCGAAGATAGAATCGCACGGCTCACAATTCACTCTTCAAAACTCGGCGGTGCAGTGCTTACGCCCGAAGGTGATAAACTCTATTATTTGAGTAATTTTGAAAAAGGCTACGACATTTGGGTACACGATTTTAAAGAAAAGGAAACCAAGCTTTTTAGTAAGCTCGGTTCTTATGTTGCTGACATGGAAATAGACAAAGAAGGCAAAAACCTCTTTGTACTGGCAAGCGGTAGGCTACAAAAAATTGATTTGAATAGTGGCGCGCCCAAACCCATTAGCATAAGCTCCGAAATGGAGTACGATGCTGCCGCAGAGCGTGAGTATATGTTTGAGCACCTCTGGAGACAGGTACGCGAAAAGTTTTATCTCAAAGATTTGCATGGCACGGATTGGGATACACTCAAAGTAGAATACAAAAAATTCCTCCAGCATATCGATAACAACTACGACTTTGCCGAAATGGCAAGTGAGCTACTCGGCGAACTCAACGCCTCGCATACAGGTAGTGGCTACCGTAAATACGACCCCAAAGGCGACCAGACCGCCGCCTTAGGTGCATTTTTTGACCCTACACACAAAGAGGCCGGTATCAAAATTCAAGAAATACTACCTAAAAGCCCACTACTCAAAGCCGATACTCAAATCAAAGCAGGTGATATTATTACAAAAGTAGATGGCACTGAAATTACGGCTGGCATGAATTATTGGCCTCTTTTTAACCGCAAAGCTGGCGACCGCATGCTTTTAGAAGTCAAATCTGGTAGTGAAAGTAAGCAAGTCATTGTAAAACCCTTTTCTTGGGGTGCACAAACTTCACTGCTTTATGACCGCTGGGTAGCCTCAAGGCGTGATAGCGTAGAAAAACGCTCCAAGGGTCAGATTGGTTACGTGCACGTCAAAGGTATGGATAGCCAAAGTTTTAGAAAAAGCTATAGCGATGCCTTAGGAAAAAATGCCACTAAAAAGGCACTTATCGTAGATACAAGATTCAACGGCGGTGGTTGGTTGCACGACGATTTGGCAACTTTCCTAAGCGGAGAGCAGTATTTTGAGTTCCGTCCGCGTGGGCGCAAAATAGGTATAGAGCCTATGACTAAATGGACAAAACCCTCCGTCGTTTTAGTCTCAGAGGGGAACTATTCTGATGCTCATATTTTTCCTTATGTGTATCAACATTTAGGCATTGGCAAACTTATAGGTATGCCCGTACCTGGCACGGGTACGGCTGTTTGGTGGGAAACTTTAATAGACCCAAGCCTATATTTTGGTATTCCGCAGGTTACAGTAGTGCGCACTGCTGATGGTAAATACATGGAAAACACCCAACTCGAGCCCGATATAAAAGTTAAAAATCCGCTCGAGCGACAAGAAAAGGGCATTGATTCGCAGCTCAATCGGGCTGTCGAAGAGTTGCTCAAAGAGGTCGATAAAAAATAATTCGTATTTCGGAAACACTGGCAAAGTTTGAAATTTTGCTGTTTCCATAATTTACTCAGTATCAAGAACTAACAGTTCTGTCAGAACTGTTAGTTCTAATTTTGGAACAAAAATCAAAATAATTGTGATAGCATACAGCAAATTTACCTTAGATAATGGGCTTCGTGTGGTTGTTCACGAAGATGACAGCGTAGAGGTAGTTGTGCTCAATCTGATGTACGATGTAGGCTCGCGCGATGAGCAGGAGGACAAAACAGGCTTTGCGCATCTTTTCGAACATCTAATGTTTGGGGGGTCTAAGAATATTCCTATATTTGATAAACCGCTTGAGCGTGTTGGCGGCAATAACAACGCTTTTACCTCTCCTGATGTTACGAACTACTATACGGTAGTCCCTTATCAAAACATAGAAACAGCATTTTGGCTCGAGTCAGACCGCATGCTTTCCCTCTCTTTTGACCCACGTGTGCTCGAAGTACAGCGCAGTGTAGTCATCGAAGAGTTTAAGCAAATGTATTTGAATCAGCCTTATGGTGATATATGGCTCAAATTGCGTCCTTTAGCTTATGAAAAGCACCCTTACAAATGGGCAACTATCGGCAAAGAAATAAGCCATATAGAGCAGGCTACAATGGAAGATGTAAAGTCATTCTTTTTCAAACACTACCGACCTAATAATGCAGTACTTGTTGTGGCTGGTAAAGTAAAACAAACGCAAGTAAGAGCCTTAGCAGAAAAATGGTTTGGCGAAATACCCGCTGGCAAGCCTTATGTGCGTAACCTACCTAAGGAAAATACAACAATGCCTAAACCACGTTTTTTGCGTGTAGAAGCAGATGTACCATTAGATGCAATTTATAAAGCCTATTTAATGCCTTCGCAATTAGACCCCGATTTTACAGCAACTGACCTTCTGAGCGACGTTTTAGGAAATGGTGAATCATCAAGATTACATCAAAAACTCGTCAAAGAGCAAGAACTTTTTAATAATATCAGTGCCTATATTACAGGTTCGTTTGACGAAGGTTTGCTCATGATTGCGGGTAAGCTCAATGAAGACGTGTCGGTAGAGCAAGGTAACAAAGCCATAGAGGAACTTATTTTTGAATTACAAACTAAGGGAATATCCAAAGAAGAGTTAGAAAAAGTACAAAATCAAGCAGAAGCCACCGATTTGTTTTCGCAAGTGCAAGTGCTTAATCGTGCGATTGGTTTGGCTTATGCCACAGTACTCGGAGATACTGAAATTGTCAATCAAAATATTCAACGCATCAGAAGCGTCAAGCTTTCACAAATGCAACGATTAGCAAGACAAGTTTTGAAAGCTGATAATTGTGCTACACTTTTTTATTGCAGAAAAACACAATAATATAACAGGAACTAACACTTTTAAAACAAGTTGTTAGTTCCTGATTATTAAAAATTTCATATAGTAATACTACGATTTTTTCGTTCATAATTGGGTGTAAAGACCCAGTACAGCAGGGTAATACTATATTTTATGACAAAAAAATTACTTCTCTTCGTACAAAAACTCTTGAAACATATCCTCAGAATAAGACAAATTAAAACGATCTTCTATGATACCAAAACCTACTGTTTCTGTATCGTTCGGAAACATCACTTCGCCCGTATAACCACTAATTTCACCTTCTGAAAACTCTTGTTTTACAATTTTAAGTGGTATTTTATCCTCATCAGCTGTACTCCAGTACAAAATTTCGATAATCTTAAAAGCCTCAGGATCAGATTTTATAGCTACCCACTCACTCGCTACGCCCGGACGAAAACCATCAGAACGGTATGTAGTAGTAACATACGCCTCATCGTTGTTATTTGTTGTCATCTGCGAAGCCGAATCAGGGTTTTCAGGTTTGCTTTCTACTATTTCAGTATCAGCATTTTCCACACTATTATCAGTGTTAGAAGATTCAGACGAACTTTGGCAAGCAAAGCAAAGCATCAAACAAAATACAAGCAAAAAATTAAATCTCTTCATAAGAAATAAATGTTTAAATTGTCAAAATAAAACCAAGCATACTTTAAAAGGGTAGTAAAATCAAGCATAGACTACTACCCTTTTGCAGTATTTCAATGTACAAATGTATGTATTAACAATCAAATATGACAAAAAATAAATCAAAAAATAAGCCCCTCGAGAGTTTGATGCACTTATTATGAGAATTAGTACGTGTTTATTGAGTGTTTGCTATGTTTTTCATTGAAAAATAATTATTTTTAGTTTTCTATAGATTACGAAACCCAACTAAAATGGTAACAAAAAGTAAAAATTGGATAATATTTCTTTTGTTCTTCGGTATTGCATTAGGCTGCGATAGCACAAAAGACTCAGAACAGACTTCTCAGTATAAGTCATGGAAAGAAAGTGATTTCTATAAATTGTCTACTTTGCTCGAAAAACATAATATCGCTGTTGATACAGCACTAAATTGGTATCCTCTTGTTAAAATTAAAACGGAATTTTCTAGCGGTGGCTGGGAGCTTCATAGTCTGGACGTAGAGTTAGAAGAACAATATGGTAAACTTAAGGGTACGAATGACGAGTTTATTAGAGATATTATTAAACATTTTAAGGATTTGAGATCTCTGAGTTTGCTAAATTTTTACTTTTCTGATACTCTTCCTGATTTCTCCAGTTTACCTAAGTTACAAGAATTAAAAATAGATCAAGGAGGCGCAAAAGTTATTCCATCAGACTCTCTGCCTTCCAGCATTGCTAACTTAGAACTCACATTTAGTATCCACGATACAATTATAAATATAAAAAAACTAAGTAAGCTTGAAAAAGCTTACTTAAAAGGAAAAAATAAATTTCCACAAGTTTTAGATTTTAGCATTTACCCTAAATCTTTGCGGAAGCTTATGCTTAATGGAAATAATATCTCTAAAATTGAAAACTGCGATTACTTAGACTTAGATATTTTATCGATAGGTCCTGTACCTATAAGTTATAAAAACCATATTTTAAGCCAATGTAAAGATTTGGAAGTAGCACCTGATAGTATAACTCGCCGTGGACTTCCTGATAGTTACTATCTATTCAAAAGAAAAGGTTATGAAATAACTCTTCCTATATATTGATTGATATTTTGGTTATGCAACCATCACCCATTACATCCGCGATGCGTCCCTCTTTGTCAGAATCAAGATTTTCAAGATTTTGGGATTTACTTGATTGCCTTAATCCTGAAAATCCTTGAATCCTGATTCAGACAATAAGAAATTGTTTACAACGCTTGCAAGCGATTTTCAAGCCATTGTTTTTTTGAAATTTATACGCCGTTAGGCGTTATATATTCGTAAAAAGCCTAACGAACATTTTGTATAAAAGGGGTATATGTGGGATATTCCATTTAGCTATCAATATATAGGGGTTGTGTAAAAAGTCTCCTTTTTTAAAAAATAAAGAGTAAAAAGAGCTATATTGTGAAATACTACAGCCACAACACACTCCTCTTACTCTTATGGACACAAATATAGTAAAAAAATCTGAGATACGTTTTAAAGTTT
>JAFIER010000163.1 GCA_020832465.1 Bernardetiaceae bacterium
AAACTGCTCATTCTCGGTACTCGTAATTTGTAATAGAAAATCAGACTCTCGCTCCAAGGTAGATTGCAGTTTATCTTTGATAAAGCTATGCTCTTTGATTTCAAATCCAAACTGCCGTTTTGAAAGTTTCAATACATAAGCTACGATATTTTCTTTCAAGATTTTATCGTAGGCATTTTGTTCGTTTTTAGGCTTTTCTTTTGCCATAAAAAGGTATATTAGTGTACAACATCACGAAGATAATGCGTTTTTTTCGTAATTGCAACTATTTCGCCCTCGATTTCTTCGTTTTTTATGACTTTTTTGAGGGAGCGATTGTCGATAGCGTCGTATTGATAGAATATCTGCGCTTCGGATTTGGTAACGGAGGCTATTTTGCCGTAGGTGTTCCACTCGATGGAGAGGACATCATCTTCGGGATTGCTCGTGAGATTGCCGATAGCATCGTAGCTATAGGTTTGATTGCCAGCTACGCCTGTGGGGTCGCCGCTCAGGTCGTGGACACGGTGGAGGCGATTGTTCAGCAGCGTGTTGTAATCGTACTGCAAATCATCAATCAAAGCTCCTAATTTATTTCTACGACTTAGACTTAGAATATTACCATTCGCATCGTAGCTATATCGGCTCGCATAACTCGTCGCTGAGGATTGACTATGGGCTGTTTTGATGCGGTTGAGTTGGTCGTAGCGGTAAACCATTGTTTGGGCTTCGAAGGTCGATAGTTCCGTCGTCATAGCCCCAATATTGCCATTATATAGGGAGGTATAGGCAGTTGTGGCAAAAGTCTGTGTGCTATTGATGGCTTTGTAGTCTCCCGTAAAATAGTCTAATGAGAAGGCAAAAGCATCAGTATTGACGTGCTTATAGTGCGTGCCGTCTGCGCCATCTTGTCCAATATCGGTATCCAAAGGATTATTTACGCCTTTGAGCCATCCTTGTATGGTATAATAATAGTCGAGACCCTGCACTTTGTATTCTCCTATTTCTGTACGTGCGAGCGGTCCGTGTGCGTAATACCGATATACGGCTTCTTCGTTCCATAGCCAATTATCCCTTGAGGTTTTGACGCTAATCAAACGATTATCGGCATCGTATCGGTATCGGTGATAAAAAGCATCATTTTTTCCGTCCTGATAACAGACTTTATTGACCTTGCCCGAGATTAAATCATATACATAATCGATTCTTTTTTGCGCCTCAACCGTGTAAACAATTGGGTCAATATCATCGAAAGATGCAAATTCTTTGATTTCAGTTTCAGTGAGTTCGGGCAGTTTTTGCCAAAGAGTGGCTACATTTCCGTGTACGTCGTAAGCATAAGTGGTTCTGCTGCTTACGTTTTGTCCGTCTTCCATTACAGCAACCGATGATACCCTTCCTCTTAAATAGGTTTGTTCGAGGGCATCGTCGCCTTCGGCAGTGGGATAGTCGTATAGGGTTTGTGTAATTTCGGATTTATCCGAAGTTTGGTCGGGGAACGCGGGGTTTTGAATCTGCTGTGTGAGTGTGGCGTAACTTTCGGTTGTTTGTATTACCCCTACTTCTACAATTCTACTTTGTGCGTCGTATCTTGTAAATGCAAATTTATTTTCAATTTTTTGTTGTGCATTTTGCGAAAGCCTAAGTTGTCCGTTTTGGTCGTAAAAAAATCGGGTTTTACCGGCATCAGGGGTTTGCTGTGAGCTGGGCTGTCCGAGTGTATTATAGGCATATCTTGTTTTGAGCCTATGGTTCGGATTTGTGGGCGCGGCTTCAAAATTTTCTACCTGTGCGGGGGTTAGGGGTTCTACGCCTTCTGGGGGTACTGTCTGTACGAGATTTCCGGCTTGGTCGTAGTAATAGAGCGTATAATGGTACTCATAAGGTGTATAAAAGAGTTCGAACGACTCACGCGCATTGGCAAAACAAGCCTGAGCATATTCTTTTGCTATTCTGGACCGCAAAGTTTGTTTGATAAATTCTTCTCTGATAGCCACTTCGTTTATGACTGCATTTTCATGATGGTGGATTTGGTCCGCATCAAATTCAGCTTCGGAATACACCGGTACCGTTGTTCCGGCTTCCGTACATACATTTACAATTTCTGAAAGCATCTGCATTTCGCAGGAGTGGGGGTCTTGAGTCCACGAAGATTCGGGGACAAGCATTCCCAAAGCAAAACTGCCTGCAAGTGCGCCATTTGTAGGGTTGTCGCTATTGTGGTCGTTTATGATATTATCAGCTCCTTCGTTTATTTTCCAATAACTGAGGGTTTGTCCGTTTTTTGTATATCGTACTTCTCGCACGCTCCCCACAAAACCTTGCTCACGTACGGTTTGGTAGGTGGTGGTAGTAGTGGGTGGCCAAGTTCCTGGTATTGTTGTTGTTGTTACGGCTTTATATACTGGGTTTGCGCCGATGCACATATTGTGTGGGCTTAGTGGGTGTGCAAATCCTGCTGTGCCGCTTACGGTATTTAGGGGGCAAACTATTTTTGGGCAAATATATGCTTATCTATCATTGTATTCAGTATCTTTTTGCTTATGTTTGCATTTGAATTTTGGCATTCTTAGTCTTAAAGATTCGGTAAAAAAGTAACATTTTTCTGAGATGTGTTATTTTTTTGCAAGATTTTTTCCTAATTATTGGCAATAGTTGGGGCTTTTAATGCGTCCTTAGTTATGATGCTGTTTAAAAATAGTTCTTAAAACTCAATAAAATTAGCTTTTA
>JAFIER010000168.1 GCA_020832465.1 Bernardetiaceae bacterium
TTGAGCATTACATCTTTAAGACTACCCTAAACTTTATACGTAATGCGTAAATATGCTTTTCCATAAATAAATTTGCAGGCTTAATCGAGTCAAATCCACAATTCTAATCATGGGAGCTAAAAAGTCGTATAAATCATAGGAGAACCCTAAAAAATAAACCCTAAAAAACTAAATTACTACAAAATTACACATGGACGAGCAAATTAGCCTTTTTAAAACGGCGTACGAGACTTTGAGCGAAAAACTATTGGGTTGGTACACTTATATAATTAGTATGTTACCCAATTTTGTCATGGCAGTTATTGCGCTCACTATTTTTTATTTGATAGCCAAAGGCGCACGAAAAACTTTAGAACGCATCTTACAACGGGTTATAGAGACAAAAAATATCATCAGCATTATTGTTCGTATCGTATTTTATTTGATAATGACAGCCGGTGTATTTGCAGCCCTCGAACTGCTTAATCTTAACAAAACCGTAACCTCACTCTTAGCTGGTGCTGGTGTTGTAGGTTTGGCATTGAGTTTTGCTTTTCAAGATTTAGCATCAAATTTTATTTCAGGATTTTTTATCACTCTACAAAAACCTCTTAAATACAATGACTTAGTCGAAACCAATGGCTACATCGGTCATGTACGTGAAATAGGCTTACGCTCAATTACTATCGAGACCTTAGATGGTTTAGATTTAATAATACCCTCGAAAGAAGTCTTTCAAAAACCACTCATGAACTATACTGCTAACCCCGGTCGACGTATCAATATCGAGTGGGAGTTTCTTATGGCGAAAAATTGCCCAATGTAGAGAACGTTTTGCGCAACGCTTTGGAAAGCCTGGCACTACGCAACCCTGCGAAAGCTGTGAGAGTTGATTTTCAAGGATTTGGTGCTAGTTCTATCAATATTATCGTGCGTTTCTGGATTGTAGAAACAGACCAGGCGAGTTTTCTGACTGCTTATTCAGAGGGCGTAAAAACCATTAAAGCTGCTTTTGATCAAGCCGGTATTACGATTCCGTTCCCTATTCGTACACTTGATTTTGGTATCAAAGCAGGCATGATTTTAAAAGATGCACTCCCACAAAATAGCATCAAAATACCTAATACCGATAAAACCTAAACTTGCACGCTTTGCGCAATCAAAGTTTAACATCGATATAATACACTTTTGCTGTCAAATTGCCTATCAATGCTTACTTTTGCATCAGTAAAAACTGATTCATCAAGGCAGAAGATTATGCTTCAAAAGTGTATATGAATATTTATTTTAAGTTGCTGCTCTTCGGACTATCTTTAGTATTAGGAACTTCGGGGGCTTTGTATATTTTCATTACTCATCAAACGCAGAAAAGTTTAGAGCAGCAAGCTGCTGATAAACTCTCGGTGCAGTCCGTGTATATGCTCAATAGCATAGATAGATTTATATTCGAACGGCTCAAAGATATTGATTTACTTAAAGCAGACCCCATACTTAGCGATCCTAACTCCTCTGCTACTACCATACAGCAGCGCTTAATGCGCATTCAGGCTCAAAATCCTACTTATGTGAGTTTGTCTTTTTTTCGTAAAGGGCGTTTGCGCATCGCTGATACCGAAAATAAAGACATAAACAAGGTGCATTCTCTATCAAAATATTGGCTCAAAATAAATGCTGATACCCCCAAAATTATGGATATTTCGCGCTCCGAATCATTGGGAAAAGTCGTTATGCACTTTGTGGCGGAGGTCTATGATGAGCAGGACGAATACGTCGGCACTGTAGTCTCACGTGTGCTCATTGATTGGCTTTATGAAGCATTCAACGAAATTACCGAAAAATATGCAGGCGTAGAAACAAATGTTGCCGTAGATATTGTGGACAGTAAAGGTGTATTGCTTTATTCTAATCAGTTTGAGAAGTCAAAGTTTTTTACTCCCTACGAAGAATCCCCTTTGCTCAACGTGCTAAAACGCAAGCCCCCGAATACCTTTCATGATTATGGCAATAACCTTTATTTTTATAGTAAAGAGCAAAAAAATCAAGATTTTATCGGTCAGGAGTGGACGCTGATTTTTAGCATACCTAAGGAGGTAGCCTATGCCTCGATTCGCGATGTAGAGCAGAGAATTTTGTGGGTTTTTATACCTATTTTCTTGATTGCTATTCTGATAGCCTTGCTGTTTGCTTATTTTATTTCACGCCCTATTATGCGATTGAGCCGTGTGGCAGCACGCATAGGTGAAGGCGATTTAGATGTCAAAATCCCTATAAATTATAGCGATGAAATCGGAAAACTCGGCAAAACACTGCGCATAATGGCTGCCAAACTCAAAGGAAAAATTAAAGAACAAGAAATTCTTAATCAGCAGCTTAGCCAAAGCAATCAAAAACTTGCGCTCAAGTATGAAAAAATCAATACACAAAAAAACGAAATTGATAAGAAAAACAAAGCCATTATGTCGAGTATTCAGTATGCCAAGCGCATTCAACGCTCGCTGCTACCCGAAGATAATTTTATCAATAGCTTTTTTGCTGAATACTTTCTGCTTTATAAGCCTCGTGATATAGTAGGCGGCGATTTTTATTGGTTTGATAAAATTACAAAAAACAACGTAAACTACTGGGTCTTGGCTATTGCAGATTGTACAGGGCATGGCGTACCTGGTGGCTTTATGTCTATGCTTGGCAACAACCTACTCACGACTATTGTATCCATAGAAGAAAAAACAGACCCTGCCGAGATTCTGACTTTAATGAATGCAGATATCAAGAAGATTTTACATCAAGAAAATCAAAATAATAACAGCCAAGATGGTATGGAAATTGCTATTTGCGTCTTTCAAGAGGGTAGCAATACGGTTAGCTTTTGTAATGCGGGGATTCCGCTATATCATATCAAAAATGGAGTTTTGAGTATTCATAAAGGCGCACGCCTGAGTATAGGAGGCGTAGGCAGACTAAATCAAAAGCATAATCGCAGTTTTGAGCTGCATAGCCAAACTTTAACCTTAGAAAAAGAAGACACTTTTTATCTCTTTTCTGATGGCTATAAAGACCAATTTGGTGGAAAAGATGGTCGCACTTTTTCCAGTAAAAGGCTCAAACAATTGCTCATAGAAAATTCAAGGCTACCACTTGAAGCGCAAAAACAAAAAATCTATCAAGCATGGCAAAACTGGCAAGGAAATCTAAAACAAACTGATGATATTCTGATGTTTGGATTTAAACCGCCCATAAAAATTCAAAAAAAGCAAGAAGAAATACACAAAAAACGCACAAAAATGACCGTCTAAAAATAATATTTCTTTGAAAAATGCTATTTTAAAATTTACACCTCGTTGATGTTTGGTGTGGGCAGCAAACACGGCGAATAGCAACTCACAGTTTTTCGAAATTATGAGTTTTTGATACTTAGCCAATTATAGCATATAAAATTGTACCCTTCGATATGCTAAGTAGCAATTACTAAGCCATGCGAGCCTACTTTTTCGTGATGCAAATGTAGCACAGTCTTTTTACCTTGATACATATAAGAAGCAGAGCTCAATTTTTGAGGTTTTTGTTCGAGCCTTATCTCTTCTCGCAAACTCAATCCCCGAATTCCAGCGCATTTATAAACCGCTTCCTTAGCAGACCAAAACAAACTCAAATCCTCAATGCTATGAGCTAAATTCAATTCTTTTTGAGAAAAAACACGAGGGGCAATTTTCAAAACCTGAGGACGAGGTTTTTCGATATCGATGCCGACAGCCTTATGCGCACTTAAGGCTACAGCACAATATTCAGCAGTATGCGAATAAGAAATATGCCACGAAGACCCCACCAAAAAAGGTACGCCTGATTTGTTTTTATGTATGCCTTTAAAATCAATCCCCATCTCAGTGCAAATCCATCGCAATAGATAACGTGCACTCAAACTCTCCCTTCTTTTTTGTGCTAAGCTTATTTTGCTAATAGCTCTAATATCTTGATTATGAGGAAGAATATCGAGCATCAATTTTTCCTCACTTTGTAAATGTGAGACCGCCCAATGCGTAGATTCAAACAACCCCTCGCTTATTATTTTTACCGATTTGCAATCCATAAATCAAGCCTATAACGATTAGAGTAAGTAAAGTAAGTGCTACTTAGATGTACATCTAAGTATATCCAAAAAGCAAAATTACGAAAAATCCAACGCACTGCCTTTTTATTTATGCGAAGTTGTTTATCTTTGTGCTATTCTAATCAAAAAAGTGTTGATTCTTATGACGAAGAAAGAACTTATTGCGCAAATTCATGAAAAATCTTCCTACCTCTGCGTGGGCTTAGATACAGATATAAACAAAATTCCGAGTTTTCTGCGTAGCCATGCTGACCCTATTTTTAGTTTTAATAAAGCCATTATAGATGCTACCCTTCCTTATGCCGTATCTTACAAAATCAATACAGCTTTTTATGAAGCCCAAGGTGCGAGCGGTTGGGAAAGCATGCAAAAAACTATAGCCTATCTTCCCGAGCAAGTATTATGTATTGCTGATGCCAAAAGAGGCGATATTGGGAATACAGTAGCACAATATGCCCATAGTTTTTTTGAAGAGTTAGCCGTCGATGCTATTACAGTAGCCCCTTATATGGGACGGGATTCTGTAGAACCTTTTTTAGCTTATCGCAATCGTTGGACAATTTTGCTTGCACTCACCTCCAATCCAAGTAGTCAAGATTTTGAAATGCTCGAGCTCGCTAATGGCAATCGCCTGTACGAAGAGGTGATAGAGCAGAGCAAAAACTGGGGAAGCGACGAGCAGCTCATGTATGTCGTAGGTGCTACACAATCTGACTACCTAAGCGCAATTCGCAAACGCATTCCTCATTATTTTATGCTTGTGCCGGGAGTGGGCGCTCAAGGCGGTGATTTAGATACCGTATCTCGCCTGCTCATGACGCAAGAAGTTGGTTTGCTCATCAACTCTTCTCGTAGCATTATTTATGCAAGCCAAGCAGAAGATTTTGCTACAAAAGCAGCCCTTGCAGCCAAAGATTTACAACTCCAAATGGCGAGTTGCCTACAAAAATACCTATAAAAGCCATGCCTAAAATGCGTAAAAAATCGGATTTACCCACAAAAATATGCCCCGTATGTGAGCGTCCGTTTGCTTGGCGCAAAAAGTGGAAAAAAGACTGGGAGCAGGTCAAATATTGTAGCAAATCCTGTGCAGCCCAAAAGACGGGTGTACGGTCAGGTTGTTAAATGGGCTTATATCATTTCAGAACTAACAGTTTTTCGCAAACTGTTAGTTCTAAAACATTTTTATGCTTCTTTGATTAGCTTAATTTCTGTTTTGCTTATTGTAATGCGCTTTTCACGGTATAAATTACCCGCTAATTTTTTGAATGTTTTTTTGCTCATAGGCAAATATTCAAGAATTTGCTCAGGTGGACTTTTATCGCCTATAGGTAGGCTTCCACCAGCGGCTATAAGGGCTTTAATGATTTCTTCTTTTTGATCAACAATGCCATCAAATCCGTCTTTTCTTAGGCTTAGGTCTATTTTTTTATCTTCTCTGACTTTCTTTACAAATCCTTCGAGGGGTTTGCCAATCTCAATTTCTTGAAAGCATTCGTTTTTATAGAGCATACCGAGATACTTATTGTCTATAAGGCACATAATGCCTAAATCTGTTTTTTCATAAGGCAATAACATAACCTGCTGTTCTGGCTCGAGTGCTATGTTTTCTTTTTCAACAAAAGGAAAAAGTTTGCCTATACCGATAAGTCTATCGCTTTTTTTATCAAATGCAATGCGTACTACATGTACTTCGCCGATGCGCATGGGTTTATGCTGTTCATTTTCAGGAACGAGTAAGTCTTTATCGAGCCCCCAATCGAGAAATGCACCAAATGAGGTTCTACTCACAACTTTAAGTCCTACAAATTCGTTGAGCATGCCATAGGGTTTTTGGGTCGTACATACGAGTCTATCTTCGGAATCGTTGTACACAAAAACTTCTATAAGGCTATCTACATCAAAATTTTCAGGTGTAAATTTTTTAGGTAGTAGTACTTCTCTACCAGCAGCGTCAGCAAGGTACCAACCTTGTGGCATTTGCCTTATTGCTTTCAAGACTTGCGTAATTCCGATTTGTAAATTATCTGTAATAGTCATACGTGCTTATTAAAAACGAAAATAACATTTCTTTGCTGAAATGTTATTTTTAATAAATGATTTTGATTATTTTTTTAGCTTGTCTGTTTTAGTTTTAAAACGGGTGTATGTCAAGTTGGTCAATCGACTTAGGTAGTTTCAGAAATTTCTGAGGGAGTTTATCAAAGTTCTCGTACACCCTTTAAAACAGCTAAGCCTATAAAATTTGCAAATTTTATAGGCTTAGCAGATTTTTGACAAATTTTTAATCTACATTATCGTGTAAGAATCGGTTTCCGCCTATTAGGTCATTGTCCTCATCTACATTATAACGCGACCTTGTATTTTCAGTGCTTTGCGGTTTGTTATCGAGTTTGATATTTCGGCGTATGTAAGCGGGGATTTCCTTTTTTTGTTGAATTTCCTCGTTTGTCATTTCCGAGACGCTTTTTTGCACGTGATTACTATGCTGTCTTAGAGGTGCTTTATGTTCGTAATTAGCGTCCTCTATTTCTTTTTTTTTTTCTTCGTCGTAGTCTTCGTTGATGTCATAGATAATTTTATCAGGCTGCTGCTTTGGGGGGTTTTTAGGGACTTGTTGCTGATAATTTAAAGGGGCTTTTTGCTCTTGTAGTCTATCAGTTTCTTCGTCCTTTGCGAATGTATTAGCTGCATTTTCTTGAAGGATTCGTTTTTCTTCGGCAGCTTTTTGCTTATCAAAGAAATCTTTTTCTTCAAAAGTATCTGTAACGACTCTATTTTTGACTACTCTTTTGTTGTTGCTGAGGTCATATACTCTTCTTTGTGGTGGCGTTGGGGGTATATCTTCTCGGTTTTCAAATCCAGTAGCTATAATCGTAACACTGATGCTATCGCCAAGCGTTTCGTCCATGGCTTGTCCGAAAATAATTTCGGCATCGTCTCCTGCTTGTTCTTGTATGTAGTCGGTAATTTCTTCGAGTTCGTCCATTTGGAAGTCTTCGTCATCGCCTACAACAATACTTAGTAGAATGTATTTAGCACCAAAGATATTAGTATTATTGAGCAGTGGAGATGATATTGCACCTTCTGCGGCTCTTCTTGCTCTGTTTTCTCCTTCTGCTGTGGCCGATCCCATGACTGCTGCTCCGGCATCTTGCATAACGGTTCTTACGTCTTCAAAGTCCACGTTTATGTTACCAGAGACTGTAATAATCTCAGCAATAGATTTAGCAGCTTTAAGCAAAACGTTATCAGCTTGCCTGAAGGCTTCTCTCATAGATGCTCTTCCATATACATCTCTGAGTTTGTCGTTGAGTATAACAAGCACGGTATCGCAGTACTCTCTAAGCTCGGCAATACCTTCTTGCGCACGCGTTCGTTTGGGCTTACCCTCAAAAGAAAAGGGCGCTGTTACGATGCCTACGGTGAGAATACCGAGGTTTTTTGCTACTTCTGCGATGACTGGGGCTGCTCCAGTGCCCGTACCGCCTCCCATACCAGCAGTAATAAAAACCATTTTGGTTGTATTCCCGAGTAGTTGTCGGAGTTCGTCCTTACTTTCAAGTGCGGCTTCACGTCCTCTTTCGGGATTTGCGCCTGCACCTAAGCCTTCTGTAAGGTCTTTTCCGAGTTGAATTTTGTTGGGAACGGGACTGATTTCCAAAGCCTGTATATCGGTGTTCGTTACGTAGAACTCCACACCTTTAATTCCATGGCGATACATGTGGCTTACGGCATTTCCGCCTCCTCCACCTACGCCAATGACTTTGATAATAGAAAGTCCCGATGTATAGTTGTAATCGTGCATATTCTCTGACATCATAACTTATAATCAAAATTATCTAAAATCATCTTGGTTTTTCTACGTGTAAATTTATTACTTTTTATTAGAAAAAACCAATAAAGCCCTAAAAACTATAGTTTTTAAGCCTAATAAGTGCTTTTATCGTCAAAATCGTCGATAAGCAAACCTTTTGTACGCCTCATGAGACTTTTAATAAGCCCCTCTTTTTCTTGCGAACCGTTGTTTTGTTTAGCCGTTGAAACATTGTTGAATTGGTGTTCAAAGGCTTGTCTGTATATTTCTCTATCGTCTAAGGTACGGAATCCTACCAAAACCAATCCTACGCCTGTTGCATACATGGGATTTTTTACAGATTCTTCCCTGCATTTGCCTAAGTACTCGTTAGGGTATCCGAGTCTTACGTCCATAGCAGTTTTATACTCAAAGAGTTCTTTGATATTTTGTAATAAAGCACCGCCGCCTGTAACGACTATACCGCCAGCCAAACGGTTTCGGTATCCAGATCGGTCTATTTCACAATCTACAAGCTCAATAATTTCTTCCATACGGGCTTCTATAATGTAAGCCAAGTTTTTGATAGAAATTTCTTTGGGCGAGCGATTTCTCAATCCTGGTATAGAGACTACTTCGTTATCGGGTGCTTCGGCAGCGAGGCATTGTCCGAATTTGACTTTAAGTAGCTCTGCTTGATTTTGCATAACAGAACAGCCTTGCTTGATATCCGCTGTAATGATATTACCACCAAAAGGAATAACAGCACTATGTCGGATAATTCCATCTTTAAAAATGGCTATATCTGTAGTGCCCCCCCCAATATCTACGATAGCTACCCCAGCTTCTTTTTCCTCTTCGCTCAAAACCGAAAGATTAGAGGCTAAGGATTCGAGTGTAAGTTGGTCTATTTCAAGCCCAGTACGCTCTACGCATTTTTGAATATTTTTAATTGCATTACTCTGCGCTGTAATAATATGAAAATCTGCTTCGAGCCTTACGCCTGCCATACCGACGGGGTCTTTGATATTTTGCTCGTAATCAACAGTATAATGTTGTGGAAGCACGTGTATAATTTCCATACCAGGCTCGGTAACGATTTTATACATATCATTACTAAGGCGATTGACATCGGAGACACTTACTTCTCCATCTCTGGAGTTTCTTGTTATGCTTCCGTGTTGAATCGAACTTTGTATATGCTTACCAGCAATACCGACATTGACAACCCTGATATTGATTCCAGCCGTTTTTTCGGCTTCTTCTACAGCTTGCGTAATGGATAATACGGTTTTGTTGATATTGCTTATCGTACCCTCTCGGACGCCTTCTGAAAGCGTGCTTCCCAATCCAAGTACTTCGAGCTTACCAAACTTATCCATTCTACCTGCAATAGCACATACTTTTGTCGTGCCTATGTCTAACCCTACTACTATTTTGTCTTTTTCCATCACAAATTGTGCGATTTAATGATTCATTATCAAAGATTTAAATCTTTGCATTATAGCGATTTATTCGCAAATAATTTGATTCTCGAAGTTTAAATTTACCTTTTTATAAGCAGCCCACCCTTTGTTGGGAATGATTTTACGGTAAAAGATAGATAAATTTTCGAGTTTTTGAGCAAAATTTTCTGTTTTTCCTATAAATATTTCTTGTTCTCCAATTTGAGGGTAAAGTGTTATGTTCAATTTACCGTCTATATACACTTCTGCAATTTGCTTACGCCAAAAACTATCTTGCTCTAAGCATTGCAAAAAAGATAGCATTAACTGCCCTTCTTGGCTTTTCCAAAAACTATTTTTGAGCATTTTAACAGTACCTTCACCACTAATAAGCAATACTCGTGCTGTAAATCTATCCGATAGTGGAAGAAATTCTCCTTCGGCAGATATATACTTTCCTTTCTCATGCAAAATGCGTGCTATTGGGCGATTTTCTTGTATTTCAATGTGTAATTTTCCACTTAAATCTCTTGAGACTTGACATTTTTTGACAAAACCATTCGTGAGTAAGTGTCTTTCAATGGCTTTCAAATCAATTTGCCTTAGTTTTAAACTATCTATTGATGTACCTTTTTGTTGTCTAATCTGTGCCTTAATAATTTCTGGTGTAAGAAAACCAGCACTATCTTGCAAACTTTCACTCATAATGCGCACACTAATTTCTTGCAAAGGCTTTTTACCATAACGGCTTTCAGCCATTCCTATTGCAAATAGGCAAAGGATTATAGCAATTATTGTTTTGACGAGTGAGTTCCATTTCATAAATTAAAAAAGATTATGCTATTTTGTTTGCTATCTAAGCCTATATTTGTTTGCTTAGGCTTGCAAGCAATTTATAACTTTGCTACTGTTTTATACCGATTTGGACAAACTCAAAACCGATTTCATTTGAGGGACTAAGCGGTCTATGCTACCAGCCCCGATGCTTACCAAAAGTTCTGGTTTTGCATCTTGTATGAAAGTTAATAAATCTTTATCTTTTAACCAATATTTTTCGGTATTTTTTATCATATTTAATATAATTCCTGAATTTATGCCCTCTATAGGCAATTCTCTTGCTGGATAAATATCCAAAAGCAAGCAACAATCCGCTTCTGAAAGGCTTCTAGCAAAATCCTCTTGCAAATCCTTCGTGCGGCTATAAAGATGTGGCTGAAAAACCGCCGTCAGTTTTTTGTTTGGATATAATGCACGCACACTGCGTAAAAAAGCCGTTATTTCGACAGGGTGATGCGCATAGTCATCAATATAAATTGTCTTTTCATTGCGAATTACATATTCAAAACGCCTTTTTACACCTTGATAAGAAGCCACTGATTGGCGGATAGCCTCCTTATCCACGCCCAGCTCAAGTGCAATATAAATAGCACCAACCATATTTTCTACATTATGAAAACCAGGAGTAGCAAGCCTAAGGTTTGAAATTTGATGGGTTTGAGCTTCATAATCAAAAACAAAAACATCATCTTCGATACGAATATTCCGACCCCCAGCTTGATACCTATTGCCATTTTCAATACCATAAAGTACTGCTTTATCCTTGTATTTTGTCTTTAAATCTTGATGCACGCTTCGATTGAGCAGGAGCTTGCCATGCCTTTTCCCCTTTTGAATAAAAGCATCAAAAGAATCAATTAAACTTTGTGGATTTCCGTAAATATCTAAATGGTCTGCGTCGGTAGAGGTTATAAGGGCAATATCGGGATTGAGATGCAAAAAAGAGCGGTCAAACTCATCAGCCTCTACAACAGCAATAGTATCTGCGCTAAGTTTTTGATTCAGTAGTAGATTGCTACCTAAATTTGTAGAAATTCCGCCAAGGAAAGCCGCACAATCTACACCCGCACCTTTGAGTAAATGTGCAAGCATAGCACTTGTAGTTGTTTTTCCGTGCGTACCTGCAATAGCCACCGTGCGCATAGGTGCGGTGAGCCACCCAAGTATTTCAGCCCTTTTATGAAGTGAAAATTGATTGCGTTTAAAAAAATTAAACTCACGATGCGTAGCAGGGATAGCAGGCGTATAGACGATTAAACTCCGATGCGGTGCATTTTTGCAAGATGGTGCAATCAAATCAGGATTATCTTCAAAATGAATATCACACCCTAAGGCTTGCAACTGCTGCGTAATTTCAGAGCTACTACGGTCGTACCCCCCTACATTTTTTCCATGAGCAACGAACCAGCGCGCCAGTGCACTCATACCAATGCCACCGATGCCCAAAAAATAAACGTAATCAATATCTTGTAGTTCGTAGTCCATGTATGGATTCTATGAGAATAATCAAATAGATAGTTTGGCAAATATAGCTTATCACGTTTGTTTTTCTACGCCATTCATTAAGTCTTTGGTGAGGACACCAAACACGGCAAGTTTTCTTATATTATTCCATACTACTATACAAAAATGGGTTTAGAAATAACATTTCTCAAAAAAATGTTAGTTCTGGATAGAAAATGTCTATGTAGTATGATATTATTCTAAACGTGATAATATCTAATAAAAATCTACTGTTTTTCAATACTATAAATCTATGCTCAAGCCTTTACGCAAAAATGCAAAATTATTTTGTAAATGCAATAGGTTTGAAAAAAAACTTACATTAAAATTTGCTTTTGGGTGATCATAGCCTCTCTTATATTTAAAAGACAGCAGGCTATGCCACACTTATCCTATATTTTTTTCTATATTTTTTATTTTTTTTGAAGGCGAGGCTACGCAAGAGAGTAGGCAAATTTTGCTGCGCTAAGCCCACACTTTTTACTCATTATTAGATGCAGAGCGGGCGGGCGCTGGTAGCATTTTTTTTATTATCCTTTAAAAATCAATTACTTACAATAAACTTGTGCCCCCGGCAGGAATCGAACCTGCATCTACAGTTTAGGAAACTGTTGTTCTATCCGTTGAACTACGAGGACAATAGAAGTCCAAAAATACAAAAAAACCTGAAATCTATCAAATTATTTTTTAGTAAAATAAAAACAAAACATGTAGCTTTGCAAACGGAAATTATTTTTCATCAATTTTTAAAATTCATGTCCGCAGTTTTTGAAACAATCATAGAAGAGCAAGAGGGTAGCATTAAGTTCAACCCGAACGTACCCTGCTTGCAGATTAAATGGAAAGGTGAAGTCTCGAGCGATTGCTACCGCAGGCTCATGGATAGACTTATCATAGAAATGGCGGAGCGAAAAATTGGCGTTATAGTCAATGACGACCGCAAAACGAAGCGAATTAGTAAGGCTGACCAAAAATGGGCATTAGAGGACTGGCTACCGCGTGCTGTCAAAGCGGGTTACTACGCCATTGCTATTTTGCAAACACCTGATTTTTTTAAACGGGTATCTGCACAGGCTATAGCTGCTATTGCAGAATCTTATTTTGAAAATCAAATACGGGTGCGCTATTTTCAAACCATGCCTATGGCTGAAAAGTGGCTCAAAGTAGCAGTTGAAAACTACGAGAGCCGTTTGAAAATTAGCCAAGAGCAAAATAATGATTTAGAAGACGAGGAGCAAAATTAGGCAAATACCTTGTCATGATTTTACAAATTTTCAGATAAAAACGTGCCTATATTTTGTGTATATCGCTAATATTTATTATTATTGCTCGTTATTTTTTCTCAATTTCTACATTTTAATTACTTTTTTGCTTCTTTTATAAACTTACTCAAGGAGCGTTCCCCAAATATTTAAAAACATGAAACAAAATAATTTTTTGATAGCGCTTGGGCTAATTATATTATTGAATAGCCCATTTGTACTCTTTGCACAAGAAGACGAGAAAGCCTTAGAAGCTGAACGCAAAGCTATTTCAGAGGTAGTAAGAGGCTTTACTAAAGCCTTTTCAGAAGTAAGTGAAACGGGTGATAAAACATCTGTACTCAAATATTTTGACCCAAACTTTACAAGCGATTTGACCTACGTGCGCATCGGAGATGTTGTCAGAAATACTTCTGGAAACTATGAAAGGCTCAATGCACAGCTCGAAAACCTTATCAATAGTAAGGATATGAAGGTTACTTACGAAATACAAGAAATTACAAAACACTCTATAAAAAGTACGATTGCAGTAGTGCCTTTTATCAATAACTTTGAAGTCAGACAAGGTGATGACCTCTTAATGGTTGGCTCGCAAATATTTACTTTTACAATGCGTAAAACAGGAGGCGAATGGCGTGTAGTACATTATGCTGTTACCGAAATTGAAGACCAAAGACATAAAGGTGCTTGTATCTGCGAACTCTTTGAAGAGCAAAAACGAAATGTAGATATGGTATCCAAAACAACATTTCCAAGTGGTAGCGACTACAAAACAGAACTCGATGAATTTGCTTTTAGAAGAGTGGAAAACGGTACGCTTATTCTATTGCGTACAGGCAAAAATACTTACTATCTTTGGGACAGAAACAAAGTTGTCCACGTCTTAGACGAAAATGAAAAGCCCGTAAAAGAACTCGGAAAAGCTAAAGATAGCTCTGAAGCCGTATTGCTTATCTTACAAGGACATATCTATGCTGATAACTGCTTGCGCATCGTAAGAAAAAGATAAATAAACATCAGTGCTTCTACTAATGTAATTGATATTAAAAGCAATAAATCAATTTTAG
>JAFIER010000184.1 GCA_020832465.1 Bernardetiaceae bacterium
AGCTCCTCACGTAAAAAATCAAGGCATCTATTGCATTTTAGGCTCGTGGTTTTATCGTTTGTTTCTTGTGATTGCATGGGCTATAGATTTACGTAGGTATTGTGTATAAAGGTTTTTATCAAAATAATGAAAAAAAATCATTTGCTCAAGCCTTTTTTGAATAAGGCATAATATTTTTCAGAGAAATGTTGTGCCTAAACTACAAGATAGAGGTACAGTTGCTTAGATTTCATGGAGAAATGCCACGTCCCTATTTTAATTTTGCTTATATTAGCCACACAATTAAGAAGGGGGTAAAGGCTATAGATAACGCACCCTTTATACATCTTACTCAAAAAAAAACAAAATGAATCATCAAGAGGATAGGGTATCTTTGCACGCAAAAAATAACGTAGCATCTTTATTGTCTCATTATGAAAGTTTTACATGCGACACTCTCCGCCATCGCCACTTTTCCCATGCCGATTTAATCAGTGTGATTGATAGCTATGAAGCGGCGGGTGAGCAATTAGATTGGTTAGAGGTACACAATTTAGGCGCGTCTTTCGAGGGGCGAGTGATTAAGCATATTACAATTGGCAGGGGGGATATTCCTATTTTGCTTTGGTCTCAAATGCATGGGAATGAAGCTACAGCCACTATGGCATTGATGGATATTATCCAGTTTTTTTTACGTACGCAAAGTGGGGAAAGCGAGCAGGGGCTTATCACACTTTCAAATCATTTGTTGCAAAATTGTAAGTTGCATATCGTACCTATGCTTAATCCTGATGGGGCGGAGCGTTTTATACGCCATACGGCAATGGGCATTGATATGAACCGAGATTTTTTAGCACGTACGACCCCCGAGGCAAATTTATTGATAGACTTAGCTGCCGATATTCAGCCTTATTTTGCTTTTAATCTACACGATCAAGTATCTAAATATTCTGTTGGCAAAACGCCCGTACCTACGGCTATTTCATTTCTCGCACCCGCTTATAACGAAGAGAAAGAAATCAATGATACACGCAAGGAAGCCATGCAACTCATAGCTACGATGTCTGATGCCCTCAAGCCTTATATTGACGAGCGTTTAGCCAAGTATAATGATACTTTTGGGGCGCGCTGCTTTGGGGATAATTTTCAAAAATTAGGCTATCGCACTATTTTGATAGAATCGGGCTACTACCCCCAAGACCCCGAAAAACAGCAGATTAGAAAATATAATTTTATCGCTATAATCGCTGCCTTAGAAGCCGTTACAAACGAGAGTTACAAAAAGCAAAGTTTAGAAAAGTATGAAAACCTACCTTTCAACGGAGAGCTTTTTTATGATTTAATCCTGAGAAATTTACGTCTTGAAAAGCAAGGAAAATCTTTTGTAACGGATATTGCCATAGAGCAACATAGCTGCTGGAATAGCGAAAAAAATAGCTATCAATATAAAGCTAAAATTGCCGAAATCGGAGATCTTGATAGTTTTCATGGACATGAAGACCATGACTGTAGCGGATTGCACGCCGAGCTTGTATGTGGGAGTTTCGAACTTGAGGATTCGCCTACTTTTTATATCAAAAAAAAGGATAGCATGTGCTATATTTTTGAAAATGGATTTTTAAGTAGCGGAAGCGATAAGTGGTGAGTGTATAACTCTTCACACTAAAAAGCTAAGGCTCGAATGCTTATTTAATCGACTCAAAAAACTTAATAACTACTGCCAAACTGCAGCCCCGAGTTATAGTATTTTAGTAAAAAAATACAAAAAATCAAGCAATTTATGGCTATATTTCAAAAAGATGCAATAATCTTTGCATAAACTTCATAGCCTTAGCTAAAAATATGTATCTTTGCGCTTTAATTCTGTAAATCAGACCTTTTTATGCAATCTATTCGAAATATAGCGATTATCGCTCACGTTGACCACGGTAAGACTACACTGGTCGACAAAATGCTCGTCGGAGGCAATCTTTTTCGTAAGAACGAAAATCCCGGTGAGCTTATCATGGACCACAACGACCTCGAGCGCGAACGTGGGATTACCATATTGGCTAAGAACACAGCCGTAGTTTATAAAGATACGAAAATCAATATCATTGATACGCCCGGTCACGCCGATTTTGGTGGGGAGGTAGAGCGTGTGATGAATATGGCTGATGGCGTGCTGTTGCTCGTAGATGCTTTTGAAGGTGCAATGCCTCAAACGCGTTTTGTGCTTCAGAAAGCCTTAGAAGCGGGTTTAAAGCCTATTGTAGTAGTCAATAAAGTGGACAAAGAAAACTGCACACCCGAAGAGGTACAAGAGCAAGTTTTTGATTTGATGTTCAACCTTGGCGCAAACGATGACCAGCTCGATTTTCCTACCGTATTTGGCTCGGCTAAGCAAGGCTGGATGGCAGAAGATTTTCGCAAGCCTACCGAAGATATTACGTATCTTTTGGATATGATTGTTGAGCATATCCCCGCACCAGAAGTAAAGCAAGGGCCTGCTCAAATGCAGGTTACATCGCTTGACTACTCCAACTATATCGGAAGAATTGCCGTTGGAAGGCTATACAGAGGCGAGTTTCACGAAAATATGCCTGTTATGCTGCTCAAAAGAGACGGTTCGCAAGAGCGTGCACGCATCAAAGAACTTTATGTCTTTGAAGGATTAGGAAAAGTGAGAGTAGAAAGTGTAATAGCAGGTGAAATTTGCGCTGTCGTAGGTGTTGATAATTTTGATATCGGTGATACAATTGCCGATGCCGAAAACCCCGAAGCACTCATTCCTATTGCTATTGATGAGCCTACTATGTCTATGAGATTTACAATCAATAACTCTCCATTCTATGGAAAAGAAGGCAAATTCGTAACCTCAAGACACCTGAAAGAAAGACTCGAAAAAGAACTCGAGAAAAATTTAGCCTTACGTGTAGAACCAACAGACTCCGCAGAAGCATTTATGGTCTATGGAAGAGGCGTACTCCATTTGTCTGTACTTATAGAGACAATGAGAAGAGAAGGATACGAACTGCAAGTAGGACAGCCACAGGTTATTATCAAAGAAATTGATGGTAAAAAATGCGAACCCATCGAAGAACTTACTATAGACCTCCCAGAGAACGTCTCAGGTACGGCTATCGAAATGGTTACACAACGCAAAGGTGAAATGTTATCTATGGAGCCCAAAGGTGAGCGTATGCTACTCAAATTCTCTATCCCTTCAAGAGGGCTTATCGGATTGCGTAGCAACCTACTTACAGCCACAGCGGGTGAGGCTATCATGACACACCGTTTTGAAAAATACGAACCCATGCGTGGCCCTATCAAAGGCAGACAAAGTGGCTCGCTTATCGCTATGGATAGCGGTCCTGCTATTCCTTATAGCTTAGATAAATTGCAAGATAGAGGCAGATTCTTTATCGATGCCAATGAAGAAGTATATGGTGGGCAGGTAATTGGTGAAAATACAAGAGGTGATGATTTGGTCGTAAATGTAACAAAAACCAAAAAACTCACCAACATGCGAGCCTCTGGGTCTGATGACAAATCTAAACTCGCACCACCGATTAAGTTTAGCCTCGAGGAAGCCTTAGAGTATATTCAAGTTGATGAATATGTAGAGCTTACACCAAAATCTTTGCGCATACGCAAGATTTATTTAGAAGAGCACGAGCGTAAGCGTTTTCCTTTGAAGTAAAATACACGTAAAAAACCTATAAAGCCTCCAAGGTTTTATAGGTTTTTTGCTTAAATACAGTCAATTTACTATTTGTTGGAAGTAGAGAAGATATGTTTTAGTCTAAAATCGTGTCTGACATATTTGTGCCTTCTGCTTTAGGGTCTTCACCATATTCATTAGCACCGACAACACCATCTGTCACAGCAAGGATAAGGTTATAAATTGGAATCAAAATAAACCAACCACTTTTGCCTACATCATGCATTCTACGCACAGCAACAGCTAAAGATGGTATAAATATAGCAAGGCTATACAAATTGCTTAAGATATCCCCAATACCTAAAAACTGCTCAATTATAGCCAATACAACAGAAATAATTATACTAAAGAGTACAAAATACCAATACTCACTTCGCCTTGCACGCCCCTTAAAATTAGCGTAGTTTTGTAAGACCTTTAAATAATAATGCATGCTATTTATAAAATTAGAATAACGCCTACTCTTAGGGCTTTTCGGTATCCGCCATACATGTAATATCAAAATTGATTACACTGCTTTTACTAATATAAACTGTTTTAGCATAATTCCCTACATTAAAAAAAGACAGGTTCATAAAAAATAACATAAACTTACAGTAGTCTCATTTTTTCTTTTTATGAACATGCCTTCTACATTAGAATCGATTACAACTAATCCAGTATTGTATCTGAATTATTAAAAACTCCTCCCGCACCTTGATACTGTGCATCGCCAAAAGCAAGCATGGGCGCAAAGATAAAACTTAATAATACCAATCCAATACCATAACCTACACCTTTGCCAAATACCTTTGCCAACTCAATATACATCATAAATAGAATGACAATATTGACAACAGGAATGAGCAACAGCAGTAGCCACCAAACTGGCTTATTGATAATCTGCAATAAGATAACAAGGTTGTAGATAGGGATAATGGCTTTCCAACCCTCATGACCAGCTTTTTCATAAATTTTCCAAAAGCTTGCAGCATAGAGCACAAAAAAGCCAAGCTGAATAATAAGTCCCAAAATTCCTCCAGATTCTTCCATAATGATAATACGTTTTTGATGATGATTAAACTAAAATAAAAAAATGAGTGGTGCTACATCTTAATGTCGCAATAGCAAAAAAGTAAACTTCAAAGTCTAAATTTGACTAATCCACATACTCTTACGCAATATAAATATTTTCGTTAAAAAAAAACAAAAAAAACGAGTATTTGCTCCATTTTTTTGCGAATATGCACACTATTATCGATAATTCGCAGATAATTCGCAGACAAGTCTATCAAATAAATCAAAAAAACATAAGCATATATTTGCATATTAAAATTGCTATTCGTAATTTTACGTTATACTAATTGCAAGCCTTTAATACATCAAAAACATGAAGACTATCAAAGTACTTGGCACAGGATGCCCCAAATGCAAAACTACTGTAAACCACGCCGAAAAGGCTGTAGCCGAAAAAGGCGTAGAAGTACAGATTATCAAAATCGAAGACATTCAAGAAATCATGGAGTACAACGTCATGAGCACACCCGCACTCCTTATCGATGACGAAATGAAAGTCAAAGGACGTGTACCCACAGTCGAAGAAATCAAAGGCTGGTTGTAAAATCCCAAAAGTCTGTAGCATAGCCCTTAGTACGAGTTGTGTTTGGTGAGGATACCCAACACGGCACTGTATTTTCTGTGAGAAAAGCTCCACGATTAAAATCGTGGGTTTTACTCAACTAAGCCTGCGATTTTAATCGTGGGAAAGCTAATCAAATTTATTATTCTTATTACACACAATTTTATGAAATTTCCCATTTTTATACTAAGCCTTATCGCCCTGTTTTTCGTATTCGGAAACAGCGCACAAGCTCAAACCCTCAACACCAAGACTACAGCTTCTACACAGCTTGAGGTGATTTATTTCCATAGCGCACATCGCTGCAAAACTTGCAATCAAATCGAAAAAATGACCAAAAAAGTTTTGCAAGAGAATTACGCAGAAGAGATGAAAAACGGTAAAATCGCTTTCAAAACCTATAACGTCGATGAGGCCGCCAACGAAAAAATTGCCGAGTCTTACGAAGCCGCAGGTTCTGCCTTGTTTTTGAATCAAACTAAAAACTCAAAGCGCACCGACCTTACCAGTTTTGGGTTTACCAATGCCTTCAACGAAACAGTATTTACCCAAAAACTGCAAAGCTATATCGCAGAGCAGCTTTAGATTTTATTTTTTGACCGAATCATTTACTCACAACTAACAGTTCTGACAGAACTGTTAGTTGTGAGTAAGATGTTTCAAAACTTTTAATTCCTTATGGAATATCTCAACGAACTCGCCACAACATCAGGAGTTCCACTTCTCTCGGCTTTTTTGCTGGGGCTTATGACGGCTATTTCGCCCTGCCCGCTGGCTACCAATATCACCGCAACTGCCTACATCGCACGTAGCTTTACGCACAAACGCACAGTCCTTTGGAGCGGTGTGCTCTACACACTTGGGCGCGCCTTGAGCTATTTCTCGATAGCGGCATTGATTTATTTCGGATTTAGTAAGTTTCAATTGGCCAAACTCTTTCAGGGCAATGGCGAAAAATTCTTAGGTCCGCTCCTAATTATCATCGGACTTTTTATGCTCGGTGCGATTCGGATTCCGATGCCTAAAGGCTTATCGTGGCAAGACAAACTCAGCGATAAGTTTAAAGACCAAGGGCTTGTAGGTTCGTTTTTACTGGGGATTTTGTTTGCTTTAGCATTCTGTCCGTATAGTGGTGCGCTTTTCTTTGGCATGCTCGTGCCTATGGTGCTTCAGCAGCCCGAAGGACTTTCGCTTGCACTTGTATTTTCGCTCGGAACGGGTCTGCCCGTGCTACTGTTTACTTATTTGATTGCATTTAGCATGCAAAAAGTAGGGCGTTATTTTAAAGCCATTCAAAAAACAGAACTCGTTGTACGAAGAGTTACAGCTTTGATTTTTATCGCCGCAGGATTGTATTATGTTTGGATATTTTTTATATCCTGATTGGGCTTAGACATAACATTTCTCAAAGAAATGTTATGTCTGACCGATACCATACCACTTTATTATCCTGAACAGATTAAAGTCTATTCTACACACACAACTCAAAATATTTTTTACTTATGTTCGAGTGGATACAATTTTTTGCCGACTGGCTGATTTACGATATTTTCGGCGTAGCTGCCGATACGCAATTGGGTGAGGCGTTGAATTTTTTTGTATATGATACAATTAAAATTCTGTTTTTGCTCTTTCTCATCACCTTTATTATGGGGATTGTCAATTCTTATTTTCCAGTAGATAAATTGCGAAATTTTCTCTCACGCAACAAACTCTACGGCTTAGAATACTTAGCAGCCTCTGTTTTTGGTGCGATTACGCCTTTTTGTTCTTGTTCGTCTGTGCCCCTTTTTATTGGTTTTGTGCGCGGTGGGATTCCGCTGGGCGTTACCTTTGCTTTTTTGATAACCTCACCATTGGTAAACGAAATTGCTATTGCTATCTTTTTGGGTATGTTTGGGCTCAAAACTACACTTATTTACGTAGTGAGTGGTATTTTGCTGGGGGTACTGGGTGGTTTTGTGCTCAGCAAACTCAATTTAGAACCCTTGCTTTCTGATTGGGTACAAAAAGCTATGGCAAACAGTGAGTCTGACGAAGATTATGATGAGAGCAAACAAACTTTTTGGGAACGCCTACCTGCCATTCGCAACGAAGCGTGGGAGATTGTGCGCAGTGTAACGCTTTATGTCATTATTGGTATCGGTATTGGTGCGGCGATGCACGGCTATGTGCCCGAGGGCTTTTTTGAGGAATATATCAGTGCCGAAAATCCTTTGGCTGTACCTTTAGCTACGGTGTTGGCAGTACCGCTTTACGCAAATGCCGCTGGCATTCTGCCCGTCATACAGGTGCTTGTGGCTAAAGGCGTACCGCTCGGCACAGCGATTGCCTTTATGATGGCAACTATCGGACTTTCTATTCCCGAGGCTATGCTTATGAAAAAAGTTATGACCGTAAAACTCATTGTGATTTATTTCTCGGTAGAAGTCATATTTATTATCTTTTCGGGGTATTTGTTTAACTGGATTTTATAACAGATATTAGAAATAACATTTCTTTGAGAAATGTTATTTCTAATATCTTCTAAGTATTTCGTAAAAACTTCAAACACGGCAGTAATCCTGCTAATCCTTAAATCCTACAAATCCTGATTCAGACAAAAAAACTATACCCAAGTGGCACGTGTTAAAGTATTTTGATTTAACACTATTTGTTAAACAGCTTTACAGTTCGTCGCTTTTCTGCGAACTAAAAAAATAGGTTGAAGCGTTGTAATGAGTGTGCGTTTTTAGTTATTATATATTATAAGCAAGCAAATAAATCATGGATACCCAAAAATTGAATGAGTTACAACTCACGCTTTTGCGTTTATTTCAAAGAGATATGAGCGAAGAAGAAATCTTGAGTCTAAAACGAGTCCTTGTCCGACACTACAAAAGATTGCTCGATGAAGAGCTCTCCCGAGTGATGGAAATCAAGCAATATACCGATAAGGATTTTGAGCAAATGTTAAATAATCCGAATACCTGATATGATAGTAGTTATTGATACAAACTGCCTACTGGTCTCTATACCACCTAAAAGTCCTTACTATTGGCTTTATGCCGCTTTTGAAAAAGAGCAGTTTATTTGGGCAATTAGTAATGAAGTTTTACACGAATATGAAGAACAAATCACAGATAAATATTCTGCAAAAACAGCTGATTTAGTCTTGAGTATTTTGCTTTCGGCTCCGAACACAGTACTTAAAGAGCCGTATTACAATTGGCACTTAATACACAATGACAAAGACGATAACAAGTTTGTAGATTTAGCATTAACTGCGGGTGCAGATTGCTTGGTAAGTAATGATAAAGACTTTAATGTACTTAAAACTATTGATTTTCCCAAGATTCAGCTACTTACATTAAACGATTTTAAAACTTATTTGTAACTTCAAAATAGATATTATTTTGTTTGATAGATAAGCAGTTTAGATTTCAGAAATGACACTTCTAAAATCTAAAAAACTATACCCAAGTATTCCGTAAAAACTCCAAACACGGCACCCATCCTGCTAATCCTTAAATCCTACAAATCCTGATTCAGACAAAAAATATTTACCCCTTCAAAATCATGACATTCAAATCTTTATCTATCGTTTTTTTATGGGTCTGTATAATTCCTTCGGCTTATGCTCAAGACTTTTTGAGCGACTATCTGACGGGCTACACCTACGAAAGCCGCAAGGAAATGAAAATCTCCATAGCCGAGCTCAAAGCAGGTTTGATAGCGAAGGAAATCGTGCTTGTAGATATTCGTTTTGAGGAGGAGCAGGCGGCGTGGCGCATGCCTTTTGCGGTGCTTATGCCTCTGCCGACCCTTCCCGAGTCTTATGCGCAATTAGATAAAAGCAAAATTATTGTAACGGCTTGTCCGCACAAAGATAGAGCCATTTTGGCGATGCTATTTTTGAAAAGCAAAGGCTATAAAGCCCAATATCTCAAAGACGGACTCCTCGAGCTTGCCGAATCTTTGCGTGGCGATGAGGCAAAAGATTTTATGGAAAAGTTGGAATAGGAGCATGCTTGTAGCACACCCTTCAGGGTGTGAAAACAACACCCTCCGCACCCTAAAGGGTACGATACATTTATAGCTTCATTGCTACTCTCAATTTTGCACTTCTTGCTCTTGGATTTTGGGCTACCTCTTCGGGTGTGGCTACGACGGCTTTTCGGTGTATGGCTTTGAGTGGGGCTAATACATTGCCATATATATCTTTTTCAACTTCACCTTTAAATTTCCCTTTTTGGATAAAATTTTTGACTAATCGGTCTTCTAACGAATGATATGACATGATGACAAGCCTTCCGCCGGGCTTCAAAACCTCTACGGATTCTACCAAAAATTCGCGCAAAGCAGCAAGCTCGTCATTGACTTCTATGCGCAAAGCCTGAAAAACTTGCGCCATATATCGAAATTCTTTTCGCTTGGGCGCAAGCCGTAAAAGCACTTCTTTTAATTGGCTATTTTGCGTAAAAACTTCATTACTTCTTTGCGTTATAATAGCTCTTGCCAATGTTTTAGCATTGCGCACTTCGCCGTAAGCGCCAAAAATATACTGTAAATCTGTTTCGCTATAAGTATTGAGAATCTCGGCAGCAGTGAGTGGGTTTTCACGATTCATACGCATATCTAAGTCCCCTTCAAAACGGGTAGAAAATCCCCGCTCGGGCGTATCAATTTGATAAGACGAAACCCCTAAATCAGCCAGTATGCCATCTACTTGATGCGTGCCGTAGAGTCTTAGATATTTTTTAAGGTATCTAAAATTAGCTTTTACGAACGTAAAATTGAGGTGTTTGATTTGCGTAGCCTCTTTAGCAGCGTCTTCATCTTGGTCGAAGCTATAGAGCCTGCCTTCTTCAAGGTACTCGAGGATAGCACGACTATGCCCACCCCCACCAAAGGTAACATCGACATATACACCTCTGGGTATAATTTGCAAGCCCTCCATACATGCTGAAAGCATAACAGGCTGATGATATTCTGAACCGTATTCCATTATAATTGTATATTGCTTTTGTTTTGATAGCTACAAAAATACGGATTTTTATCTATAAAATAGTAGTAAAACTGTAAAATGGATATAAAACAAATGGTTGTCTGGCATTTTTGGTATTTTTGCCTTGTTTCGCGTCCTTACCAAATACTAAATTACTGTTTTTTTTATGATTTACATATTGGTAAAGTTCGTACATTTTATAACTCCACAAAAATAGTCGCAGAATCAAAAATATTATTAGCAAAGTGTTGCATGTTTCAGATAAATGCTTATTTTTGTATTGTAAATATCTGAAAACTGCTTCGTTTGTTAGTAAATCAACAGGTTCAGATAAAGCGAGTATAAATGAAAATTTAACCCTTGAACGCAAGGGGAAATAGCTTCCTCTTTCCCAACAAAATACAAGAAAAAATTACTATATTTCAATGTATTTGTTTAAATTAGTGGTTATCAATAGGTTTAAAATAGACAGAATTGAGCAGACAATAAACACACTTGGAAACCTTAATAAACATAGCGGTAGTTTTGAACATAAACGTGAAAAAATTGATTGTTTCAAACAAAATTGAACAAGGTAGCTAATGAAATCAACCGAAATACAACATAATGTCCAGAACCTAATCGACAACTTCTCAAAACACGAGTTTGTCTTTGACTTGTTGATTGCCTACGGTATTTCTAAAACGTCTGTAACTCGGCTCAAAAAAGGAGATTATAACCTGTCAAAAGTTGAAGGAGAAATACTTTACAAAAAAAAAATTTTCTTTAAGGTTGAAGCCTCCGACAGATTACTGAGTAGCATTGAGAATATTTCTAAAGAAGAACGAATCTTAAAGCACAAACCAAGGTTTACGATTCTTACCGACCACAAACAAATTGTTGCTAAAGACCTCCTCAAAGGTAAAAACTTAGACATAGAGGTAAAAGAATTACCAAATTACTTCGACTTCTTTTTGCCCTTGGCAGGTAGTGAAGTTTATAATGCAAGTAATAACAATGAAGCAGACAGAAACGCTTCCTACAAAATGGCTTCTTTATATGATTTGTTGATTGAGGAAAATCCCGACATCTACAATTCAAAAGAAAGTATCCATCACCTTAATATTTTCTTATCTCGTTTGTTGTTTTGTTTTTTTGCTGAAGACACAGAAATATTTGAGCAGGATAGCATTTTCACCAATACGCTTGCTCAACACACCGCAGAAAACGGAAAGGATACCCATAGCTTTTTAGATGATTTATTTGACCGTTTAAACAGCGAAGACGGAAAGGATTACCCTCACTTTTTAGCTAAATTTCCTTATGTAAATGGAGGCTTGTTTAGTCAAAAAGTAAACTCGCCCCTATTTACGGCTAAAGCCAGAAAAACGCTTATTGAATTAGGCGAATTGCAATGGAGGGACATTAACCCGGATATTTTTGGCTCAATGATTCAAGCCGTAGTAGATAAAGACTACCGCAGTGACTTAGGCATGCACTACACTTCCGTAGCGAATATCCTGAAATTGATTAAACCTTTGTTTTTAGATGAGCTGTATGACGCATTTGAAAATGCAACAACCGACAGGCAGTTAAGGAAGTTATTACTAAGGTTATCAAAAATAAAGTTCTTTGACCCCGCTTGTGGTAGTGGAAATTTCTTGATTATCACTTACAAAGAAATTCGCCTTTTAGAAATCAAGATTTTAGAAAAAATTACGGATTTAGAAGGCAACGCACCAACTATAAAATGGACTGAAATACAACTTTCCCAATTTTACGGCATTGAAATAGACGATTTTGCCCACGAAATGGCAATCCTTTCGCTTTGGTTGGCAGAACACCAAATGAACCAAGTTTTTGAAAATGATTTAGCGGATCTCGGTAAATCAAAAGAAATTCTACCCCTCAAAGAAGCAGGACAAATACATCAAGGAAATGCCACCAGAAGAAATTGGAATGAGGTATGCCCTATTTCTTCAACAGATGAAGTGTATGTGATTGGGAATCCGCCTTATTTGGGTTATAGCCGACAAGACGAAACCCAAAAGGAGGATATGAAAATCGTCTTTTCACGAGTAAATAACTATAAAAAGCTAGATTATATCGCATGTTGGTTCTACAAGGCAACTCAATACATTGAAAACAAAAATGCAAAATACGCTTTTGTTACTACTAACTCAATCACACAAGGCGAGCAGGTGGCGTTACTTTGGCCGCTTATTTTAAAAAAAGAACAAGAAATTGACTTTGCACATCAATCTTTTAAATGGACCAACAACGCCAAAGGAAACGCGGGAGTTGCAGTGGTAATAATAGGAGTTAGAAACATTGATAATTCAGACAAATTTCTTTACAATCAAAACCTAAAACAAAGTGTAAAAAATATAAGTCCGTATTTGACAAATACCTCAAATGTTTACGTTACACCGAGAACTAAACCTTTAAGCAAATTACCTTCAATGATTAAAGGAAGTTCCCCAGGAGACAACGGCAATTTACTATTAGACCAAGAAGAAAAAGACAAAATAATATCACAGAGTCCAAATGCTTCAAAATTTATAAAAAAGTATATTGGAGCATCTGAGTTTATAAAAGGAACGAACAGATATTGCATTCATATAACAGAAGAAACT
>JAFIER010000279.1 GCA_020832465.1 Bernardetiaceae bacterium
TTGCAGAAGTAGCCGATGGAATAGGTACATCATTTCTAAACCACTGATAGCTCGTCCCTGCCGTGTGAGAAATATGAGACGCATTTAGCTCCAAAGTACTGCCAGCACAAATAGAAGTAGCTGGACTTATTATTTGCGCAAGTGGTGTGGGTTCTACACTAATGGTAATGCTATTAGTTGATATTTCTGGACATCCGTTATCTACTAATGCAGTATAAGTGCCACTAATATCTCCGTCTATACCGGCGGTTAATTCTAAAAACCTATCCGTTGCTCCGGGTATAGGAATATCGTTTCTAAACCATTGATAGTTAATTCCTAATCCCGTTCCAAAAGGTGAAGCGAGGAGCGTAATACTTTCTCCTTCGCAAAGATTAGGGTCTCGATTTGAATCAATAAAAACTGTGGGCTTAGTTACATTTACCGTAAAACTACAAAAAACGCTACCGGCACTGTTCGTAGCTTGATAAGTAACAGTAGTAGTACCTAATGGAAATACTGCACCACTTGGTAAACCATCTATTAAGGTCAAAGTTGCATTGTTACAATTATCTTGCACGGTAGGTAGTGTATAATTTACTATTTTTCCACAAGAGCCGATATTATTAGTAATTACTGTGTTTATGTTGATAGGGCAGCTAATGGTAGGCAAATAGTTATTGCTAACAGTTACACCAGTAGTACAAACATCTGTATTGCCACTTGCATCAGTAACGGTAAGAGTTATAGGAATAGTAAGCCCTATATCCGCACAATCAAAATTAGTTCGATTTAATGTACGTGTAAAATCACAGCTCCCTGTACTACCATTATCAATATCATCTACACTAATACTTGCTACCCCACTTTCGTTAAGTTCTATATTAATAGCAGGTAGCACACATAGCGCAACAGGCGGTGTATCATCTACAACCGTAATGAAGGCAACACAAGAAGAGGTATGGACACCGTCACTTACAAAAAGCGTTACGTCATTGCTTCCTATATCATCACAAGTAAAGACAGTTTGCGATAAACTCAAAATTAAATCTTCTGGGGCGGTACAATTATCGAAGCTATTATTATTTACATCTTCTGGGGTAATAGATGCAGTTTCGGTTATAGGGTCTAAGCTAATTGAAAAGTTGTTACAAATTGCCGTCGGTGGTAGTAAGTCTTGAACCGTTACGGTAGCGTTGCAAGTGCTTGGTGGATTACCATTTGCATCGTTTACAGTAAGCGTTACTGTATTTATTCCAATGTGAGAACAATCAAAATCCGTTTGTGATAAAGTCAAAATAAGGTCACCGTCTGGCGTACAGTTATCATTACTGCCGTTATCAATATCGGCAGGGGTAATGCTCGCGCTACCTGTTCCGTCTAAGCTTATGGTAATATTTTGACAAATCGCATTCGGGGCAGTGTTGTCCTGAACCGTTACCGTAGCGGTGCAAGTGCTTGTATTGCCTGCGGCATCTTCTACAGTAAGCGTTACCGTATTGACACCCAAATCACTACAATCAAAATCTGTTTGCGATACGCTGAAAATCAGGTCGCCAGCGGCAGTGCAGTTGTCGCTACTGCTATTATTTATATCTTCTGGTGCGAGCGTGCCATTGCCCGTCGCATCTAAGACTAAGGGAAAGTTTTCACAAACTGCTATGGGGTTTTCATTGTCCGCAATCGTTACAGTAAACATATCAGATGCCGAAGTATTACCACTCCCATCAGTAGCTGTCCAAGTTACGGTAGTTACACCTGTATTAAAGACTACACCAGCGAGTGAAGCTACCGTTTCTGTCGTTGCTCCCGTAAGGACATATTCGTAAGAAGCTACACTACAGTTGTCAGTAGCTGTGCCGTCTGGAATATCGCCGTTGGTAAAATAGCATTTACCGGCATCGACGCTACGTGTAAAATTGGGCATTGCGGTAAGCGTAGGAGGAGTATTATCTGCTACAGTTAAGATGGTAGAGCAGGTATTAGTACAGCCATTAGCATCGGTAAAGGTGTAAAGAATGGTGTGATTTCCTGCACCTGCGATAACGGCATCGAAGTCCGTCCCCCCCACTACGCCCGTACCGCTATACGTACCGCCTACGGGACTTCCAAACGTAAGTTCAAAAGCGTCTGCGCCTACGCAAATTTCAGGGACGGGGTCGCAAGTTAATATAGGAAGAGGATTGACTGTAATATCTTGGTTGATGCTATTTTGACAACCATTCGCATCAGTGTAATTGTAGGTAATTGTATGCGTGCCTGCACCCGCTGTGGCTGGGACGAACTCATTAGCTACAACGCCCGTACCACTAAATGTACCACCTATAGGCGTTGCTAACCCCTGAAGGTTTATCGCCACGCTGTTTACACAAACCTCTGGTAGCGGTTCAAAGTCTAATATCGGCAATGGATTTACTGCAATATTTTCTGTAACAATAGTTTCACAGCCATAACTATCAGTATGCGTATAAGTAATGACATGAACTCCTTCACCTGCTATGGCAGGGTCGAAGTTAGTCCCTACGACCCCATCTCCTGCAAAGCTCCAAGCAGAGGGGGTAGTTATCGCTGCGCTGAGGTCGATTACATCGCTATCTATGCAAATTTCTAAGGGTACAAACGGTATATCCACTGTAGTAAAAGACCACACACCATCAGTAGCAATATCGGCTACATCTACTGTACCCCCATTACAATCAAGTATAAACTCTGATTCTGGGACGAGGTTCAGTTCTGTGCCTTGCGGTAGGGGTGTTGTGAGCGTATAAGTAATAGTATTGACTTCTGTTTGTACAAAATCGCTAGCGGGTATAGCTTGTATAAGTGCGTTTGTGTTAGCATCTATAATATTGAGGTTTGCAGTTCCTATATTGATAGGTGCATTATAAGTAAGTGTTAATGTCGGTGTCAAGCATATCGCTGTTTCGTTATCTGCTGGTAGCACTTCTGTAAGTTCAAGGGCTGGGGCATTTTTATACACTTTAATATTATCAATAAGCCAGTACCAACACCAAGTACCTTGGTAACGAAACCTCACCCTTGCATCTGTCGCACCTGCTGCGGCGGCTGTGATATTATAGTTTTCTGTTATTGGTGTACTCCAAGGGGCATTAGCATCTCCATTTTGACTATGCACTACTATCCAAGCTGTTCCATTCCAGACCTCTATGTTCCAGCTTTCAGTAGCGTTCCAATTTCTGAATATGTGATCAAATTCTAAAAAAATATCATCACCACCAGAAGCATCAAAAGGCGGAGACTCTAATGCAGTATTATGCGAGTTTCCATTTCCGTTAAAAGCCGAGTTAAAAACCGTATAAGGAGGATCAAAAGGTGCAGCAGGAGGTTCTATTAAAGGACTCCACCATACATCAGCCGCAAGAAAATAAGTCTCTACAAAATACCATAAATGATTAGGATTCGTACCCGCAATCTGGTTATTTACCCAACCTGCTGGCGGAATAGTTGAAGGGGCTGGAAATAGTGTTACACCAGAAAAATCTTCGTCTATAAGAAATACTAAACCGCCAGCGCCTGTAAAAACGCCAGTAGTAAATGCCCATTCCGTAGTTGAGCTTATCCCAGTAAAACCACTAGCATCATTGAGTGCACCGTTATCTATGAGCACATAATAACTCGTGTTACAAGCTAAAATAGTAGAAAATGGAAAAGTTACCACTCCGTCGCCAGCAATGCTTGCTGCACTAACAGGCACGGTTGCAATTAAAGTACCATCAGCACGATAAACCTCTAAATTACCCGCACCTGCTACTACACCTACATCGTCAAAATCTATAACGAAGGCATCTAATAAAGGAGAGACCCCTACTGCCGCAGGCATAGGCGAGATAATATCATAGTCCGAGGCGCATACCTTTGATAAGCCTCCAAAACAAAAAGTTATTACTAAAAACAATGCAATCCTGATGTAAAAAAAAGCGTATGTTGCCATTTAAATTGTTCAAAATTAGGACTCTGTAAAAAAATAAGTTGATTTGCATGTGTAATAGTAGTAAAGTTTATCAAAAATATGACAAGCGTTATATGATTTCGTAATTAAAAATCATAACATCAAAAATTGTACAAAATCTGTAAAAATTTGTTTAAAATCAAAGCAACCACCTATAAATCAATAAAAATTTAACACTTGAAGGTAATCTACCATCTATTTTCGCGCATTATGCGCCTATTTTATTAAATGCTATCATACCACAATGAGCTTAGAAATAACATTTCTCAAAGAAGTGTTATTTTTAAGCC
>JAFIER010000188.1 GCA_020832465.1 Bernardetiaceae bacterium
AAACCTCAAGGACGGTCGAAGACCTCCTTGACGGTTGAGACCTCCTTGACGGTTGAACGAAATTGTCTGAAGCAAGATTTTCAAGATTTTAGGATTGACTTGATTAGCTTAATCCTGAAAATCTTTGAATCCCGTGAATCCTGATGCTGACCATTTCCAAACCTCGGAAGCGGTCGAAGACCCTCCCGATGGTTGGTAAAAAATCGCCCGCTTCGCAGGTAATATAAATCAAGCATTTTTATCGATTAGCTTTTGGCGGCTTACGCTTGTGCCAAGCTAATCGCAAAAATACTTATACTGGACTAAGGCAAAACACACAAACGGAAACCAAGGTGGTAGTCCCGATCCGTCGGGGTGAGGTAGCTCCGATTCGAGACTCGCGTGGGCATCGAATTACTGATCCAACCGCCGCCCCGATTGACGCGGTTCGAGCCACTACCAGCACCCGTAGGATTGCGCTTACTATCAGATGTATAAGAACCGTACAAATCTTGACACCATTCCCATACATTACCGCTCATATCATAAATGCCCAATTCGTTAGGCTTCTTTTGAGCTACGGGCTTTGTATTACAATTATTTACTTTCGCTTTGTTCCAATCCCACTCACCTGAAAGTAATTTATCTCCTGAGTTTTTCCAGTACCAAGCCACCTTATCAATATTATCAGAGCCTGCATATTTATAACCTTTACTTTTATTCCCTCCTCGTGCAGCAAACTCCCACTCAGCCTCCGTAGGTAATCTAAAGGTTTTGCCCGTAAGTCCATTGAGGTTTTCGATAAACGCTTTACAATCATTCCAACTCACGTTCTCCACAGGGCAATCGTCGCAGCCTTTATTATAAAGCTCGGCGGGGTCGCTACCCATCACCGCTTGCCATAGCTTTTGCGTTACTTCAGTCTCCGCTATGTAATAATCCGATACGGTTACTTTATGCGCTGGCTCTTCTCTGTCATTACAGTCGCTACTCTGCTCGGGAGTGCAGCCCATAGTAAAGCTGCCGCCCTCCACAAAAATCATAGTAAAGGATACGCCATTGGCATCTATGGTAATGTTGTTCTCACTTCCGTTATTGCCCAAATGACATTGTGAAAAAAGGACGAGTAATAGCAGACACAAAGTCAATGATAAACATAATTTTTTCATAATTTTTTTTAGTTTAACAAATTCTTTAAATCATAATATCACTTAATTTACAAAAAAAATCTAATAAACATATAAAAAAGAAAGCAATTGACAAAAAATCGCTTCTTTGTCTAAATCAAGATTTTCAGGATTTTGGGATTTGCTTGATTAAAATATAACCGCCCCTTTATACCCGCCTTGAAAAGGGGGGGCTGAAACCTCAAGGACGGTCGAAGACCTCCTTGACGGTTGAGACCTCCTTGACGGTTGAACGAAATTGTCTGAAGCAAGATTTTCAAGATTTTAGGATTTACTTGATTGGCTTAATCCTGAAAATCTTTGAATCTCGTGAATCCTGATGCTGACAGTTTTACACAAAAAAAACTCTGACAAAGCCTTGAAGCTATGCCAGAGTTTTTTTACTACCTCGGTAGCGGTCGAAGACCCTCCCGATGGTTTGGTTTGCGTTTATTCTTTTATCAATTTCTTGATAACAACCTGCGTCTCTCCATTCAAACGGAGCGTATAGCTACCATTTGCCAAATTGCCGATATTCAATTGAATATCACCCTGCAATTCATTTTGCGTGAATTGTTTTCTCATTACTACACGACCGATGGCATCATATACTTCGATGTCCAAATCACCGTTTGTAAATACGCGTGAGATATCTGCAATCGTTACGATGCTACTCGCGGGGTTGGGATAGATGCGCAATTCGGCAGGTGCTTCGGGTTCGTTCCCCGTTATGCCACCTTCGGCAAAGAAGCGATTTGCTACGGCTTCCATTTCGCAACCATTTTGATAGATTACATTTGCGCCGTAGAAGCCTGTACCCAAAGTAGGTATAATTCGGAGTTCGTTTTCGTATTCAGGGAGTGGCTGACGCTCGCCTCTAAGTTCGTAGTACCAACTTACATTTGCAATAGGCTCATTTCGCTCTGGCGTGAGCACAAGCTCGCTGCCGTCTTTGAGTACACGCACGATTGGCATATCTAAAACATCGACCTGCACTTCCTCACTTCTACGGAAACAAGAAAATCCGGGATACGAAATCTGTACGCTATACGTTCCGCCGCCTTCACGTCGGAGTGTGTTTGTTTCGCTAAACCCAATAGAACGGCCGTTTCTTGCCCAGCGGTAAGTTGCGCCCTCGACCTCCGTTGCGGTAAGCAAAAGCGGCTCATCAGGACACAATGAAGCATTAGAAACTTCAAGCGTTACAGTCTCGGGGAGTGGGAGCACTTCGGCAAATTTAGCTACCGAGATATTCTCACAGCCATATTTCATTACTTTTACGCTGTAGTTTCCAGTTTCGCTAATCTCGAGGCGGTTTGCTTCGGTGATAGCCATGCTTTCGCCGTCTTTAAACCATTCGTAAGTAGCACCCTCTACGGCTGCTGCCGAAAGGACTCCCTCTTCGCAGAATCTCAAGTTTGTACCTAAGACTTCGGCGTGCGGTGCGTAATTGAGCTTTAAAAGCACGTTTTGGCTCACCGCTGCACAAGAACCTCTTGAGATAATGACTTGATACGCGCCTTCTTCGGTAGCCTCGAAGCGTGGTTCTTCGGTCTCTGCAATGCGCTGCCCGTTTCTGAGCCAGCGATACGTAACGCCCTCGCCTTGGTCTGCTACTTCTAATATGGCCTCTTCGCCACAGCTATACTGAAAACGGTCGGTAGAAAGGCTTGTAAACTCTGCTGTAGGTGTAGCTATGATTTCTACTGTAATAGCAGCTCGTTCTTGGCTTTCGTATTTCTGCCCGAGCGCACTTACATAGTAAGTTTTGGCTTCGCTCAAAGTAGGCGTAGTAAAACTACCTAAGTTCTCGGCAATAATACTGCCTTCTTCTGCTTGTAGATACCAACGGAAAAGTCGGTTTTGATGCTCACCTTCAGCTCTGAGTTTGGCAATAAAATCCGTATTGCAAGCATTTTGAGTCATGCTTACTGTCGGTTTTTCGGGGTAAGTAACTTCTGTAGCTCTTGTTTCGGCACGTTCTGTATCGCGCAAAGCGATAAGACTGTAGAAATATCTTGTATCCTGCTCGAGGTTTTCGTCTATAAACTCTCTGGCACTTGGATTTAATCGAGCAATGCGAGTCCACTCGGTTTCGCCGTCAGCACGTCTATAAATCACGTATCTCACGGGGTTATCAGGCGAGGCGCGCCAGTTGAGCAAAATGCTATTAGTGCTTTGTGCAATAGCAGTAAAGCTTTGCGCAGGCTGCATAGGTACTGGCGGTGTGAACGAACTGCCACCACCTGTAGGCAAATCAAATCTTACCCTTAGGTCGTCTTTAATAGCATTGGTTACGTCCGCAGCCGTTCCGACGGCAAAAGCAGCGTCGCTGAAGTTTACAGTCAAATTATCTACGTTAGCCGCAGCGTCGTGAGGTGCAGCATTCCCCGTAAGGGAAAAAGTAAGTGTAGAGGCATTGACTCTTGTAATGACTGGCGTAAGACCGGCAGGCGTATGGAGTACAGTTACCCAGCCAGCGGCTACAAAGTCATCGCCATCAGCACCGCCAAAAATATCGCAGTTGGCAGTAATCATAATCGTATTATCAATGCTACCGTCATCATCGGGAGATTCATTAAACTGCTCACCCGAGTAGCTCAATATGAGGTCGTAATCCAAAGTAACATCGGCTGTGCAAGTGCTACTATTACCTGCGGCATCGGTTACTCTCAAAGTCAGGGTCGTTGTGCCAAAGTCAGTACAAGTAAGCACACGAGATGCCTCGCCTGTGTCATCAAAAAGATAAGAAGCGATACTACAATTATCCGTACTGCCGTCATTTAAATCGGCAGCGTTGATAGTGAGACTTGTGCCTGTAAGCGTAAGGCTTAAGTTTTGACAAACAGCCGTAGGCGCAATATTATCTTCTACGGTTACTGTAGCAGTGCAAGTGCTTGAGTTTCCACTTCCGTCGGTAACGGTGAGCGTTACGGTGTTCGCCCCTACATCGGCGCAGGTAAAACTTGTTTGAGAAGCAGCGAGCGTAGCGACGCTACAATTATCCGTACTTCCGTTATCGATATCAGCGGCTGTAATGCTTGCATTTCCCGATGCGTTGAGCGCAATAGTGATATTTTGGCAAACCGCATTCGGTGCGAGGGTGTCCTCTACGGTTACAATGGCATCGCACTCGTCAGTATTTCCGCTTCCGTCGGTTACGGTAAGCGTTACGGTATTGTCTCCAATATCGGCACAAGTAAAGTTTGTTTCTGAAGCGGCAAAACTGGCTATGCTACAGTTGTCTGTGCTTCCCCCGTCGAGAGCAGCAGCTACAATAGTTGCATTGCCATCAGCGTCGAGTGCAATGGTAATATTTTGACAAACAGCAACGGGGTCGATGTCGTCTGTTACTGTGATATTCATTGTGCAAGTAGCTGTATTACCTACGGCATCGGTAGCAGTCCAAGTAACAGCATTCACACCTGCGGAATAAGTATCTGAGGCGTTTCCTGTTCCGTTAAAGTCGTTGGTAAGCGAAACCATTGTGCAGCCTGCTGTAGTAGGCACGGGCACGGTAACGCTTGCTGTGCATCCTCCTGCATCGGCAGCTACGGTTATATCAGCGGGGCAGGTTATGCTTATATTAGGAATAACATTGACCTCGAGCATTACGGGTTCGCGAGAGCGTGCAAGGTTTCTTTGATAAAGCCAAACGCCGAGTTCGCCTATGCCGGGCGTATCCCACTTTACGGTAACTTCGGTAGAAAATATAGTAGGTGGCGTTACGAAAGTACCTCCTGTAACAAACCACTCGTAATGAAAATTATCAGCATTATCGAGGGTGTAAGTACGGATATTGTCCGAATCATCAGCTACGGCGAGGCAGAGTTCGTCATCTCCTGTGATGACGGCTTCGTAAGGCTTTAAACGCTCTTCATACATAAAATCACCTATACGGTCTCTTACTAAGGCTCTGTTGGCAGCAGTGCTTGTATGTGGGTTGTGCCCTAAACCTGTAGTATCATAAAAAACACTTGTAGCATCAACACTTAGTGCATAAGGGTGAGTGGATCCTCCACCATGTACAGTAGGCAGGTCTGCTAAAAAATCTAAATCTGGGAAAGGTGCACCTACTCCAAAAAGTACTGTACCATCGTCCTCGCTATGAAATTGCAACATAGGTGCGTCATCTGGGCCTTCTATATAGGACAAAAATCCTAATGCACCTGCCCAAGCAAATGCTAAGTTGGCTTTACCATCAAAAGCAGTATTAGCCCCTACCCCATCAAGACCGCCTAAGCTAGGCCAATTGTTAGAGTTGCCATAGGTGCCAGAAGGAACGAACTGGGTTTGGGGAGGGATTTCCCCCACTTTGTCTAAGTGAATATTGTGCAGTGAAACAAATCCTCCTGCGCTATGCCCACCAATATATACTTGATCTGGGTCTATACCATAAGTTGCAGCGTTAGCTCTAAAGAAGCGCACAGCTTGCCTTCCGTCTTGTACAGCACGATATACAGCACGAAAAGCTGCATCTTGGTTAAAGATATTCATACCCAAGCGATAATCTATGGCAGCGGTTACGAACCCCCTTCGTGCAAGACGCTCTGCGTATTCACGTATATCAGCATCAGCACGGCTACCCGCAATAAACCCACCACCGAAGCATATAACAACTACGGGTCGCTTAGTAAGTGTATCACCTACAGGTCGGAATATATTCATATCCAAGTTTTGTTGCTGCGTAGTCATATCACCCTCGTTAGGACTGATAAGAGAGGCTGTAAGCGAAAAGAAAGGTGCAAAAGGGTTTAACTGTGGCGTTGTTCTTACTTTAGGGATATTCGTACCAAAGCGCACATTAGTAGTTTCAAAAGTAGTGAATACATCTTCTAAATACCGATTGGGCAGTGTTTGCGCTTCTGCTAATGAGGGTATCAGCAGAAAAATGATTAAAAGCATACAGCACGCTGAGTAATAAGTGCGCCGTAGCAAAGTAGTAAAATTATTCATAATGAGAGTGTGTTTTTTTGGTTTGATAAAAATCAAGTAAGCGTATTTTTGGGTAGATTAGTTTTGCAAGGCAATCAAACGTCGGTGTACTTCGCTCATTAGTTTGTGGTCGCTCTCTATTTGAGTTTTGACTTCTTGATAACGAGATAGCGAAAAGCCAGCCTTTTTAGCTGCTTCGGCACGTTCGGTTTCTAAATTGATTTTCAAGCTTTTTAAATCCACTTTAAGGGCTTCAAAAGCGGGCTTTTTGTTTGCGGGCACTGCATCTTCACCTTCTATGATAACCTTTGCAAAAAGATTTTGAGAAATGCCGTGTTCTTCAAATTTGCTATGCACTTGCGCTTCATAATCAGTACGTGCTTGCTTTTGCAAATTAAGCGTTTCTACGTAAAGGGCGATATCCTTCTCGGAAACTTCGGGGGCGGATTGTTGTGCCATCAAACTTGTATTTGTAAAAAATAGAAGTAAAAAGCAGCAACATAAAAAACAATAATACTTAGTAAGTGTACGCATATTTGTTTGTGTGTTGTGTTTGTTGATCATTAAAATTATTAAAACTATATGGTGTTTGCCATTAGTAGCAGTCTGCAACTTATTATTACACTCGGCTTGCATACTAAAAACAGAAAAAAAATGGACGCATTATTGTTTGCGTTTTAATCTATTTTTCGTAACTTTATTTGCAAACTTATAACAAATAACAAACTTAGTTTCAAATTAACAAAAAAAATCGTAGTTTAAAAAATAATTCCTTAGTTTTTTTATCAAATAATTCTGTAAAAACCAAAAAAACATGGCTTCCGAAACCCTTATCAACGAAATTCAAGATTTTCTAAGGCAATATCCTCCTTTTGACCATTTAGATGCCACTCAGTTGCATTATTTAGCATCTCGCTGTGAGCTACATTATTTTCAAGAAAATGAACAAGTTACGGTGCAAGGCGACTCTCCTTTGCCCCATTTTTTTGTAGTCAAAAAAGGTAAAATTGAGATATGGGAAGATAAAAAACCCGAGCGTGAGCTTTGGGATATTTGCGATACTGGCGATATTTTTGGTGTACGCGCCTCGCTCTCAGGGCAGGCTTATTTAGCATCTGCAACGGCATCGGAGGCTTCGCTCCTTTATGCACTTCCTGTAAAAACTTTTAAAAATATTATGTCTGAAAATGCTGATGTAGCCCTCTTTTTTGCTGCTGGATTTGCCTCGGGTACTGCTATTTTTAAGCCTGAGGATTCTGTAAGCCAAAGCCGTGCGGCGCAGTTTAGTTTTGAAGAGCGCAGTGATGAGGATACCATTTCGGATACATACACGATTGAAAAAAATACGGAAGTTATTTGTTGCCAAAGTACTGATAGCATTACTCAGGTCGCTCACCTCATGAATACCAAATCTATCGGCTCGATGATTGTGAGCGATGCGCATAAACGTCCTCTCGGCATTATTACGGATTCTGACTTTAGACGTAAATTTGCGGTAAGCGACCTTGCGCGCGAGGCTGAAGTGCATCACCTTATGAGTAGTCCCGTGCGGACGATTAAGCCTGGGCTCTCGGTCTCGGAAATGACGCTCGAGATGGTACGCCATAAAATTACGCACCTTTGCGTTACCGAAGACGGCACACCCGATTCTGCGGTTGTAAATATTGTTTCACAACGAGATTTGATTACGGCACAGGGCAACCACCCGGCTGCTATTATCAAAGAAATGCTTCGCGCAAATTCTGCTAAAAGGCTTGCTCATTTGCGCAATCAGGCTGAAAAGCTACTCAAAAGCTACTTAAAACAAGATGTAGGCATACGCTTTATAGCCAATATTATGAGTGAGTTTAACGATACAGTTATTTTTAGGGCTAGCAAGCTCGCCGAAGAGCAAATGGAAAGCGAAGGCAAAGGTAGCGTACCCTGCGCTTACGCATGGCTTGCACTCGGTAGCGAAGGCAGGCAAGAGCAACTACTGCGCACCGACCAAGACAGTGCCTTGATTTATCAAGACCCAGAGGAGGGTCAGGATAGCGAGCAGGTTAAAAACTACTTTTTGGCTTTCGCTAAAAAAGTAACTGATACGCTGAATGAATGTGGATTTGAATACTGCCCCGCTGATATGATGGCGAGCAATCCCAAATGGTGCATGCCCGTCTCGGGTTGGCAGAAACGTTTCCGAAGCTGGATACTCGAGCCCGACCAAGAAGCCCTGCTCAATGCTTGTATTTTCTTTGATTTTAGAGCCATTACAGGTGAAAAACAGCTGGCTACGGATTTACGAGGGTATATTCATAAAACAATAGCTAAGGAACGCATTTTCTTGAGCTTTTTAGCAAAAAATGCCCTACGCACACCGCCCCCTTTGAGTTTTTTCAGAAATTTTATTGTTGAAAAAGAAGGCACACAAAAAGACCGATTTGATATGAAAGCAAGAGCTATGATGCCACTGACTGATGCCGCTAGAGTATTAGCACACGAACTTTCACTCACAGAAGTTAGTACTTTCGAACGCTTTGAAGCCGCTGCCGCAAAAGATGAAAATATCAAAGGACTATGCGAAGCCGCTGCCTTTGCTTATGAAATTTTGGTAAAAATGCGTGCTAAGCACGGACTTAAAAATAAAGATTCAGGACGTTACATAACTCCTACCAGCCTCAACAAACTCGAAAGACAAACACTACGCAATATTTTTAAAACCATAGAAAAACTCAAGCAAGTCTTCGAAGTGCGTTTTAGATTAGGATATTAGCGTTAGCATTAGAAATGACATTTCTACGAGAAATCTTATTCCTAAATAACCTTTTGTGTTTGGCAAGGATACCAAACAAGGTGAGAAACCACCTACCCAAAAGGATACAACACCAATAACTGTAAGTCTAATCTGCACATTGAAAAAATTATCTTAACAAACCAAACACCTTATCATGAAAATACTTACAAGCCAACAAATCCGAGAGGCTGATGCCTACACTATCAAACACGAACCTATCAGCTCGAATGCGCTGATGCAACGCGCCGCTAACGCAGCAAGCGAATGGATTATGAATTTTGCAATACGCAATCAATATAAAAGCATGCATGTCGTATGCGGCTTAGGCAATAATGGCGGCGATGGCTTAGTCATCGCACGGTATTTATCTGCTGTATTGCAGCGGGTTTATGTATCCGTATTGCACTTTTCAGATAAGCACTCCGAAGATTTTGATATAGAGCTCGAGAAGCTCAAAGCTACGGATAATGTGCATTTGCATCACGTGCAGCAGGAGGGCGAGTTACAAGATTTCGAAGCAGACCTCACCGTAGATGCCGTTTTTGGCTCGGGGCTCAACCGCCCGCTCGAGGGCTTACCCAAGCGCACCATAGCGAAAATGAATCAGCATAAAAGCATCAAAATTGCGATTGACATTCCCTCCGGACTTTTTGCCGAGCAGCCTAAGGAGGGGCAAGACACGGTTTTTCAAGCCGATTATACATTGAGTTTTCAAGTGCCTAAGTTGGCTTTTTTATTAGATGCGCATTATCCTTTTGTTGGAGAATGGACTGTTTTGGATATAAAATTACACCCCGAGTTTTTGCGTTATGCTACTACTGATTTTTGGGTAATTGATAAATCACAAATTAAGCGCATATTCAGACCGCGCAAACCTTATGCACACAAAGGTATGCAAGGGCATGCACTGCTTGCCGTCGGTTCATATCAAAAAACCGGTGCAGCGATATTAGCAGCGCAGGCGTGTTTGCGCAGTGGCTGTGGGTTGCTTTCGGTGCACGTACCCAAAAAAGCCATGCTCGCAATACAGACCAGCCTACCAGAGGCGATGTTACGCTCTGATGCCCATCAGTATTTGCTCTCCGAGGCTGTAGATTCTCTCTCGGAGTTTGCAGCTATTGGGATTGGCTGTGGTATTGGGCAAGCGCAAGCGACACAAAGCTGTATGTTTGAGTATTTTGAAAAGTATGGCAAACCTATGCTCATCGATGCCGATGCCCTCAATATTATCGCTAAAACTCCCCATGGACTCTCACGAGTGCCTAAAGGCAGTATTCTGACCCCACACCCCAAGGAGTTTTCACGTCTTTTTGGCGAAAGCCAAAACCCATATCAAGCTATAGAAAAACTCAGGGCAGCGAGTCAAAAGTATGAAATTGTTATTGTTTTGAAAGGGAAATATACGGCTATTGGTACAGCAGATGGGAGGGTATATTTTCATGTAGGTGGTAATGCGGGTATGGCAAAAGGTGGTAGTGGCGATGCTTTGAGTGGCATAATTACAGCTTTGCTTGCTCAAGGCTACCCGAGCGAAGAAGCAGCTATTTTAGGTGTTTGGTTGCACGGTAGCGCGGGCGATAAAGCCCTGGCGCACGAGAGCAGCGAGGCGCTACACCCCAGCGATTTGATAGCCAATATAGGTACGGCTTTTAGAAGTATACTTGATGAATGATGTCAATCTTATAAGTACTTGATTGTCATGATTTAACAAATACAGGACGCAAAAAAACAACCAAATATAACTCGCCCCTGTTGTTGTAAAGATAGCAGGCAATCTTAAAAGGGCATAGTTTATTTAATAGTCAAATTTTGTAAACCTTAGAGCTTTGGAGACAGACAATATTGTAGGGTGAATTATTAATTATGCAAACATGAATATTCTAATAGATAAAATACGAGTTAAAAATTTCAAGGCTCTCAAAGATATTGAAATAACCCTGAGGCCTATAACTATTTTAGTAGGCGCAAATAACTCTGGCAAAACCACTTTATTGCGTATATTAAATAGTGTTTTAGGTATTTCAAGAAATCAAATCAACCAAGATGATTTGTTTGTTGATAAAGACGGTTATCAGCCTTCCAAAGAGATTATCGTTGATATTAGAATTATTCCAACCGATGATTATGGTAATAGAATCGCAAATTTTGATAACAAATGGACATCCAAACTTCATGAAATTCAAATCGAGAACGAAAATGAATTTTTTGCAATAAGGACAAAGTATAGCTTTGGAATAGAAGATACGCCTACAGTAAGCTATGCTCTTTTTACAAATTGGGATAACGAACAGTTAAGTACTAATGAATTTAAAGGCCTAACTCAAATCCGCAATAATATCAAAATGTATTTTATTGATGCCCAAAGGGATATTTTAGAAGACAGCAAACAACGTACTTCTTTTTTTGGCAAATTGGTATCTCAATTAGACTATGGTGAAGGTTTAGATAGTTTAAAACAACAAATTTCGGACTTAAATGCGGAGGCTATCAATAATTCTCCTGTGCTCAAACACTTAAAAGAAGAACTCAAAAAGCTGAATCAAGCAATCCAAACTCAAGGTGAAGGCGTAAGCCTCAATCCATTTCCCAAGAAAATTAGAGACTTACACAAAGGTATGAAAGTCTATTTTCAAGACAGCCAATCAGACTCCTTCAGTATGGAGAGTCACGGAATGGGTACACGCAGTTGGGCATCTATCATTACGGCGGGTGCATTTTCGTCTTGGCAAGTACAACAAATTGATAATAAGATAGAAAAAGGCGAGGATACCGATTTATTATTTCCTATCCTAGCTTTAGAAGAGCCTGAAGCACATTTGCATCCCAACGCACAACGTGCACTTTATAAGCAACTCCAAGCCTTTGCAGGGCAGAAAATCATCAGTACGCACTCGCCCTACATAGCAGGGCAGGCAGCACTAGAAGAATTAAGGCATTTCTATAAAAATAGTGATACAAGTATGGTGAGCGAGATTTTGTTTGATAAATATGATAGAGAAAAAATTGAAAACTTAAACCAACAGCTTAAGTTAGAAGGTAAAACACCAGATGCTTATAGAAAATATAATCCTCAAATAAACGATTTAAAGCAAATTGCAGATACTAAACTTAATGAGGACGACAGAAGAGAGTTGGTAAAAGAGATTTTTCTTCACAGAGGCGAACTTTTATTTACAAAAGCATTATTATTGTTTGAGGGCATTACCGAAGAAGTTGCTTTACCTCACTTCTACCAAAAGCACTTTGGTAGAAGTCCTTTTGAAGATGGCATTACACTCGTAAGTGTGGGCGGAAATGAAAATTATTCACCGTTTTTAAAGTTTGCCAAATTCCTTAAAATCCCTGTATTTATTTTGAGTGATGGCGATGGCGATACGGAAACTAAGGTACAAAGTCAAATTGCAAAGGTTTATGATACGCTTGCCCATATTCCTCTTTTTATCTTGCCAAACCAAGCAGATTTTGAGCAATTTTTATTTGACTCTGGATATAAAGAGGAGATAAATCAAGCGATTGATACCGTTAAATCCAAAGAGAGTTATTTAGAAACTTATATTACAGAATTGAATAATCAAAAAGGTAAAAGAGGTGTGCCAAGAGCTTATGATGGATATGAAGGAAAAACCCGTGCTTTGTTGGATTGTATGCGTGAAAATAAAACTGAATTTGCAGAAGAAATAGCAAAAAATATCATACTCTCGGGCAAGGCATTGCCCTCTACATTGCTTGAACTTTTCGATAAAATAGCCCAAGAACTCAACTTAAAACCCAAAGAAGATGCACAAGGCAATACTATCTAAGGAGCAGGAAGAGATTGTACTCTTTAATGAAGGCGAAGGAGCTGTTTTGGTAGAAGCAGCCGCTGGTAGTGGCAAAACACGCATTCTTACGGAAAGAGTCCGTTACTTGCTCACCGAGAAAAAAGATAAATTTTTTTCAGTTCTTTGCCTTACCTTTACCAACAAAGCGGCAGCAGAAATGAACGAACGATTGAAGGATGTTCCTAAGTTGAAAGCGAGGGCTTTTATTGGTAACTTTCATGAGTTTTGTTTGTCTATTGTTCGCTCCCGTTACACGGATATAGGCTTTGCTACTCCACCTCATATTTTTGATGAAAATGACTGCAAAGAAATTTTGGAAGAAGTACTCCTGAGCAATCCCATACTGAAAGAAATATATGATTTTCCTGACGCTGAAAGCCCTGAAATACGAAGGAAACAACAGCGAGAGAAACTTTATCATTGTATTGATTTTATTAGTACACAAAAGCGAAATTTGATAGAGCAAATTCCTGCTTTTGAGACTGATTATAAAAATTGGGGAGAAAAAACAACCTTGCTTTTTCAAGATTATAACCGAAGGCTAAGAGAGCAAAATGCAATAGACTATGATGACATTTTACTTTTTGCACATCAGATTTTATCAAGACCCGCAGTAGCCAATATCTATCGGCGTAGCTATCGTTATATTTTAATAGACGAGGCGCAAGATTTGAGCTATGCACAATATCACATCATCAAAACAATTTGTGGGGAAGAGCACAAAAATGTATTAATGGTAGGCGACCCTAAGCAGTCTATCTATGGCTTTAGTGGTTCGAATCCTGACTACATGCTCAAACATTTTCCACATGATTTTGGAGCTATAAAAAAGGAAATCAAGCAGAACTACCGTTCTTCAAAGGCAGTTTTGAGTTTAGCAGAACAAGTCCAATCTAACGGAGGCATAGGTGCAAACTTCTTTGAAGGTATTGGAAAAATTCAAAATTTTGATAATGAAAAAGATGAAGCAAAATTTATTATTTCCAAAATAAAACAATGGGTAAAGAAAGGCTATTACGAAGAGATAGGCAAAGAAATAAGTGAGCCTATCTCGTTCAAAAATATCGCAGTATTAGGACGCAACAGATTTGTTTTTTCTAGCCTGATAACCCTGCTCGAAGATGATACCGAGCTTAAAACACATTTCTATCTCAAAAGAGGCTTAGAAAAATTTGAGCCTGAATCTGATTTTATGAAAATCTTTGATTTAGGAACAAAAGTTATTGTAAACCCCAACAACACTTTACATTTGAAGCAAATAGAAGATATACTAAGAGTTGAATTATCTATAGGTGCAGATAGTTTTGAGCGCTTGATGGGTCTTCAACAATATAACCATTTTTCCATAGATTTAGCACCTCTTTTAAAATATTGGCAACACCTAAAAAACAATCCGAAGTCTCTTGGCTGGGTATTCGAGCAGCTTAATAACTTCTTAAAAAATACAGATTTTCAAGATCGAGACGTTGAGGCTGCGCAAATTGCTTTCGATATTTCAGAACTTGAAAACTTGTGGAGCATTTTTATCCGAAAAGAAAATCCTGACGGTCTGACCTTAGCCAATTTTAGATATTTCTTAGCCTTAAATAACGCAAAAGATAATCAAAACGAGATAACTATTGCAACTGTTCATGCCACAAAGGGATTAGAATTCGAAATTGTGTTTTTAATGGGAATGAACGATGGAGTATTTCCTGACTATCGTGCCAAAACAGATTCAGCATTAAGTGAGGAAAAAAACAACTTATACGTAGCTATCACACGCGCAAAAAGAGCCTTATACATTACCTATCCCAAAGTCAGAAAAATGCCTTGGGGAGAAGAAAAAACACAAGTAGTTTCAAGATTTTTAAAACAGCAAAAGACTGAATCAAAAACAAATATCTATTAAAATCCTTTGGGCAATAAGTAACTAATGAATTTCGAAGTTGTATGCTTCTTGTTTCGTTGTTATTTGTCTCACAACTATGAAGAAGCAGCTATTTTAGGTGTTTGGTTGCACGGTAGCGCGGGCGATAAAGCCCTGTAGCACGAGAGCATCGAGTCGCTACTCCCCAGCGATTTGATAGCCAATATAGGTAAGGCTTTTAGAAGTATAGTTGATGAATAGCTATTATCGGAATCAATTACAAAATGATTAGCAATGACATTTATCGGAGAAATGTCATTGCTATAAACTTATAAATTTTCAGCAATCAGTGTATCAATAGATATGACATTGATAAAATCGCTTTCCACACTTAGCGCATTAGGGTGTGTATCTGTTACCATCATTTTAGTCAATAGTCCACTTTTTTGTAATTTTATAGCGGCATTATCAGGAAAAAGTCCATGGGTAGCGACCGCAAAAACCTGCTCAGCACCCGCTTCTAAGTAGGCATAGGCTGCTTGCAATAAAGAGCCTCCCGTGCGTATCATATCATCATAAATAACTACCTTTCGCCCCTTAACATTGGCATTCACCCCAGTAACTTGTGTTTTGCTACCACTCTCACGGCGTTTGTACACAAAAGCGGGGTCGACATTCATATCACGCGCTAAAGATTCTATCCATTTAGCCCTGCCCGCATCAGTACTTGCCAAAACAAAATCGTCAGAGCCCGCAAGCATACGTGCCGCTTTTGCAATAAGAGGCTTTACATACACGTGAGCACGGCGCAAAGTACCCTCAAAATAATGCTCAATGCCAGCTGCATGCAAATCAAAAAGCATGATTTTATTGCCGTAATAAGCATGAGGAATAGAAGATAGCAAACGCGCACGTGTCTTAGCAGTTACAATTTCTCCATACTGCACACTGCGTTCCATCGTAGAATAACCAAAGAAAGGCATGACCAAAGTCAAACTTCTCACTCCATACCCCACAAGCCCACAAGCCAAATCATAAAGCTCAAGCGTATCTTCATCGCTGATTGTACCGCCAATCAAAACTGCATCACGCATTTCTAAGGGTGTGTTAAAACGGTAGTAATGCTCACCATCAGGAAAACTGCGCCGCAACAGCTGCCCACTTTCAAAGCCTTCATGCAAGAGCAAGGCTTCTTTTAGATAATTGTATTTTGCCGTAGAAAAAAGCAACCTTGGGAGTTTTGAAATATTAGCCATGATAATTGTATTTTTTGGTATAAAATAACGTTATTGCAAGGACAATCCAGCACCTTTTTTTTGTGCCCTCTAATTTACAAATAATTTAGGTTATTTTTTCAATTTTTAAGTACGCAAAATTTTGAAATTTGCTTATATAGTTTTTGTTTTGCCTACTTTTATTTTCTGACTATTATAACAATACCCCAAAAGTCTATGCCAGATGCACTACTCAACGAGTATTGGATACTCGCTTTATCGATTTTATTTTTTATTCTTTATTTTATTGGGTTTCGCTATCAGCCACCCAAGACTTATATTTGGGAGTTTATAGCCCCATTTATGCTTTTGCTGTGGTTTATTTATGAAAATCTATTTATAGACATGTGGATGGCACGTGCAATATCGCCTGTGCGTATTGATTTTGTACTAATTATTCCAGTGCAACTTCTTATTTCTATTATATTTGTAAGAAAATTTATCAAGCTTGTCCGTAGCGGACGCTATTAAGCCTTTGTTTTAGGATAGAACTAACAGTTTTTTTCAAACTGTTAGTTCTGAAAGTGTAGTAGTAGTCTTCGTAATAATAACAGTAATATGGGGATTACAGCAAAAGAGGTAAATTTGTAGTTTGTCTTAGATTGAACTAGGGAAGGTTGGGTTTCTTTTCTTTTTTTGTACCTCCGCCAAACTCATAAAGCATGTAATAACCAAATCCGAGTTTTGTACGACTATCAGTTTTGCCTAAACCTGGCAAATCTGTGGGTGCAAGTTCTTCGAATCCCCCCATATTTAAGCGTGTGCGTATTCTAAAAAGCATCCCTGCATATATTTTGCTAAAAATTCCTTCTCTGGCTAAGTTGCTGCGCACCCCCCAAGTAATTTCAAACCAGCTTGCTGTCATTTCTGTATCAGATACTCGTCCGGAGTATCGCACACGGTCATCTAATGGGAATAAATCCCAATAGCGATTATCCCAAAAATAGGTAAGTCTGTGGTCATAAAAAGCTTGTCCATAGCGCGCGCCTACAAAAACGGATTCTCTATCAAAAAGTCTGTGTAATATATTGTAATCAAACCCAAAGCGAAAAAACCCACCTGTATTGACATATTCAAAAGGGTTTGCTACACCTTGACGGAATGAACGCATTTCGGAGTAGCCTCCTTCAGCTACGATAAACAGCACATTGCTCAACGGCACTTCTGCCATAAACTCCAAACGAAGGCGGTCTAAGTCCGCAACAGCAAGGGCTGCATAGCCTAGGTTCATACCCAGGCGCAAACCATCTACTTTCCATTCAATTTTTTCTTTTTCTTCTTTT